>JARVGJ010000049.1 GCA_029762595.1 Methanolobus sp. | reverse complement strand
CCGGGCTCCGGAAAGACCTTTACTATTACCGAAAAGGTGGTTCACCTTATTGACGAGGGTATTCTTCCTGAAAGGATACTTGCACTGACATTTTCCGAGAAGGCAGCAGGGGAGATGCAGGAGAGGATCGAGAAGAAGATCGGCATTGGGAGTAGTATTGATGTGGCAACCTTCCATTCTTTCTGCAATGAGCTGATAAGGCAGTTCCCGCTGGACCTGGGTATTGGCTACGGGACAAGGCTGCTTTCAAGGGAGCATTGTCATGTGTGGGCAGTTAAGAATATCGATGACTTTGTTCTTGTGAACAACACAATCTATAGAGTCGCTGCGTGTTGAAACTATTTATTATATTAGAGTGATTCAAATGAATGAAGAGTATGAATTCCATGATTCTGATGGTGATAGTATTGTATCGTTTCGTTTTGATATAGAAAATTATATAATTACAGAGACTTTAACTATACTGGGGAATTCACAACCCCAATTGGATGGGGCATGCATAATTAACACATATATTTTCCGATACCCAGGTGCAGTTGAGGAAATTCTTTGTGAGTTCGAATCACTGGATGCCGAATTCAGGTCAATTGATGTATTTGAGGAAGTTGATGGAATATTGACATCTTATGATTTTGACGGTACACTGAAATCTGATAAAATACAAAAGTTTCGCAATCTACTGAAAAAACATGCTCACGACATGGACCAGACAGTTGACGTCTAAATATATTGTGAGGTACTGCAAAGGATTCGTTTGCTTTTTGTTTAACGTTTATTTGCATGTTCTGATCATTAAAACCTAAAACCAGAGGAAACACTTGAGCATTGTTTAATATTCTTATGAAAGTCTATAAATATAATAAACAAGAATGAATAATCGTAATACATTACTACACATGATCCGGAGCAATTATTTTGTTATCAGATGATCTTAATGCAGAACAATTAAAAGCGGTAACATACGCTGAAGGACCGCTCCTTATCCTTGCAGGTCCGGGCTCCGGAAAGACCTTTACTATTACCGAAAAGGTGGTTCACCTTATTGACGGGGGTATTCTGCCTGAAAGAATACTTGCACTGACATTTTCCGAGAAGGCAGCAGGGGAGATGCAGGAGAGGATCGAGAAGAAGATCGGCATTGGGAGTAGTATTGATGTGGCAACCTTCCATTCTTTCTGCAATGAGCTGATAAGGCAGTTCCCGCTGGACCTGGGTATTGGCTACGGGACAAGGCTGCTTTCAAGGGAGCACTGTCATGTGTGGGCAGTTAAGAATATCGATGACTTTGCTTTTGAGAATATAGTCGTGCCTCCAAAACCATACGACCTGATCAAAAGCCTGCTTGAAGGCACTTCCCAGTTCAGGGACCATTTGATAGGTCCTGATGAGCTCAGGGCTTACCTGGATCCCAGGCTTGCAGACCCCTCATTGGATGAGGCAGAGAGGGCGAAGTTCCTTAAACTGGCAGACCTGGAGAAGTTCTACAGGCTCTATCAGGAATATAAGTGGACGAACAATTTTGTGGATTATGATGACATGGTGGCCATGGCCTGCTCCCTGCTTGAAAAGGACGAGTTCATCAGGAACAGTATCAGGAGCAGGTACGACCACATCCTTGTGGATGAGTTCCAGGATACCAATTATGCCCAGCTGCACCTTGTGCACCTGCTGGCTGATACAGGGAACCTTACCTGCGTGGCGGATGACGACCAGTGTATCTATCGTTTCAGGGGTGCGTATCTGTCTAACATCAAGCAGCTGGAGGCATATTATCCCACACTTGAGAAGGTCGTGCTGGAGACCAATTACAGGTCTACCGAGCAGATAGTGGAGCTTTCCAAACAGCTTGTCAGGGTCAATCCTGACAGAGAGGACAAGGACTTTAAGTCGCATAATGGCCCCGGAGAGCAGGTTAAGGTTGTCAGGGCGCCGGATGATGAGAGTGAAGGTGACTGGGTGGCCAAGGAGGTCGGCAGACTGCTGGACAGTGGGGAATTTGAGCCCGGGGATATCTATATACTTACCCGCAAGCGTGCTGATGGGGAAAAGTTCAGCAATGCCTTAAAGGAGATGATGGTCCCGGTGGAGTATGTGGGTTCACTTCACATGAGTGATTTTCCGGTGATCCAGGATGCTATTTCCTACATGAAAGTAATTGCAAATCCATTTAACAGCGGTGTTCCTTTTGCAAAGATACTCTTCAGGGAAGGTGTCACAGAACATAACCTGCAGAAGATCAATATCCTGGCGCAGCAGGTGAGAAAGAACGATCCCAGCCAGGGTGACGGTATATACTCTGTCCTGCGGGACCGCCTGGATGACACGGGAATAACCCAGAAGGACCTTGTTGTGTCAATTCTTAAGCGGCTGGAAGAGGTCATCGCGTATAAGAAGAACCATCTGGCATCGGATACTGTGAAATTCCTGCTCATACAGAAGACTGACATTTACCGCTCCCAGCTGGCTGAAGATGATGAGCTTTCCAGACGCAATATCAAGCTGCTTAACTCGCTGGTGCACATGGTGGCTGACCTTGAGCTTGTGGACGGCGGCTCGGAGCTTGAGACTGTGATGGAGCACCTGGCCCTTGTGTTCAACCTGGATATCGATGATGGCGAGGCCGGTGAGGAGAACACTGTGAAGGTGATGACCATTCACCAGTCCAAAGGCAAGGAGGCTAAGGTTGTGTTTGTGTGTGACCTGGCTTTGCGCCATCTTCCCCTGCAGTTCAGGAACAAGCCTTTCACGGTGCCCTTTGAGATCGCAAGGGGTGTGCAGAGGGATGTGGAGGAGAAGGTGCTGCACCTTGAGGAGGAGCGCAGGCTTGCCTATGTGGCCATGACCCGTGCAAAAGAGCAGTTGTACCTTGTGTTCCCTGAGAGGTATCTGAACAATACCAATGCATCCAAACCCAGCCAGTTCCTTGATGACATTGAGTATGAGGATAATCCCTTTGTTGAACTGGTAGTGGCTGATCGGTCTGATGTTTGTCATAGTCCTGTCAGTGATTCGCTCCTGCAGAG
>JARVGJ010000048.1 GCA_029762595.1 Methanolobus sp. | reverse complement strand
AGAACAATGGTATTGAGTATCTGGCTTAGCACATGTTCCACCAGTGCTAGTATGGGTGGCAATACTTTCTGAACGGTTTTGGATAATATGCTCACCACAAAAACCACAATATCACCAATTGCAGAGAGCAATTCCATTGCAGCTGTTGTCAATACATCCACACCAGCTGTTATTGTTTCTCCGTTTGCATCCCACCATTGACTGATCTTAGCAAGTGCGTCCGAAACAAACTCCCCGATGATAGTTACAACAGGCTCCACCGCTGTTTTGATGTTATCGAAGGTATCCTTGAGGATAGGTCCGATCCTATCCCAGTTCTTGTATATCAGATAGCCAGCAACTGCCAGAGCTGCCAGTGCAATCCCTATGGGTCCGGTAACCACAGCGACCACACCTGACAGTGTTGTGCCTAATCCTGCTATTAAGGCCGAAAGACCACCTGCACCACTTATGAAAGTCATCAAACCTCCTATCCCGGATACAAGTGGACCAATGACCAGAAGCAATGGTCCAACTGCTGCAGCGATACCAGCAACAGCAATGACAACGGTCTGTATGGGTCCCGGGAGATTACCAAATATGTTTAACAAACGACTGAGCAGATCAATCAGACCGAAAATGAAAGGTTCTAATCGCTCGAATATCTCAAGTATCTGTTTTCCCAGGGGTTCCAATGCTTCAAATACCCTGATCTTCATCATCTGGAGCTCATCGCTAAAAGTAAGGGAATCCTCACCGGCGTTCATTATAGTCTCAGAGGAATTCTGCAGGCTTGCAACAAGCTCATCTATCTCAAACCTTCCTTCCCTGATAGATGCTGCCATATCCGGCCCAGCTCTTGCTCCGAAGTATTCAATGGCTATTGCATTAGCCTCGGATGCTGAACCTGCTGCCTGAACCTGTTGGGTTATTATTCGGAGAGCTTCATTTGCATCGCTGATACCTTCCCTGGCAAATTTTCCCAGGGCAATCCTCAAGGATCCCATAACAAGTTCAGTGTTGACACCTTCCTTGTTGAATTTTCCAATCAGAGCTGCTGCAGTCTCATAATCAAAACCCATCTGCCTAAGAGGTGCACCATACTGGACCATGTTCCTTGAAAGCTCACCCATGGATATTCCGGTGGTCTGTGATACCTTGAAGAGATGATCAAGACTGTCGGCCTGGTCAGAAACTGCTATTCCCCAGTCACCAAAAACTCTGGTCGTTGATTCAATCGTGCTGGAAAGGTCCTCGCCTGTTATCCTGGACAGCTCAAGCATCTGTTTTGACATTAGCTGCAAAGGCTCACCTGTCAGGCCAAGTCTTGTATTAAGATCTGCAATTGCAGTTCCAACATCTTCCACGGATGCAGGGACTTTACCAAGGACTGAACGAAAATCGCTACTTAGAGCTTCCAGTGCTTCACTTGTAGCGCCTGTCCCAACTCTGATGCTTTTGTAAGCTTTGTCCATCTCGTTGGCTGCATATACGGCACTACCACCGATTGCCAGCAAGGGTGCTGTCACGTTCTTTGTCAGTGACATGCCAGCTGCAGACATCTGTTTTCCAGCACTCTGCATTTTGCTTCCAAGCTGGTTTACTTCTTTGCCAACCTCAGAAAATGCCTTTTTAAGCTGACCAACATCACCGATGATAGACACTACAAGCTCGCCGACAGATGACATTATCAACCTCGCTTTATCTTGTTTCCGTATATTTCCCTGAACTTCTGTAGGTCTGGCTTGTCACTCATCTCACCCAGACAGGACCATCATCTTTCCCATCAGAGCTCATCGCCTGTCCCAGTATGCTCCAGAACACCTTTGCATGCAGCTCTATTCCCTTGACACCTTTCTCATAGTACATCATCACCTGCTCCAGTGACATTTTGTCAAGGATGTACTCCGGAGATGCCCAGGAATACATCATTCCAAGCTGGGCAAAGATGTCTCCGATGGTGATTGGGTTAAGTTTTTTTCCTCACCTTCTGCCGGTGTAGCTTTCAGTTTCTCAGTGACAGGCTCCATAACGAATTGTGCAAATTCAACCAGGGTGAACAGATCCACATTATCGATAAGCCAGTCCTTTGTGATCTTAGGGTTTGACCGCTGGCAGGCAATTGCAACTACTTCCAGCAAGTCCTCTATTCCTTCACCGGATTCCAGTGCAGTCTGTTTGTCCGGGGATGATGTGAGCTCAATGAGCTTGAGAGTGGCACGAGTGGAGAATACAGAAACATCGACCTCTTCCCCTGCTATCCTGGCAATCCTTTTCTGCGGGACAATTGTTCCAAAATCCCTAATAAGGTCTTCAGACACAGATCATACCCCCTGCTCATCATAGATCTCGTAAAGCTGATCTCCTGCATTGCGGGAAACGTCAAGAACTCCTTTCATTGTCATTTTCGGCATTGCAGGATCATCACCATCGTCTGCTGGGAACTCGATGTTCTGGCCTTCATTAACTGTGGCCTTGTAGAGGGTTATCTGGAATTTCTTATCGTTCTCATCGGTGTTGGTTATCCTTACAACTCGGTCTGATATCGAGGTCTTTCCACCTGATGTAAGTGTAACAGCAGAGTTTGGAGTATAAGTGTAGTTGACCTTGACAGTCTCCCCATCGCCTATAACCGTTGAATCTGCAACCCTGGCAATACAGGTATATCCGGAAGCATCGACGGCTATCACGTAGTCGGTGTTCCTTACTGCATCATTGTTGGAAATGTCCTTTACAGAGATGGAAGCAACTTCTGTGCCTGCTCCATTTCTAAAATTCAACCTGACAAATTCTGTGCCATTCAGAACATGCAACTCATCAGTTACTGCTACCGGATCCCCTGCAACAGTATCGTATGTGTCCAGGCCACCTCTAATGGTGTTCAGGTTTTCCAGGTTAACCTCCATCATATCGCATTCAATGTATGCAACATGTTCTTTGATGCCTACTTTCACAACACCGGCATTATCGGACTTGACCTCGACATCTTCCCATTCTTCCCTGAATATTGCATTGCGGACTGCACCGATATCAACAAGCGATCCCACTGAGGTTCCAACCTCAAGTTTTCCCGAACCAAATCGAATGGCTCCGGGGTTCTGTACTGTGGTCTGTGCCATATTTTATTCACCCAAGTGTATGATCTTGAAATCTACAGGCACGTGGAAGAGGCCTGTCTCGTCCTCCATTGCATCGATGGAGTTCTCGTATACTATCTGTTTGATGTGGTT
>JARVGJ010000047.1 GCA_029762595.1 Methanolobus sp. | reverse complement strand
GTCCTTCGTCCCTTCGGGGACAAGAGCCAATTTGCGGCCAAGGAGATATGGAAAACAGAGATCGTGGACCGCAAACCCGCATACACCAACATCCGTATCAGCGCTTTTCGTAGCAGGAGTGTTGGCCACAGAACAAAGATAGCAGACATGAAGATCAACAGAAATGGTGTGGAGGTGCAGGCATGATATTTGGTGTCATGTTTGAAGAACTGAAGGTCCAGCACTATTCTGTAAAGCACTTGAAGCTTTTTGGAGATGAATGAAATGGTCAATTTTTATTTTGCAGGAAAGATCTCAAAAAATGATTGGCGTGATGAAATAACAAGCTATGAGGTAGGCGAGACTTACTATAGTTCGATTCAATTGAGAAAAGATATAGACATTGGTGAAGGGGACAAATATGTTGGTCCATTCTTTGTAGCATGTGACCACGGTTGTTATCACGGTGCCAACAGTCACGGAGCTGGGGCAGGACTGGAAGGTTGTGGAGTTATTGGTGGTGGTCTCTCCCGCACCATGGTTCACAAAATGTGCCTCGATGGTATCAGAAGATGTGATGTGCTCTATGCCTGGATCGATTCCAAAGACTGCTTTGGTACGATCTCAGAGATCGGATATGCTGCAGCATTGGGAAAGAAGGTATGGATAGCATATGAAAAAGATCTGCTGGAAGGCATGATTAAGTCCAACCTATATGTCGATTTTATGGTCGATCCTGAAAAAGGTGTGGATGTTTGGTTACCCGACCACTGCTCACCAACACATGATATGTGGTTCATGAGCCAGTTTGCTTCCATTGTTCATATCGGATTCGATGCCGTTGAGTCTTTTGAACAGATGAGAAGAGAGATGAGGAAAAAGCACGGTGCGGGGATATGATGGAAGAGATCATAGACGCTGCCAAGAAGTATAGGGCAGCGGGCATAATAGTACATCCACTTTCCTCACCAAAGGACCACAAGCCATCTCCAGGAAAGCGTCCCCTGCTTTCCAGGTGGCAGAAGCTGGACACAAACCCATCTGATGAAGAGCTTGATAACTATTTTGTCAAGAAGGATTACAATATCGGTGCAGTGTGTGGAAAGGCATCTGATCTGATGGTGATAGATGTTGATTGGTATATCAAAGGCATGTGGGATGACATCTTAAAAGGCGTTGATACCTCTGACTGGGTGAAGCAACACCGGACAGCTGGAAGATGGCACTGGCTGTTCAGGTTCAACCCTGCGTTTGAGCTCAAGCATGCTAAAGCACTGGGGATGGACCTGCTTGGTGAATCCGGTAACGTTGTGATGGCCCCGTCGATACACGAGTCTGGCAGTGTTTACAAGATGGACGGCGATATTACAAAAAGGCCGCATATTCCCAAAAATGTCATATCCAGCTTAACTAAATGGCTGAACACCTACCAGGAACTCAGGATTGCGCTGAACAAGATAAGACCTGTCTTTAAAGAGTTCTTAGAGGCTGTTTTTGTAAAAGATGACCTTGGTAAGGATGCGGATGGCAATAAGATAGCCAACCCGATGTATCATGACCTGAGTGTGTTCAGGAACATGGACGGAAGGCAGAGAATGTTGCATATTTGTGCAGAGCTTATGGCAAGCGGAGCTGACCACAAGCAGATGATGCTGTTCTGCATGATGGCGTTTGGCAACGAGTTTGATAGAGAGACCAGTGCATATCAACTTAAAAAGATCGATCCAAACGCAACGGCAAAGATAGCCTCCATAAAAGCTGACCCTCTTCTATCCCAGTTCTATAAAACCGGAAGATCGGATATTATCGAAGACGAGTACAGGAACTATTATTCTATCGACGTGGGAGCAAATGGCAAGGCCACTATAAAGCTGAACCTTGCAGGCATTGCAGCAGGTATCACAAAGAAATTGCTTGTGATAAGCTATGCAGAGCAGCTTTACATCTATCGGGAAGGATGCTATGTGGAAGGGCTTGTTGCTATTAAGTCAGAGGTACAGAATATAGCAAAGACCGTGGGATACACCGGACCACTATCAAGGATAACAAGCGAGGTAATTCATTATCTGATGTACGAGGCGCCCTACAGCGAGTATCCTTTCAACCATGTAGATAACATGATACCCGTCAACAACGGTGTGGTCATGTTTGACTTTGATACAGGTGATGTTAAGTTGGTGTCACATGACCCAAAGTACATGTTCAACTACAAGCTTAATGCCGACTTTGACCCAGAAAGCATGTCCGATGATATTCATGAACAGATGATAACAAAGTACGTGAAGACAGAACATGTTGCCATCTTGTATCAGATACCTGCGCAGGCACTCCTGCAGATGGTGAGTGATCCATACAAGAAAGCATATCTTGTCCAGGGTGATCCAAATGCGGGCAAATCAACGTATATCGAGTTGCTTGAAAGGGTCTTTGGGATGGATATAATATGTGGAGAGTCGCTGCAGTCACTTAGTGATAACCGCTTTGCTAAGGCAAGCCTGGAAGGAAAGACGCTCAATATCTTTGATGATCTGAGCGATATTCCAATGTCTGAAACAGGGACCTTTAAAACACTTACTGGCAAGCGGTGGCATTCGATCGAGAAAAAGGGGAAACAGGCATATATGGCACCTCTTGGAGCACTGCATGTTTTCACATGCAACGCACCGCCGTCGTTTGATAAGAAGGTCAAGAACGACACGGCTTTTTGGGATAGGTGGGAATACGTGTTCTTTCCCTACTTCTTTGAGAAGGATCCGGGTTTCACCGTGCGGATGTTCACTCCCGAAAACCTATCTGGCTTTTTATACAGGGTGATCAAGAACATGATAGATATCAAACGCAACGGCCTGAAGGTTAGAAGTTCTGCGGGCGAGGTCCGCGAGATGTGGAGTTACAATTCTGACCCAGTATACCAGTTCTTTCAGGAAGGTATTGACTTTGAGAGAAAGGCTGTGAATGTCTCAAAGGAAGACCTGCTCGATTCGATCATCCGTTGGGCTCTGGCCAATGATGTGGACACCGGGAAGATCCCATCGACTACTACCGGGTTGACACAATCGATTGACAAGTACGAAGTGTATGCAAGAAGACCGGTCGATGAAAATGGCATAAGGGTGCATACATACGAGTTGCCAGGTGCATGGAAACACAACTTTGCTTTTGCAGCACCCGTAGTCCGACTCAAGACCGAACAGGTGAAACTATGACCATGAACTTTTCGTCCTGTGACCGACTTGTCCGAGTTATTTTGAATAATGTTTTCTTGCGTATATTCTCTACTATATTATACCTATCTTATATTTCCATATATAAGAAAGTAGAGAAAAGTAGGACAGGTCGGGCAGGACACAGAGGTCCAGTTTTTCAATGGGTGATAGCGTGACCTTCACACCGGTATCTCGCATGTGCCTGTACTGCAAGGGGAGGATCTTCATCACAGAACCGGTTGATGAGGTCACCTGCCCCAGGTGTGGAGAGGTGATGAGAGTGATCATGGCAA
>JARVGJ010000046.1 GCA_029762595.1 Methanolobus sp. | reverse complement strand
TCTACCTCTTTCATTTCAAGAGCATTTATGAACCGTTCCTTTGATGTCATTTCTTCCATTGTTTGCACCCTCCTCCTTTTGACAGACAATATGATCTTTATCCTTATTTTTAAGCTATTTTTTCAAAAGTATCTTATCAATTCTCAACACACCGTTTGTGGCCTCGGTTGCCGCGATCACACACAGCTTTTTAATGCTGGAGGAATCATATACAGGAGGAGTGTTTTCTGTAACCTTGCGGCAATAATCTATCCTGCTGTCGATCCCCTTGTTATAATAGCCAAGCATTGCTGACATAGCATCCACTTCATTAAGTCCTGCATTGCGTGCAAGTATCCTGGGGATCTCTTCAAGAGCATTTGCATATTCAATTACGGCAAGTTGCTCCTTCCCATCGATAGTTGACGCATACTTCTTTAACATCTGGCAAAGCACAAACTCAATACCACCCCCGCCATTTACCACATGGGGTTTCTTCAACATGAATGCAGCATTGTTAAGAGCATCATCAACTGCCTCCTCTACCTTTTCAAGACCGTAGCTGAATGGTTCCCATATCATTATAGTGGATATTGGCTGATCTTGTACCGAAAGAGAAAGGAAATATTCATTGCACTTCTTTTCAACAACTACCTCATCAGCAAAACCAAGGTCATCAGAACGGATATCATCCTTTATTGAAATGATACTGGCACCTGTTGCCTGTGATATCTTTTCAATGTCCTTCATCTTCAGTTTTTTGAAAAGCAGGATCCCATGCTTTGCAAGTGACTCTTCTACATATTCATCCACGCTTCCCTCGCATAAGACCACATTTGCTCCGGAAGCTATTATCTTCCCTGCAAAATGTTTTAATGTGCTCATTTGTTCCCGGAGAAAGAGCAGGGAATTATCAACACCCTCGACTTTTATGTTACGCTGGGCGTTTATTATCTTGCTCTCAAATTTTACATTGTAGTTTAAAAGCAGGATCTTTGCATTCTTGAAGTGGGATGGCATATCATCCCTTGCAGGCTTTTCATCAAGGACGATACCAGGCACACATTCCATGGCCGGTCCGCCTACTTTTTTGATAACCTTGACATACTCATTAAGGTCGATATGGGCATCATCGTTAAGACGTTTTAGCTCTGAAAGTGTTTTCAGTACAACACCGGTTATCATTTCAGCCTGCCTGTATTCCACCCCTTTGCTCAGACTGGCGTTCTCTATAACAGAATGCAGGTCTTTCTCAGAAAGTGCCTCAGTACTCTCATATTCGAGTATCTCGTATGCTTTGTTAAGGGCTAGCTGATATCCCTTTATAATGGTGGCAGGGTGTAATCCTTCCTCTGCAAGCCTGGCAGCATTCTCAACCAGTGATGCTGCGAATATGACCGCTGTCTTTGTACCGTCACCGCATGCCGTATCCATTGACCTTGCAAGCTCTTTAAGGAATGTTACCACAGGATGCAATACGTCTATCTGTTCAATGATGGTCTTACCATCACTGGTCATATAAATGTCACCTGTAGGACCCATTATGATCTTATTCAGGCCCCTGGGACCAAAAGAAGTTGCAATAAGCTCTTTTATATCTTTTGAAGCCTGTTCTACATGGTACAGGAGTTCCTTATCCTCCACGTCTTCTTTTATCCCAATACGGTTGCGCACACTCTGACGTAGGGCCTCCATACTGTCCAGTTCATGCATATTATCAGGTTGTGCCATTGAAATGCTCATATTCCTCTCCTGGGACTGCCCACAGCAATACCCACAATCTTTGTTTCAAGGGGAACTGTGCCGATTCCCCCAATGTCATTTTGACTGAGTTTGAAATTGACATTATCCATACTAAGTCCATATCCTTTCATGTATTGCGAAACCGATCTTTCAACGTGTGCTATGGCATGCTCAACAGCACCCTGGTGATCTTCAAATATCTGCCTGCCTTCATCGGAAAAGAGTGTGTAATTGGAGCTGCCTGCCGAGGAAGGCCTTATCAGCATTTCCGTCCGGTAGATAACGTCACCAACAAGTGCACCCACTGCATTACCAACATCATAATAATCCGGTATTCTCATATCACCGTCAATAACAGTATCCAGCTCCTTTTCATAGGCCTTTACCGGAGCACCTACCATCACAACAGGGATCCTTGGCTTAAACATTACAAGCTCGGGATATTCCAGGAACTTTTCAATTTCTTCTTTTCTGGCATCGGAGTTGAAATAAGAAACAAGATGCAAAGCCAGGCTTTTCTGGAACTGTTTTTTAAGTTTAGCGCAAAACTCGTCCCTTTCCATGTTCAGATAGCGGGAAAGGATCTCTGCTCCCATGAAAGAAGCTGTCTTGTTCCACTCATCATAATCCCCCAGGACATGCAGGGCGTCGGTAGGTGTGAAACCGATTTGCTGGACATATCTCTTCCTTATGAGGGATCGGATAGTATCGATGAACATGAGCGGATGCGTTTCAAGTTTTTTCTCTATGTCTGACAGAGATGAGGGATATTCCCCTATAGCATCCAGGATCTTTTTCTCTGACCCGTCAAGTTCTGATAGTTTTATACCTGCTGAATGGGCACCATTTGCCTTACTTACAAAGAACACTGTGGGTTGAATAATATCAGACATCAGGTGAGGGGTATATTTATCCGGGGTTTCCAGCTTTTCTACCAGGCAGGGATATTCCGTTGCTGCCAGACATAAAGGAATCACTCTCTTTGGACCTATGAATATCTTTTTCTGCACCCATACCTGACTATCTCCACCCAGGGCAGAAGTGTCCATCTTTATGGCCTTTACCATGGTGTTCCAGCCACCGACAACAGCTCCGGAATCATTTATCACGGGAACACCATCGCGTATCATTGCAATATCAGTACTTGTACCACCAATATCAAGGGCAACACAGTTTTTTAGACCTGTCAGATGTGCAGCACCTACAAGACTTGCAGCCGGGCCTGAAAATATAGATTCCACGGGTCTTTCCAGTGCTTCTTCTATTTTTACAAGGGACCCATCACATTTCATCATCATCAAAGTGGAATCAATACCCATCTTTTCCATGACCGAGGATATTGACCTTATGAAATCATCTATAACAGGAATAAGCTGGGCATTTAGAAGTGCAGTGACTGCTCTTTCATAAGCTCCAAGACTGAGGGATAGTTCATGTCCGCAAACAACCGGAAGATCTGTGAGTTCACGGATATATTCTTTTACCCGTATCTCATGATCAGGGTTGCGGGCACCAAAATAAGAAGAGATGGCAAACGCTGCAACATTATTCTGATTCCCCAACACAAAATCCCTTACATTTTCCAGGCTTTCAAGAGGCTGGATCTCATTGCCATCTGAATCATGCCCTCCATCTATAGAAAGCACATAATCGGTAGGTATATCCTTGTTTATTGAGTATCCTATCATAATGAGGGCGGCAGGATAACCTTTTCCCTCAAGTGTTGTGTTTGTTGCAAGCGTTGTGGATACAGATGTGAATTTAACCTGTTTCAGATACTCTGCATTCAATCCTTCAAGCGTACTCTGAATCCCTTTTACCAGGTCGGGATATGTTGTAAGCGATTTGCGAGAGCCGATTATCTCTCCCTTTTCAAGATCCATTATTACAGCATCTGTATAAGTGCCGCCTGTATCAATGCCAAGACCCAGATTCATTATTATCACCTTT
>JARVGJ010000045.1 GCA_029762595.1 Methanolobus sp. | reverse complement strand
TTCTCGGCTGTACATAGCTCAACTTCCTTTACCGAGCCACCTGCACATTCAAGGCAGTGTTTTCTGATCGTTTGCAGGATCGTTGATTTTGTGCTCATATTATCTCCTCTTTTTTTGAATGTTAGAATTACCTATCGTTTTCATTTGCGTTCGACTTTTTCTTCCCGATGCATTATATTGGATTGTCCACTGTTTTTGCACCACGGGCGAATTTGGGGCACTCTCGGGCAAACGAACGGGTATCCTGGACAAGCTCACCGTCCTTGCCATGATCACTCTCATCACCTCTCCACACCTGGGGCAGGTAAGCTCTTCAACCGGTTCTGTGATGAAGATCCTCTCCCTGCAATTGATACAAAGACGAGAAACAGGTTCAAAGGTTGTGATTATGCTCATCCCACCCACCTGATCTTATCCGGGCTAAGCTGCATGATCTCCCCGGTCCTTCTCATCCTGTCAAATATCTCAAAAAAATCAGTAATTCCAGCTGCAAGACATTGCTTTTGAAGTTCTTTAATATCATCCGTTTGCTGACAGGCCTCCCTGAAAACGTCCATCTTTTCACCAAGGGAGAGAACATCTGTGCTTTTGGTCTGGGCTGTATTTGTACCTGGACAGGAATTAATCGATTGCGGGAGATGTATATCTGTACTATTCTGTCCGGGTTTTGTTGTTTTTTCCCTATTGTTTACATATACATAATTATTTATTTCGTCTTCTTTCTTCTTAATGACATGTACGACATTACAATGGGAAGTATAACCCGGGTTTATGGACGACGAAGTTGCAAGCTCTTGGTTTTTGACGTCCGGGTTTTTTATGGAACCCAGGCGGATATCACGTATCGAGCAATTCTCCCAGATATATGACCTGCTTCCTGCACTCTCCCGTCCAGCGGTATATCCAAGGGCCTTGAACCGGCGAGCAAACGAGTTCTCTGCAAAGGGAGATATTTCGTGCAACTTACACCATTTTATATACTCATCAAAAACGATCCTCTTCTGGGTGTCACCATCGGAATACACTATCATCTCATCGGCAAATGCAGCCACAGGGTCTGAGTTGATCTTATACATAACCTGGACCTCCTCGGTTGTCAGGTCGTAGCTATACTTGCCCTCAGCAAGGACCCTGCGAAGTGCCACAACACACCTATTGAACAGGCCTGACAGCTCCTCAGGAGTGGTGAGCTTGTTTATCAGGTTCTTGTCTGCCTTGTCCCCCTCAAAGATATGCGGGAATTTCAGCAATATCCACCTGCGGAAATAGGCAAAGTCGTCGTTTGGTACTGGAGGTAGTCGGTTGGCACTGAATATCAGACGTGCGGTGTTCTTGAAATTGAACGGGTGTTCGTATTTTCGCTGTCCACGTATCTTTCGCTCATTGCCACTGATGGTCTTGAAAGTGCTGTTCTCATAGATGGCCTTGGATGCAAGATCTGGGAAGATGTTTGCAAGTTTGCCATATAGCTCCGCAGTTGAATATGGGTCGCTTTCAAGCATATGAAGCGACTCGGTGCTCACGCTGTGTACTCCCAGAAAGTCAATGAACAGGTTTAGCATCACCGACTTGCCATTTGCGCCTTTGCCAAGGAACATGACAGACTTTTCTATGCGAGTATCAGGGACCATGCAATATCCCAGGATCTCATAGATAAGCTCCCAGTGATTTTCATCCAGGACCTCTGATACGAACTTCTCTACCAACGGGCACGTGGCCCCGGGATCATATGTTATGGGAAGCTGTACAATTGAAATCTGTTCAGGACAATGTGGCTCAAGCTCTCCAGTGCTCAGTTTATAGATCCCGTTTTGCAGGTTGATCCTCTGTGTGTCGTGATTGATCATCGACCTGGATATCAGCGTGTCCAGCTGCACATAGTTGATTATCTCTGCAATGTGGTTCTTTTTGGATGAATCACCAAGTGCGTTCTGAACTATCCTGGCGATCGTATCTTCTCCGTTTGGGACATATACCCCATTGCGGTAGACGTACACTCTCTTTGTATCATCGAATGTGATGAACTGAGCAAGTGACATCACATACTCAGCAAGTCTTTTTACGCTAAGCTTGCCTCTCTTGTTGAAAAAGCCAGGTTCTTGCTCTGGGGTATCCCCTTCATCATCGTCCCAGCGGACAGATCGCATTACCATACTGATGTCGGCCTTTGAAAGACGGAAGTGTTCTCTGACATCGTTCTTGATGAAAATATTGCGCAAGAATGGTTCCATTTGTTTAAGCTCGGTAATAATGAACCTCTTTGCAGCTCTGCCCCTGTCTACACTGCCTTCTGGTACCTGTTGGGCTTGTAGTTTTATTTCCCATACATTATTGGAGCTAAGCTTCTGCAGATCCTCTTTTGAATGGGTTTGTAGATATTCTGCAAGATCGACCTTGTCAACGCCATCCGGTCTGGGCAGCTCCATTACTTTAACAGGTACACCTTGTAATTCCAGGTATTCTGCAGTTGCTATTGCTCCTTTCTTACCGGTCTGGTTATCCTCGTTGTCATTGCATATGATAACCTCTTTTTTGTTCCGGACCAGCTGGTATACGTATTCCTTCTGCTCTTCCTTGATGCGGACCGTCACAGGAGAAATGCAGGCAAGGCCTTCCTGGAGGACTTTGATGCAGTCCGTCACGCCCTCTGTGATGATGACAGAGTCAGCTTTTCTGATTGAATCCTCACCGTAGAACACCGAGTTGTCCACGACCTTGCTTATATGGGGCCTTGTCTCTGAGTGCACCAGCTGCTTTAGATACTTGGGTCCATTTGAACTGTGACCGGGGTCCCTGCCTATGAAATAGACCACTTTTGCGCTCTTCCAATATGGAAAGATTATCCTGCCCCTGAAGATATCCCGCATACGTCCGGTTTCATCAACATAGAACAAACCAGACATTTTCATTACATCTTCGGGGAAGAGGTCTTCAAGCTCTTTTTGCAGACGACAATTATCCGGCGCCCAGCCTATCAAAAGCTCATCTATCATGGTATCGGATATACCCCATTTCTGGTGGATGTACTCCCGCCACTTATCTGTAAGCTGACTGTGGTAGTAGCCGGCCACAGCCCGCATGAAAGGCGAGAGAACTGCTCTGTCACCAGCTTCAATTGGGTTCTGGCACTGCAGGACAATACCTGCTTTTTCAGCTGCTATCTCTATTACCCGGGGAAAATCTGAATCGATGTCAAGTCCTTCACAATAGGCTATCCAGTTAAGAATATCTCCGCCATCATCCTCTGCAAAGTTGTTGTAGATCTGTCTTGATGGATCTACTATTAGCGAAGCACCTGACTTTGATCCTGCAGATGTTGCTCCCCGATAGACACCTCCTCTTTTTGTGAGCTTGACCTTTTCTCCAATTAGCGAAACGATATCTATCTTGGACTTGATCTGCTCGATAGTGTCTCTGTCACCAGCCATGAAACGCCTCACTGCTCAAATAATTGCATTTCTGCGGCTGGATCACAAAAACTATGATCAGCTTTGCCATTTGGAGCAACGCCTGCAGGTAATCTTTTCCCACTGACATCTTTTGCACCGTGGAACATTATATCGAGCAAGCTAACAGATTTCCCATTGTGATACTCGATAATATCCTGGAACAAAATTCGCATCGTTGACTGTGCACAATTGATACAGAGATCTCCTCCAGGAACGATCTCTATCCACTTGTTCACCCTTTTTCCACACAGTTCACAGTCGATGGGTCCGCCCATAACATGATCGGATGTTTGCCATACACTCATGCTTGCAGCTCCACACCATTGCTGTTTATCTTCATGTCCGCGATCTTGGTCCTGTGCCCCACAGACCTGCTCCTGAATGCACTGATACGGATGTTAGTATATGCAGGTTTGCGGTCCACGATCTCTGTTTTCCATATCTCCTTGG
This sequence comes from Methanolobus sp., assembly GCA_029762595.1. Lineage (GTDB taxonomy): Archaea > Halobacteriota > Methanosarcinia > Methanosarcinales > Methanosarcinaceae > Methanolobus. Next base: position 37 of record JARVGJ010000045.1, on the reverse strand, counting down.
CCGCAAATTGGCTCTTGTCCCCGAAGGGACGAAGGAC
>JARVGJ010000044.1 GCA_029762595.1 Methanolobus sp. | reverse complement strand
GGTCACTGACATTGGTAAGGGACCCTGCATGGGATGAAGCCTCTTTTAATGTCGTAGCATCCACCGATACAGCCGGAGGCCTTGTCCTGCCAGGCAAATACACTGTTCTTAGCAATAATTCATCTCCAGGAGAGAAACACATGACAGACAACAACACAGAGGGGAACGCTCCCGATAAGAACCCAGATGGTACTGAAATAGCTGCCATCATGACTGAAAATCAGAAGCTTAAGGAAGACCTTGCAGCTCTGAAAGCATCGCTTGACAAGCTAAAAGAGGAACGTGACAATGCATCCCTTGCAGCTGCCAGCGGGATACCTGCTGATAAGTTCAATGAGATGGTAGAGGACCGGGCCAAGAAACTGGCAGCTGTCACCATGGAGCAGTGGAAAGAAGAGCAGGAGAAGAACGCTGCCACTCAGAAGTATACCCGTGCTGTTATGTCTGCGGGGCTTGAACCTGACAGATCTGTCCTCAAGAACCTGACATCCGAACAGATCCTAAACCTTGCAGCATCATATGAGCGCCTCACCCCACTCTCAGCTTCCAGGCATTTCAATATTGCCTACCCCACCGAGAACTCATCTTTGAAAAGCAGTGTAGGTAGATGGAACGAGGCCAAGAAGTCATGGGAGGATTTCTGATGTCATATTATGGTCTGCAGAAACCGGCAAACGATGTGATCATGGGCCAGCCGGTCCCAACCGAGTACCTGAAAGCAGAGAACACATCTGTCAAGCCTGGTCTGCTTGTAAAGAAAGGTACCACACAGGATCTCATTGTTGCATGTGATGCTGCCGGCAATCCGGGAGGCTGGGCAGGATATGGTGCAGCAGCCACTTTAAAGCCAGAGAAACCAGCAACAGCATACAAAGCCAATGACATGGTCCCTGTTCACAACGGTGGTGGATTTCATGTAGTTGCTATCCTTGCTGAAACAGAGACAGTTGGGAAGAACGATCCTTTAGTTGCTGCAGATAATGGAGAAGTGAAGGCACTTGACACTGCAGCTCCAACCCCTGTTGTAGGATACGCAGCACAGGATGCAAATGCTACAGCTGGAGCCACTGCGATACTTGTGAGGAGTATAATCTAAGGAGGGAAATAACATGACAAACGCATTATATCAATTCTCACGCAGCATGGACACCAAGATCCATCCACCTCTCAGGCAGATAAACAAGGCCAGGAAATTGGTCCAGGTAGTTCCGGGAAGAGGGTTTGGAGAGACAAGTATCGATTGGGTCGAGCTGCAGAAGATGTCCCAGGCAATGGTATCCTACAACTTCAGCACCGGGAACATTGACACCGTGGACTTTGCACTTACAAACAGCAAGATACCGATAGTCTGGAAAGATTATACAATTGACCGCAGGCTGTATGAGGCCATGAGGATGAAAGGTACCGAGGTGGACGCATCTGCTGCCCTAGATGCTGCTTATATGGTCAACTCGGCTGAGGAGACCATGATACTCCGTGGTGTTTCCAGGGACGGTACCAACTACGAGATGAACGGTCTATACGAGGGTGCAGGAATAGACTACGACAGCTCAACAAACGTAGGTGCGTTTGGTGGTATCCAGGATGCAGTTGTTGGAGCATACGAACTCATGGACGTTGCCGATGTACCCACAGATGCTCTCAAGTGGAACCTGACCATGGCCCCAAACATCTACAACAAGGTGCTGCAGTCCAGGAATGCCAGCGGTCACAGGGAGATCCCAGAGCTTCTGGACCTTCTCAACGGTGGGAACATCTTCAAGTCCGGAACACTTGCCTCTGGAAAAGCACTCCTGTCCCCTACACCTGATACGGGTTCACAGTATGTGGACTTCTACCTGAGCCAGGAAGTGTTCACAGAGCACGGTATTGATAGCAAGCATCCCGATACTGGTCCTATATACGGCCGTGTATACGAAGCCGGTGTTCTTCGCATCAGGAAGAATGCTGTGCTTGCAAAACTGAGCAACCTTGCAACCAGTGCTTAATGAGGTGGTTGTGCTGACATCGGTGAAAGTACGGGTCAATGTGCTCCTCCTGCAAATGGACGAAGGCAGATTTGAGAAGGGTGATGCCGTCACCCTCCCTCTTGAAAAGGTAAAACAGCTTGGTACATCTGTCAGCATCGTGGCAGAAGAACCTTATGTGAAACCTCCAAAGCCAGAGATCGTGGTAGAGGATAAGGTCCAGCCTATCTCGGTGGAGGAGGAGCCGGTTGCTTCTGAAGAGCCAAAGAGATACAAAAGCAGAAAGACAGCGGTGTGACCTACCATGTCAGTAGATTGTGGATGCATGGAGATGTGAGCAATGACAATGTGTACGGTGGCTGAGGTCAGGGCTATTGTGGATCCCAGGACCATTGAGGACCCGGATATCACTGATATAATTTCACATGCCAGCAACATTGTATCCCTATCCACCGGGGCCAGTACAGAATCTACAGACACGATTCTGAAAATGGCATGCATCCATCAATCAGCTGCATTGGTCCTTCAGAAGATGAAGTTCAGCGGTGAGCTGGCATCACAGATCAAGGTGGGAAGTGAATCCCAGTCTAACAACGTGGATGAAGATATCGCAAAACACGAAGAAATTGCACAGAGATACATGAAGAAGTACCGCTACGGATCATCCAGATATTCCATACCATACGGCAGAGCTGGCATCAAAACAGTGAACCACGAGGCTTGATATGATAGGAGATATCTGCATGGTCCACACCTGTGATATTGTAACGAGGACACAAAGCTCACAGGATGAGTACGGTTCGCCTGTATATACAGGATCTTCTCTATCCACAAAATGCCGTTTCTTCCATAATAGTAGCAATGGCGGGATTATCTCGCAAGATAGCGGAAAGCATGTAATATCAACCCCAACTGTCCTTTTGCCACCTGATGTGGCCGTTAAAGAAGGTCAGATCATCACAAGCAATGTCCCGGGTTTTGAAATGGACTATGAGGTGACAGCTGTGAAACCGGTTTTCAGTTTGTTCTCAAACACCCTGCATCATTATGAATGCGATATTAAGGCGGTGGACCATTGACGCAGCTGGACAACGACACTTACAACAAGATCATAGAAACCCACAACGATGTGAAGCACGTTCGCAAAGGGATCGATAAGATGAGCTGCCAGCTTGACGACCATGAGAAGCGTATACAGGTCCTTGAGAAATGCTCTATTGAGGACCACGAGAACAGGATACGTGTGCTTGAGGAGCATCAGAACAAGTGGCTGGGCAAGAACGCAGCTATCGGTTTTGTTATTGTGGTTATCCTGCAGCTGTTAGGCGTTTTGGTCTCACTACCGGGGAAATGACCATGTTCAGGATGAAGGTCAGCGGAATTGATGAGCTACAAAAGAAGCTGGACAGCCTTGGCAAGGACATCTCAGACGTATTGGAGGAATCCACGGTTGCAGGGTCCATGGTAGTTGTCAGAGCAGCTCAGGACAATTCAAGAAAAGGTGGTGAATTTCCACATCGTGTTACAGGAAACCTGTTCAGGAACATTGCTGCTGTCAGTCCTGTAAGGGTTCACAGATCATCTAACAAAGTAGAGGTTGCTGTGGGTTCAACAATGGAATATGCTCGCAGGCTGGAGTATGGTTTTGTGGGCACGGACAAGCTCGGCAGGCACTATAACCAACAACCAAGACCTTTCTTGCGTCCTGCCCTTGACGATAATACGGACCAGGTAGAGGAGGCCATGCAAAAGAAGCTTCAGGAAATCATCAGGGGATACTCATGACATCCTTACATGGTGCAATTCGGACCTTGCTGTATAATGAAATTTCCGTAAGGGAAATTGTAGATAACCGTATCTATCCACTCAAAATGCCTCTTGGTGCTACACTTCCTGCGCTAACGATTCACAAGATAAGTGGCCCGAAGGACCATATTACAGGACATGGCACTCCCAGGTATCAGGTTTCATGCTGGGCCGAGTCATTTGCTATTGTACAAACACTGTCAGAAGCTGTAATTGAGTGCCTGACCAGGTACAAAGGCATCGCTTCAGGAAACCACATCAAACAGATAGTATACGAGAACTCCATCGATGCAATGGAGGACGAGACAGGCCTCTTCCACGTGCCTGTCGATTTCAAGATCATACACTTGGGTGAATAAAATATGGCACAGACCACAGTACAGAACCCCGGAGCCATTCGATTTGG
>JARVGJ010000043.1 GCA_029762595.1 Methanolobus sp. | reverse complement strand
GTGGGGGTTACTGCAAGTGGAGTAGTGAAAGAAGAAGATTATGATAAAATACTAAAACCTCTCATTGAAGATAAAATACAAAAGCATGAAATGATCTGCATGCTTTACCACTTAGATGAAAGTTTTGAGAAATTTACTCGCGGAGCTCTATTAGAGGATGCTAAAATTGGAAAGGAGTATTTCACATCATTTGAAAAAATAGCTGTTGTTTCAAATAAAGATTGGGTAATCAATGCTGTAGAAATATTTAAATTCGTAATTCCAGCATCTGTAAAAACTTTCAGTAATGAAGAACTAGCAAATGCAAAGGTATGGGTTAGTGAATAAACCTGAACCTTTTTAAATTTTGTAGAAATCTCTCGATTCGTATTTACTTAAATAAAATGGGCAGTTGTGCAACTAACCATTATAGGGCAATAATAGATAATACAGAAAGGTATAACTCATTGCAATTATTATTCAGATAAGGATTTCTACATACCTAGAATTCAAACCAATTATATGCAGGAACACATTGTTGATTTCATGTAAAATGACCCGAATTTATGGCTGAAATATGGTATAAAATCAATAGTTATCAGGTAAAAAAATCACCTTAACCGATGACCAATGAAACAACATCTCCTTCGTAGTATAGGGTGTGTATACAGGAATTATAATCATTCCTGTTTGACAATTTCGCTTATTAGCTGCTCATATTTCCTGCTGTCTGGGTCTGACAGGTATTCATCATGTATCATTAAAGCTACAAGCAGGACATATGAGATCAGTAAAGGTCCCAAGATTATCCCCAGTAAGCCAAAAAGTTTCAAACCTGTTAAAACACCTACAATGGTAACAAGAGGGTGTATCTGCCCTACCCTTTTTTGAACAACTGGTCGAAGAACCTCATCTACGAGTGTGTGTATTATTCCACCTATGAGCACCCCCATTGCAATGAAATAATCACCCTGGATCAACTGTAATGCAAGGCTCGGCAGCCATATAACAGGTGGACCAACCATCGGGAGGAAGGAAAGGATAAGGGTTACAAAACCCCAGAAGAAAGCACCTTCAATACCAAGGAGAAGGAATGTTATAGTCAATATGGTCCCCTGTATAACTGCAATTATGCCTGAGCTAAAAAGAATTGTCTTTACAAGGGAACTGAACTTATTCAGTAATTTTTTTGTATTATCCTCGTTAAAAGGAACGGCGTTTCTAAGACTCTGCGCAAATTTAGAGTTATCTCCAACCAGGAGATAAAAAAGCAAAAAGTACATTATGACGAGCTCTATTAGTTTTTGGCCTATTACAGACAAAGTGTCTACAGCTGCACCACTTATAAGATTAGCAAGAGTGGAAAGGAATTCCATAAGCCGTCTCTCAAGTTCCAGATCAATCTCAACTGGAAGTACTATGCTTTCGATTATATGGATATAGCGAGTAGCCAGCTCAATATACGAAAAAACCCAAGTAGTATCTGAGAACAAAGACTGTATTTCCAAATAGACCAGTGCCAACAAGATGTATACAGGGACCAGGATGATAATGACAGATACAATTAGAACAAAGATTGCAGAGATATCTGATCTAATTTTGTGATCTATTGTCAAGAACCTATGGAGCGGTTTTAATATTACATAAAGTATGAATGCGGTTAAGAAGGCATTTATATATGGGTACAATGCATAAGCAAATAAGCTAGACAAGATAAAAAGAACAATTATCGCCTGCCACATTCTACTGGAACGTTCCATTGTATCTCCTAATCCTATTCTGAGAATTTCTACAGAGCCAAAAAATAATAGAAAGACATTAATTAATTGACTTACTCTTCTCTGTTACGGCGCTGCATGAAGAATGCAAAACCGAGTATTGCAGCTATTGGAAGTGCAATGGTTGGGAACTCTGTGATCTCAATGTTCCGTGTTGCTGAAGCGAACTGAACACCTGAAACTCCAACTTCACCTACTTCAAGATAAACCTGCCATACCCCAGTGCCAGGTGCATCTGCATCCATTGTGAGTGTAAAAACTTCCTCGTCAACATATAGCCCGGCTGGAGATGGTGGAGTAACACTTGTTTCCAGCAGCGTGGCTGTTACATCATCAACGCTTGCCCCGCCTGAAAGAGCAAATACAGTGATATTGTAGTTGTGTTCATTTCCTGCAATTGCGAAGTCATAGTCATCAAGCCCAATACTGAAGGTTAATGTTTGACCCGGTTGCATTATAATTGGATCCCCAAGAGCAAAGGTCCCTTCTTTATTCATTATCTGAACATCTAGTGCATGTGCTGATCCCATCATAGATATTAATGCTACGATGAACAAGACTAATAATTTCTTCATTTTCTTACCACCCCAATCGCTGTTAAACTTATATCTATTCAAATGTTTGACTACTCTATAGCTACTCTATAGACATATCCCCTCATTGACCTGACTTATTTCCAGACCCTGAAACGCCTGAAACGTTGATTTGTTCTTCTTGATAGTTTTCAGGTCATTTACAAACCCCTTTACTCTACCTTAATACTGTCAAAGATCAATACAACGATTCCTGCCTTCTGTCGCCTTTATGAGAACAGATATTAATTAAGAGCAAGCTTGTCTCAAAAATCCTACTTCCTATTTTGGCTTCAGTAGTTGGTTTATTGTATGAGATACAGGAGCTGATTTTTGAAACACTCTCCAGACATAAGCCTGGGTGGGAGGTAATCACCCAGGTAGTTCATCTTACTGATTTTTGAAACGAGCTCCAGACCTAAGCAGACCTCGCTTAGATCTATAACCATCGTTGTAAACCGCTTGAGAATTCCCACTCCCCAAACCGGATGTATGTTCAATTGAGACTCACATTTCGTTCTCAATCTTACATGCTGACTTATGATGTTTGTCTACTTAAAATGATTTCAATAAAACTTTAAACGTACTATCAAATTATAACGCCATTGTTATTTTTAACACCGGTAATAGTGTTCGTTCTTATACAAAAAAAGCCTGTGAAATGGTAAGGAATTTGGTGAGTGCTCCCACGACTAAACAGGCTGTCCGACAATTCCAATTTTTCCTGTCATAGATAACTATAAAGTCCCATAATATCTGACATTTAATTCTCATAAAGTCCGACTTAATTGGTTCATATTTTTACTTTTGTGTTCAATAAGTATATCTTTTTCAAGTTTACTGCTGTAAGCACCAGATTTAACTCGTTTTTCACTGTAGAGGATTTCGATAAACCCAGTCAACATTGCACTAAAATATAAATAATAGGCAAATAAATTAAGTATCATGGATGATTTAACTGATTTTGCCCTTAATGAAGAATACAAACGTCTTCAATCCGTTGGAGATAAGCTTGCAGAAATAGAATCACTTATTGATTGGAAACCATTTCGTCCAATACTGGAATCAATGTACAAGAACAGAACAGGTTCAGGCGGTAGGCCTGAAGCTCAGCAAACTTGTTATTAAGTACGTGGAAAATGATTTTTGAGACAAGCTTGCTCTTAATTAATATCTGTTCTCATAAAGGAGACAGAAGACAGGAATCGTTGTATTGATCTTTGACAGTATTAAGGTAGATTAAAGGGGTTTGTAAATGGGCTGGAAACTATCAAGAAGAACAAATCAACGTTTTAGGCGTTTCAGGGTCTGGAAAGAAGCAGGTGATTCGGAGGATGTGTCTATAGAGTATTCAAAATAGGAAAGCAGCCTTATTAAAACAAGCTTGAACTTAATGAATATATGTTATCACAAAAAAGACAGAAGACAAGATCGCAAATAAACCATGGTAGTCGCAATGGGTCTAAAAAGAAGCGCTTTAAATACTCACTTTAATATTAGAAATATAGCATAAATTTGTAGAGAGTGGTAGAGTATGGTAGATCTAATAGGATTGGCTATTGCGTTCCTGATACTGGCTTTTATTGCCTTTGTATTGGGCTCACGAGGGATTGCCGGAATGTCAATGGGCATCGCAAAGTGGCTTGTGATAATATTTGTAATACTAGCAATAGTAACGTTCATACTGTGATGGGAACATGTGGCTAAAAAAGCTCACTGCGTAGGTGGTCTGCTGTGAAGAAAGAATACGAAACGAACGAAAATGGAGAATGTGTGAAAATATGAGATAATTAAATGAAAAAACCAGAATTAGGGCTCATGATGAAAATCAAAATTCAAATTGGAAAAAACAAAAAATAAAAGCAAATTAGTAATTAAAATTAGGCAGTGATCAATATGGCGATAAAAGTTTTGTCTGCAAGCACAATTAGAGGAGATTCAGTAGAAAATCCACAAGGTGAAGATTTAGGGAATATAGAGGATATAATGATTGACCTTGATAGAGGAATGGTGGCGTATACCGTACTTTCCTTTGGAGGTGTCCTAGGAATTGGAGATAGATATTTTGCAATACCATGGGACGCATTGACGAAAAAACCAGGTGAAAATAAATTTATTGTAGATATTGATAAGGAAATACTGAAAAATGCCCCTGGATTTGACAAAGATAACTGGCCAGTAAGTGAAGAAAATGTTCACAGAGAACATGTAAATAGGATATCTGAGTACTATGGATATAAACCATACTGGGAAAATCTATAATCTCCATTAAATAAAAATTAAGTTAACCCAGTAACCTTATTTTAACAACGGATAAATAGGCTCTGTAGAAAAAGTAGCAAAAACATAATCCATAGATTGAAACGGGAAACTCTATTCAATGATAAATCGTAGTTTTACAATTAATGTTAACTACATTTTTCACTAGAACCTTAAACCCCCCATGTTTGATTATGATTCTCCTTTTGCGATTTCTTCATCCCAGTACTGATTAGCTCCTGCCATAAATTCATCATCGCTGATCAGTTCGGCATGAATACTTTTTATGATGGCTTCCGAAACCTGTCCTTTTGTAACCATTTCCTTGCCGGCCTCTCGCAGCGCATCATAAAATTCATTTATTCTTTTTTTGAC
>JARVGJ010000042.1 GCA_029762595.1 Methanolobus sp. | reverse complement strand
ATAACCGTAACGGAAATTGGGATATCTATATGTATGATATAAGTTCAGGCATTGAATATCAGATAACTACAAACCAGTCCAGTCAATCTAACCCTGCAATCTACCAGGACAGGATTGTCTGGATGGATAGCCGTACAGGAAATTGGGATATCTATATGTATGATATAAGTTCAGGCATTGAATATCAGATAACTACAAACCAGTCCGGTCAATCTAATCCTGCAATCTACCAGGACAGGATTGTCTGGAGGGATGGGCGTAATGGAAACCTGGATGTCTATATGTTCACTTTGGAAAACCCGGCAGCATCTATTGGAAACCTCAAAGAGTATATAGACAGCCATGACATAAATATCGGTATCAAAACATCTCTCAACGCAAAACTCGATAATGCACTTAAACAACTCAAAAAAGGAGATGAAGATAAAGCCATCAAGAAACTGAAAGATTTCATAAGCTTTGTCAATACCATTCAAATGGCTGGAAAACTGACTGATACTCAGGTTATTGAGTTGACAAATGAAGCAGAGAAGATTCTTAACTCGATACAGAGATCTGAAGGGTAACTTACCCTTCTTATATTTTCTTTTGAACTATTATTAGAGCATCATAAATGATAGATTATAACATCTCCAACCTTTTCCTAAGATGAGCATTAAGAGCAAATGGCTTATCGGCTTCATCATTTTTCTTCATGTAATACAAAGTACCCTTCGATAATCTTATATTTTCACCGTTTGCATAAAAATACTGAGTGTCTTCTATTATGAAAGATACTCTAGTTCCTGTTTGTGATTTAAACTTGAGATAGTAAAATATTAAGTCTATTTACAGAATTTTCAACATTGTATTTCTCCATAATTGAAAATTCATGTTCTATAAGCTGACCACAGATATTCACAGATAGTGTATATTGGTAAACTTGTTGAATAGCAATTTAGGATACCACTTATTAAACAGAACCCCAAGCTCGTTAGCATCCAGGAACACGAGAAGATATTTATCGGAAAGGACTCTTTTTAGGGACTCCTTGAGAGTATGAGGAAGATCCGGGCAAGTTATATTCAGCAAGATCAAAAATTAAAATGAATAAAGAATAAAGAAAAAAAAGAAAAATCCTTAATATAGAACTTGTATTTGGGCTCTGTAGAAATCCTTTCTTGATCAATAAACCACAGATGTAAAATATCTGCGTGCATCAGCGTTACCTGCTAAACGGAGGTTTAGCAGGCACTCAACTCTGTAAGAGGTGAGTGTATCTGCGGTTCACAAATTATTGATAACCGGTTTTCCAGGGAGCCTGTATTTGAAAGTTTTATAATTCTTTCAGATACTCAACAGTATCGTTCAAATCTTCTTCTGACATTTTCCATCTGGGCATTGCCAGATCAAGTCCTTTTCCTGAAGGATCAACACCATCCCTTATTGCTGCCTTGATACTTTCATCAGTATAGACTTCATGTTCATCTCCATCTTGCATTTCATGTTCAACGGAAGTCAGTGAGTCATAGGTAATATCAGATGGAATAACATAAGCCATCATTATCGGAACACCACCTTTTCCATCAACTCCATGGCAATTAACGCAGCTTCCTCCATGAACATACAGCCAGTTGGGACCGTAGGAAAAAGCTATTTTCTGTCCGCTTTCATTATATCCTGTATAATAGATAGTTTCGCCGTTTGATGAAAAGTTAGTTTTCAGATTCACACCATAGGGGTAAACATAACCTGAGCCCATCATGCCTCCCGGCTGATTATAACCCGCCCCCATCATACCGCCTTCATCATAGTATCCTTGCCCCATCATGCCACCTGGCTGATTGTACCCTGGCATAGAGGCATAATTTGATTGCTGGTTGATCATCATGCTAATGACTACTACCAGAAGGACAATAATGATCAACCCTACTAATGCAAAGAAATATTTTTCTATTTTTTCCATTCCTAAACCCCCATATATTAATGGACTCATAAGTAATATAAAATTTAGCTTTGTAGAAAACCTAATTTTGTTTTCTTTTATTTCATTCCTTAGGTTCAAGCACTTTTTTGTATGAGGAACACTATCTATCTCTCTCCCACCTCTACCTGAGATGAGCACCTAGGCTAAAAGGCTTGTATGCTTCAACATTATTCTTCATGTAATTGAGTGTTGTTTTAGAGAATCCCATATTCTTCAGTCTGCATAAGATACACTCAGTATCTTCACCTTATGTATTCTGGATCCTGTCTTCCCACTGAATATTCAAGCTTGATAAAATCAAAAGCTTTCCTTTTCAAAATCCTCCACCTCATTTTCCGTGCAAATTTCACACCCTCAGCTCACCACGGAACCCCCTGACACCATAGTAAGAGGGTGCACTGTTATGATATACGAAGACATGATCATAGCGGCGATCTGCAAAGAGAGCGCCGCCGAGTTTTCTAATATCAGGAGGTGTTTTTATCCAGCTCGACGTTCTCGTATCGAACTCTCCAAGATCCTGCAGCTTACGGTATTGTTCTTCCGTCAGGATCTCAATGCCCATGGCAGCTGCCATATCGATCGCGTTGTTTTCCGGTTTATTTTCTTTCCTTGACTCCAGTGCTTCACGATCGTAACAGACATTTCTGCGACCAACAGGGCTTTCTGGCGAACAATCATAAAAGATGTATCCGTCCGTTTTTTCATCATAACCGACAACATCCGGTTCACCACCAGTCTTTTCCATTTCATTGAGAGACCACAGTTTTTTAGTATTAGCTTCAAGCTTTGCCTGCACTTTTGACCATTCAATTACTTTATGGCGGTTCATGTTATTCTCAAAACGGTCTTTTAACACCTGGAGCAGGTCTTCGTGTTGACCTGGTGACAACTCCTTTTTATTGCCATGATTGTTGTTCATACTTTCACATAACCCCTTGTAAACAGAGTGCTTAGCATACAATTGACTTAATGAAATCAATAGTTTTCCTCTTCTCAATAAGGTACTGAGCAAGCTTGAGCCAAACCAAGATTATTTAACTCATAATAATACAAACTTTCACTTGAATATTCAGGTTATTTAACTCAGGATGGATTTATGACAGATATGTTTCAGGTCAACAAGGTAAAGATAATCTACTTTTCAGGTACTGGAAACACAGCTATGGTGGCCGAGGAATTTGAACGGGAATTTATCAGGCGTGCAATTCCTGTAGTCATGTCAGAGATCAGTGCAGGGAATTTTCCGTCTGTGGATGATGATGATCTCCTGATACTGATGTTTCCGGTCCACGCCTTCAATGCACCTGAAATCGTATATGAATGGATAGAAACTATAAACGCTCATGATCCGATTTCTGCCGTTGTGATATCCGTCTCGGCAGGCGGCAGCACGAAACCGAACATGGCCTGCCGTTTAAGTTCCATCCGGGGACTGGAAAGGAAAAACTGCCACGTCTATTATGAGGAAATGCTGGTGATGCCTTCCAACTTGGTGGTGCAGACACCCGTTGGGCTTGCCATCAGAATGCTTGAAATTCTGCCTTCAAAGGTCAGAGGCATTGTTGATGATATATTATCAGGAACGCAACTCAGGACAGATCCTCCACTGCCTGCATGCATCCTCTCCAGGACAGGAGAACTGGAGAAAAGAGGCGCTAAATTATTTGGAAAGAAGATACGGGTGAAAAATAACTGCAAAGGATGCGGGTGGTGTGAAAGGAACTGTCCTTCAAACAATATCATAATGAGCAACGGAAAGCCGTTATTCAATGGAACCTGCCTGCTTTGTCTTAAATGCTTCTATGGGTGTCCTGAAAAAGCTCTTGAACCGGGTATACTCAAATTCTTCGTACTAAAGGATGGTTATGATCTGAAATCACTGAAGAAAAGGATGGAAGGGGACAAGCCCGAACCTGTAGAAGAGCTGGCAAAAGGATATTTGTGGAAAGGAGTACGGGATTATCTTTCTGAATAGAGAGCATACCGGGAATGATCCTTATTCATCTAATGTAATGTCTCCTGAAAATCCAATTGATTTGATTTTTTTCAATAGGATCGATCACTGCCAGATCAACAAGGAACCAGTAGAATCTTGCAGGGTATAACTCATAATCTTCCTTTTTTGTTTCATTTCCACCCGCATAGATGCCTGATGAAAGGAACTGGAAACATTCATATAGAAGCCATTGACATTTTTATTTATGTACAGAAAAAGAGGGTTGTTTAATTTGCCTTTCTTTGAAACTGTTCAGGAGATACTTTCATACTATACATGTCCATCTACGTGTCCTGCGATATGCTGCAAAATAGCAGATATCAATATGGATGAAAAAGATCTTGAAATGTTAAGGCAGACCCCTGAATATAAGGATAAGGCCGATAGGATAGAATCCTGTAATGAAGAAGGAGAACATCATTACAAAATATGTCCTCCATGTCCCTTTCTGGAATCTGACAGATGTAGTGTGTATGATAGCAGACCCGGCCTGTGCCGGATGTTCCCATTCAACATCTGCAATATGCCGGATGTCCTGCTGCTGTTCCCATGTGACATGGCAGCAGGTATATTCAAGGACTATGTGGATTATTCAGAAAAAATACTAAAGCAACCTGTTCCTGCAGCAACAATTGATGCCTTTGAAGAATCGCACTCTTCCATTAACACTAAATTGAATGCAGGTTTACCCATTCCTATGCTGCTTATTAAAATTAATTGTCTGTTACAGTTTAAAGAATATCTTGGATCAGGACTCCGATTTCAGGGAAACCCTGAAATCCCAGTTTAATTTGTTTTTGTTCACAGGTGAGAAATTACATCTTACCATTGCTTCTTTGAACTGCTTATTTGTAATAAAGAAACCATCTTGTGATTCTTCAAACAAATTCTTGAGCGCATAACTGGTGTAATTCTTTTTTGATGCTTTCTGTGGAAGTATATTTAACATTATCCAATTATCCAGGGTTTTTATTTCAATATCGCTTAATTCATAATCGCTCATTTTACTCACTCCTGGTTTTCACAATTCATCAACAAAGTACCGCTGAGATGTGCCTTGATTTCCTTTATCTGTGGTCTATACTTATATAAAGCCAACCCCGGGACATATTAATGATTGAATCGCCTTTTATCAGGTAATAAGTTAAAAATGAGGGCTCTGTAGAAATCCTTTCTTTATTAATAGACCACAGATGAAAAATATCTGCGTGCATCAGCGTTACCTGCTAAACAGAGGTTTAGCAGGCACTCAACTCTGTAATAGGTGA
>JARVGJ010000041.1 GCA_029762595.1 Methanolobus sp. | reverse complement strand
CAAGATCCATTATTACAGCATCTGTATAAGTGCCGCCTGTATCAATGCCAAGACCCAGATTCATTATTATCACCTTTTGTGTGGAGGTAGGGTGGTTTCTCACCCTGTGGATATAGACCTCATAAAGTGATTTGAAACCACTGTGGTATGAGTAAAAAAGAAAAAGCAGGGGGAAGTGATAGTTCCTGCTTATCCGAATATCTGTTTCTGAAGGTCAGGACCCAGTTCCTTTACCGTGTCCACCATTGCCTTCACGGTTGAAAGAGGGCCTCCGGGAGGTGTCTCACAACCTGTTGACATTACATACTTGGATTGCAGTCCATTCTCCTTTAGTACAGGAAGTACGCCCTGAAGGAGAGTCTTTGTGTCATCCTTTATCTTCTGGACCCCAGCAGCGGAGGGATCCATGCAGTCTATTGGATTGATCTCTCCCATCATACAGCAGGTATCACCATACTTTGGAATAAGGTCTGCATAGTTCTGTGAACCCTTGCCCCTTAGTTTTGGATAGTATGCATAGCTGTACAACTGTGTCCCGAATTTCTTGATCTGTGTTTCAAAGTGTACCGCATCTGCACAGTTATGTATCAAGTAGGGCTGGTCGTATTTCTTAAAGAGCGGAATATGCTGGTCATAAACGAACTTCCCATCGAATTTCCAGTAATCCTCCTCGCTCATGATCACATTATTGGACCAGAGGTTGTCGATACACAATGCATTACAGGCACCTTCTTCAAAGAACAGTTCAGATACCTGGCAGATGTAATCTGTACATTTCTGGACTGCTTCAAGCACTACATCAGGATGTGTTTTCATGTCCATTAAGACACGGTCTGCACCCATGATCTGTGTTAAGGTAAGCAGAGGACCTTCATGGAATCCGACAAATGGGGTATCAAGTTCCTTGTTAAGTTTCTCGGTAGCTGCCTTGGAAGCCATTATAAGCTCGTAGGCACGGGTGCCTTCCTTGACTTCAGGAACTTCGATCTGCTCATATGATTCAAGGTGTCCTTCGGATGAAGGTGTATCATCTTCAGGGTACTTGATCTTACATCCAAAGTCAGCTGATGTTGCAGAAAGATCTATGAGCCCTACGAACATATCTGTATCCAGATATTTGGATCCCAGGTAAGCACTGTCAACAAACGCATTTATGTCAGTAGCATACTGTTTATAGTTAACATCAGCAAATTTCCTCAAACTTCCGCAGACTAGTGGATATACCGGCAATCTGTCGACTTTTTTGTCGGCCATTGCTGCCAGTGTCCTGTCCATATGGGTCATTGACTCTTTAGTCTTGACAGCCACACTTTCAAAATCTGCAATTATCTGCTTTGCAGTTTCCAGACCTACGTCTGTCTTGCCTTTAACTTTCTTTTTAGACAGGATCTCTCTGTATTTGACCTTACCAAGAGATATTTTCTCATCACCCCATCTCTGTTCAGCAGGAGCAAGTTTGATTACAGCATCCTTTACCCAATTTGTAGCTGCCATAGAATCAGAATGTGTAGAATCTGCACCGATCTGTTCTGCGAATTCAGGGGAAACAGGTGCTCCTCCTACCATTACAATGAGGGAATCCCTGATACCTTCCTCCTGCATCATCTCAATGACCTTCTCCATATTAGTCATGGTAGTGGTCATCAAGGCACTCATGGAGACAAAGTCTGCTTTTTTCTCCTTCGCCATCTCTACGAATTTTTCGACCGGCACATCGTTCCCCAGATCGACCATATCAAAGCCAGATGCAGAGAGCATTGTCTTGACAAGGTTCTTCCCAATGTCGTGCACGTCTCCCTCGACGGTCCCTATAACACCTACGGAACGTTTTCCACTGCCCTCGATTTTCATATGCGGGGTCAATATATCCATACCTGCATACATGGCACCGGATGCAATAAGCAGGTGTGGCACAAAGGCTTCACCCTTTTCATACTTGTCACTTACAATAATCATTCCTTTTGCAAGTCCTTCCACAATTGCCTCGTAAGGATCAACACCGTCTACAAGAGCTTTTTGTGCAAGTTCTTCTACCAAGTCGTCGTCACCTTCAACTACAGCTTCCGCTAATTGGTTTAAGATTTCTGATTTCATAGCTTACCTCCAAAGTTTGAATTTAATTAAACAGTGCCTTTATTGCACACTGTTAGCAAATAACAATATTTTTGTCATGACATATACCATAACCGGAGGTTATTTATGAATGACATTAATATTATGAATCGTGTGCCTTTTTCAGCGGACAGTAATCTTATGAATGAACACTTAAAAAGTAATGACTTTAATCAAATTAATGGTGTTAATTTGATGAGTGGAAAAACAAAACATATTCAAGCAATGCATTTCAAAATCAAAAAAGTAGATTTATACTGGGTTAATATCTCATATCTGATTTCCGGCTATCAGATACTTGTTACTTCTTTTGAGATATTTTTGAAAAACTTATACATTTCCTCCCCCCAGACCAATGCATTCATTTCAAAACTCATCATAGCATGATTGTGAAACATACCATTCTTATAGAACAGGGTCAATGAAAGGAATCTGTCTGTGACAACACTGGACGCAAAACCTATATCTTCTTTGCACACAAAAAGTTCTGTCATTTCCATCCCGAGATACTCCTGCAATTGTTCGAAATACTCCGTTTCAAATCTTTCATATACAGGCTCCGTTATTATAAGTGATATTCGTACACCTTTCCGGGCAAGTTCAATGTACTTATGAGGGTAAGCTGGACTGAATGAAGAAGAAATTTCCATGATGTATTTTGACTTAACTAGATTCTCAGTGAACTTTTTTGGTAATTCATACATGCGATTAAGTTCCGGCTCAATAACTTCACAGAAACCCAGTTCTTCTATTCTCTCAAGAAGATGTGATGGAATACCTTCCACTTTATGATTTTTCCAGTAATTTTTATTATCTTCAAAGACCATTAAAGTAGTTATAAGAGGAATCATTTTTTTTACAATTACCTCTCCCAGGATAGATAGCCTGTAATGATCATTTTCATAAAGTATTATGCCCTGATCGATGAGGATCTTTATCTGTGTCATCATTGCACTGGAAGTTACATTAAGTGTACTTTTGATCTCATCGATATTCATAGGCTTTTCTATAAGCAGCATAAGGAGATCTTTTCTTTTGTCGGATAGAAAAAGAGTACCTAACAGAGCCAATTTCATTTTGTCATCTCACGTTTTGATAATTTGTGAGGAATCATCTTCCACAAACCTTATTGGAAGCCTTATGTGGAATGTTGTTCCTTTACTCTTTTCACTTTCGATCCATATCTCGCCTTTATGTTCAAGGATTATGGCCTTACAGATGTACAGACCGGATTCAAGTCCCTGGTACATTCGACTCACTGAGTCCTCCATCTGGTAGAATTTCTGGAAGATATGCGGTATAAGGTCTTTCTGTATACCTAGTCCAGTATCAGCTATCCTTAAGTGCAAATTGTCAGTTTCTTCACTTACGTCTATGTTTATCCTTCCACCTTCAGGAGTAAATTTAATTGCGTTGTCTATAAGAACGATAAATGTTTCTGTCAGTTTGTCCTTGTCACATCTTATTGATGGTAACCCTTCAGGTACATTCACTTCTAAAGTAATCCCTTTCTCATCTATCAGCAGTATAAGATTCATCAAAGCTTCGGATATCAGTTTATCCACATGCGCCTGGGAAAAGCTATACTCTATCTTTCCTGCCTGTTCCTGGCTCATGTAGAAAAGGGAATTTACCAGGCGCTTTAACCTTTCAGAGTTAAGCAATACAGAATTGATAGCCTTTGCCTGTTGGTCATCAATTACCCTGATCACTTCATCATCAAGAATACTGCACTCTGAGTGCTCAGTTCCGTATATGAATTCCAGTCTTTCTGAAATGAGTTCTGTTTTCATTCTGTTGATGGACCTTAATTCTTCATTTGCCACCTTTAGTTCATCAGAATATTGTTTTAAGGCATCTTCTATTTGTTTTCTTTGGATGAGTCTCCACATACCCTGCATCAGTAACGTAAGTTGGCGTAGATCCGATTCATTATATTCCTCTGCTTTATTGCCAACACCTGCAACTGCAACAATATGGTCACCATCGATTATCGGGATATTCATGTGCCTTGTCAGTTTCACATGGTCCTCAGGATATCCTTTTTTCGATGGGTTGGGAACAGAGTAATCGTTTGTGATTATGGGTCTGCGCTGCCTTACTGCTTCACCCCACAATCCGGTGGTCTTGATAGGATATACAAAATGTTTGTATTTGATACCACATTCCTTCATGGCACTTTCTGACCAGGAATGCATGATGAGCTCAGTTTCATCAGCATTCATGAATGCAAGGTATCCAAGTGTACTTTCAGTAAGTCTTACGGCTTCTTCCCTTGCAAAATCTGTGATCTCGCTCAATGATGCACCTGCCATACTGTTAAGTTTAACAAGCGCTTCAAGTCTTTCCTCTTCAAGATGGCGTTTTCTTTCGGCCCTTTTACGCTCACTGATGTCCCTGGCAACGGACAGAATGGTTTTTTTCCCATCATATATTATGAATCGTGCATTGACTTCCAGTGGTATCTGCCTGCCGTCCTTATGTATCGCCCCGATCTCATATATCGCTCTTCCATCCTTTTCGATCTCCTTCATCAGTTTTGATGCTTTCTGTACATCTTGTGATGAAACGATATCAGAAGGATATGCCCTTAACATCTCATCCTTACTGTAACCCAATGTATCCACTACAGCCTGGTTCACAGCGATTGCTTTCCCATTGAGTTCGCTGATATATATCTGATCGTTTACATTGTTTAGAATTATCTTGAGCTTTAGTTCAGATTCAAGAGCACTGTCCAAAATCCTCTTGTTGTTTATTGCAATAGCTGCAAGATTGGCGTTTGCTTTAAGGATATCTATCTCTTCCTTTGTAGGCTTATGTGGCTTGCGGAAGTACATTCCAAATGTCCCAAAGACTTCATTATCCGAACTTATGATGGGTTCACAACAACTTGCTCTAAGACCTGCTTTGGCTGCAATTTCCTTAAGGTCCTTCCAGTAAGAATGCTCCATTATGTCCTCTACAACAACCCTTTTCCTGGTATAGGCAGCTGTTGAACATGAACCAATTCCTTCACCTATGGGTAGCCCATCAATAGCTTTTTTGTAGAAATCTGGAAGATGAGGAGAGATAGCATGGACTAGATGTTTCTTTTCCTTGTCCAATAACATGACAAAACTTATTGCTTCCGGCACAATTTTTTCTGTAGATCTCACCAGACGCATAAGAACTTCATCCAGAGTTGCACCTGATGCTAAGGATTCAAGAACCTGATTGCGGCAATCAATAATTGTTTCTGAGAGCTTACGCTGGCTTATATCCAGAATGATGCCTTCAAAATATTGGATATTGTTATCCTTATCCCTTCTGATTATGGTTCTGCCATCAATGCAACGGTTCTCACCTGATGCTGTCAGTATCCTGTACTCCTGGATGAAATTATCAACATATGTTTCAGAGTATTCCGTAACCTCTCTGCATACACGCTCAGTATCAGCAGGATGAATTATATCCTCATACTTTAATTTACCAGAAATAAAATCATCAGGTGAGTATCCAAACTGTCTGACATTCTCTGAGACAAATTCTACTGGCCACCCTTTTGCTGGCTTCCAAATGAAAATGGTGACTGGACTGTCATTAAGTATATTTGCAATTTCCGAATTTACATCAAGTAGTGTCATTTATTATCATCATTGATTGTGTCAACTAAATGCTTAGGAATACACACAGGGAATATATCAATTACTTAATGTATAATATATTCTATGGTCAGCAGAGTACTTTTTTATTTGAAAATGTAAACAAGCTTCCACTTAAGTTTATTCATAAAGTCCCAATCAAATTAGCTGGCATTTTGCCATCGTCGCAGATGAACACAGATGCACGCAGAACAAGTCTGCTGAAAAAGCTATTAAACACAACATTCAAATCTACCACCTGGCACTTAATCAGGAGATTTTACAAGATAAATACGAATACAAAGGAAACTTTGCTTAAGAGAACACAAGAATTTTCAATGGGATTCTCAAAGAGAACTACTTCCTGCATTATAGATTTTTCATCTATGAGAAAGGATATTTCTATGTCATCTTTAGCTAGCGCCACCGCCTCCTCCAAAAAAGGGTCAAGTGAATAAAGAAACAAATGGATGACTTTTTATGCCGAAGTTCCAATTAGACGGCCTCAAAATCAATATTGTATTTTTCTTTGATTGAAATTTTATTGCTGCTCAATTTATCCCCTGCTGTACGAAGATATCAATGGAATTTTATGCAATAATAATATTAATAATAACACATTTAATTTTTATATGTTTAGCAAATAATGGGCTCTGTAGAAAACCCACTTCATATATTATTTTGACCAAATAAATTAAAAAGGATAAATCCCCTGAGTATTACTTA
>JARVGJ010000040.1 GCA_029762595.1 Methanolobus sp. | reverse complement strand
CATAAAAACATGGGATCAAAAGGATGAGTTACAACTTGAATTTATCAGATGTTTAAAAAAAAGAGGGTTAATCTGAATCCTCTTTAATATGTCATAAATAGTGACAATAAATAAGTAATTATGAGCCAAAATCTTCTATCAGATCATTTCACTTCAAACGGATGCCTAACTTTCATTTTACTGACATCGCAGATCCAGGCTCTTTATCAGTTAATTCAACGTTGATGGCATCTTTTGGTAGCTTGATGATTTTAGTTATCGTCGTTGTTGTTGGTTCGACATTATACTCTGTACCGTCTCTTTCTGCCTCAAATCCCTTGCGTGGATTCTCGTAGGTCACTTTCATCCCGTAAGTTTCATTCCCCATTTTGTTAACGAATATGTCAGGACCCTGAATATTTTTCAGTTCACCCGGAATATAGAAACGTTTTGCTTTATCTACCGGCTCCTCAGTAGCTTTACTTGGAACTTCATATGTCAACCAGTATGTCTTTGTTTCTGCTTCATACTTCTCAGTGGTTTCTTTATACGCCATAATAAAACACCTCATACATAATCGGGTTTTTGCCCTATGGAGTACTCGTCACCGCCATGTTTGTTTTCATTGGCAACATTTGTAGTTTTTTCATATTCTTCCCAGGCTCTTTTTTGGGCACTTTCCAGTTTACCTTCGTCCTTGAATTTTTTAGCAATACCTGTCGGATTATCAGGAGAAAGGAGTACTACAAGGTACCTGCTTCTTCTTTTGAGCTCTGTTACCATGTCCCTTGAATCAGCATTCCTGATCTCTTTTCGAATCTCCTCATTGATCTCCGTAATATCTTCTACATTATTAACTTCCTGATAAATCGGATCTCCCATAATGCTCACCCCTTTTTAGTTTAGATATTGTTCTTATATAGTTTTATGCTAGCCAAATTGATTATTGGGGAACTGCAATTTTTGTTTTATTCATCCACATCTTTTGAAAACAATAAATGAACTTGCAACATGTGAAATCATAACTCCTGCTATTTTAGAAACCCATGAAGTTTTGCAGGATTCCATCTATCCTCAAAAATTCAATGTTTCCTTTGACTGAGATCTGATGTATAAAGGATATAATTAGAAACTGATACTGTTCTATAAAATAATAAAATGAGATTTTTGCTCTGTAGATAAACTATTATCAATGATTTGTGAACCGCAGATACAGTCACCTCTTACAGAGTTGAGTGCCTGCTAAACATCCCTTTAGCAAGTCACGCTGATGAACGCTAATGAACGCAGATATTTTTCATTTTTCTGAAGCAATTCTTATGAGTTTAAGCACGGTGATATTTTCTCTTAATAAGAAAACATTAAAGATAGATCAAAAACAATAATCAATTTGGATTTCCGTGGAATACAAAAAGAATCGATATAAACCAGAAAGTTTGACACTTAATGGTGCTGTATCTTTAGGCACTGGAGTAATGATCGGTGCGGGTATATTCGCATTGCTGGGACAAATAGCAGAGTTGGCTGGAAGATCATTTCCCCTTATATTCTTTATCGGTGCAATTGTAACAGCTTTTAGCGCATATTCTTACATTAAATTTTCCAATGCCTACCCTTCCGCAGGAGGAATTGCCATGTATCTGGAAAAGGCATACGGAAAAGGAGTAATTACCGGATTTAGTGCGTTACTAATGGCTTTTTCAATGGTGATCAATGAAAGTCTTGTTGCCCGAACTTTTGGAACATATACACTGCAACTCTTCGATATCGACCAAGGAAGCTTTCTTGTACCAATCTTAGGTGTAGGATTACTCATATTCGCTTTTGCAATCAATATATCTGGTAACGTGGTGATAGAAAAAGTTTCATTTTTTATGGCTTTGATCAAAATAACCGGAATCTCCATATTTGGGATCGTTGGACTATGGATTGCCGATTTTTCTTTTACAAGTACATCTACTGGTACATTTGATAACGCCACAGGTAGTTATCTCGCAGCCATAGCATTGTCAGTGCTTGCATACAAAGGTTTTACAACGATTACCAACAGTGGCTCAGAGATCGTGGACCCTCATCGCAATGTGGGCAGAGCAATAATCATTTCTATAACGATCTGTGCTATTGTTTATCTTTTAGTAGCTTTTGCTGTTGTAGGAAGTCTTAGCCTGCCTGAGATTATCGAGGCGAGGGATTTTGCACTGGCAGAAGCAGCAAGACCCTTTTTTGGTGATTATGGACTCTGGTTCACAGTCGCATTAGCAATTATTGCAACCGTTTCCGGTATAATTGCAAGCATTTTTGCGGTTTCCCGTATGCTTGCAATGCTAACGGACATGAAGATAATACCACACAAACACTTTGGAATGCCAGGAGATATCCAAAAACACACTCTTGTTTACACAGTTGTCGTCGCCATATTTTTGACCATATTTTTTGATTTAAGCAGGATAGCCTCACTTGGTGCTATTTTTTATTTATTAATGGACATTATCATACATTGGGGTCTTTTGCGTCATATGCGTGAAGAAATTAATATAAACCCTTATATTGTGACCACAGCAATCATTCTTGATGCAGTTGTCCTTGGTGCTCTTCTGGTGACAAAAGCATCCACAGATATGTTTTTAGTAGTCATATCCGTGATTTTCATGTTACTCATCTTTATTGGTGAAAAATGGTTCATAGGGTCAAGGTCCAACTTAGAATAATCATAACACATATCTACACTCTTGTAATTGGTGTAGAGTCTCTTAGGTAGTAGTCAAAAAGTTCTTTTCCCCAATTAAGTGCATCCTCGGTATTACATATAATATATGTATTATCGACATTCCCATCTTTTTTAAGTGGGTTCATAACAAGATGGTAATCATCAAATGTAAAGAACAGGAAATTTATTTTTTTATGGTAAACATATAGATTAAAATAACCAGTTTCAAGGAAATGCTTTAAGTGTTCATAGGATTCATTTCTGACTTTATTGAACAGATTTTCAGAGACAATATAGTGAATAGTGATTTTATTATCTATCATCTCAATGAATCTTGATTGGTAATTCGGATAAAAGATGTTACCAATCGAATAAACATACTCTGGTGTTTTAATTTCATGGTAAGTTTTGTGAACTTCGTATAATTCTATAAGTGGAGGATTTATAATCTCATTATCTCTCAACTCACCAATTCGTTCTAGTAGATCAGATGGTATAAAATCAAAGTCATGAGTTCCCCAGTAATCGATGTCAACATCTAGAACTTCTGTACTTTCGATTAAAGATCTTACCTTATCAACGATCATCTTCCCAAGGGTTGTCAATTCATAGATATCATCATTGTGAAACACAAGATGATGTTCCTCTAAGACCTTTGTTTGAGGAAGTAAAGCCTGTCTTTTTGTATGCAGTGAATTGAGAAGAGCATCCATTTCTTGTGGACCATTCTGTAACAATAATAGCACATTCTTTCTCTTATCTGAAGCAAATATAACATCAAGTAACCGTTTTTTCATTTAACCAACACCGCATTACAAAATATTGCACTTTTTATGCTCTATTTGCTATGCTCTGATACATATTCATTTTATTTAAGTGGGCTTGTTAATAACAATTATAGTATATATATTCAATGATTTTTGACAAACAATTATTTTACTTTTATTCTCTAACTAAATCGCACATTTCCAATCTTTCTTTAACATGACCGTTAAGTGTAAATGGTTTATCAGCTTCAGCATTCTTCGTCATGTAATGCAATGTGCCTTTAGAGAATCCCATATTCTTCCAGTCAGAGTAAGATATACTCAATATCTTCTGCCTAATATCATCTGGATCCTGTCTTTCAACAATATATTCAGACTTACTAAGATCAAGAGTCTTCTTCTTTTCAACAAGATACTGAGCAAGCTCTGTGGCTTTTATCAGTAGTAAATAGCTCCATATGGTATCATTTCCTATATACTGACCTTTTTTGTTCATCTATGCCTGCAGTTCATCAGTTACTTTCCTGGCTCCTGATGGCCTAAGCCTTAATGAATAGTTCTCTTATCATACTCTCATAATTTCATCTGGAATTTCTAAGAGACTGATAGAAAGCTGGCCTTTTATACAAAAAAAACTTGAAAAATGAGTCAATAACTCTCAAAAGGTATGTAATGGAAAGACTAAAGAATAGGAGGAGAATCCTAATAAAATAATAGAACATCCTGTTTATGGATGTTCTATTCAATCCCTCTTCTCAAAACTTAAAAACAGGATTATAACAATTCCAAGAACAACAGCTGTGATCAAATGATTTGCAGTAGGTACAGCTGGTGGTTCCCAGCCACCATTGCTTTGTTCAAATCCGTAATATTCTTCGAGATCACTATCATTCACAATTATTCCATCATACTCTCCAGTCACAGTAACAAGGTTACTATAATATCCAAATTCTGCTGTTCCTTCCAGAATACATTCCATGGATTCTCCCGGCAGCAGAGTCTCCTCCGGACAAACTATGATACCTTCCCTGTCATCAACCAGTGTAATATTGAAAAGTGATGTATTACCAGTGTTGGTTATGACATATTTCCATGTTACAGCATCACCGACTTTAATTCCTGGAGTAGGATCTGTATCCATGTCAAATCCGTTGGTGTACTTTTCAACATCAATTTCAGGGACAAGTATAGTAGGATATTTTCCAACTTTGATCAGCCATGCACTTCCATTGTCTGCACCAAAAGAGGACGTATCACCTGCCACTATATATCCCCCATCTGATGTCTGCTGAACAGAGTGGGCACTATCTGTACTGTTACCGCCAAAGGTCTTATTCCATTCTTCCATACCGTTTGCATCGGTCTTGATCAGCCATGCACTACCATTATCTGCATCAAAAGAGGAGGTATCACCTGCCATAATATATCCGCCGTCTGATGTCTGCTGGACAAAGTAGGCATAATCCGGTTTTATACCTCCATAGGTCCTATTCCATTCTTCAGTTCCATTTTCATTGGTCTTGATCAGCCAAAAATCACCAGCATTGGGACCCGTAACTCCTTTTGTTCCTGCCACTATGTATCCTCCATCTGATGTCTGCTGAACAGAATTGCCGTAGTCAAAATACAAATCTCCATAGGTTTTATTCCATTCTTCAGTACCATTTACGTCAGTCTTGATAAGCCATACATCCTGACATACTGTACAGAAAGAGCGTGTGGAACCTGCCATTATGTATCCTCCATCTGGTGTCGTCTGTTGAACGGAATTGGCGCTATCATAATCTGTACCTCCAAATGTCTTATTCCATTTTTCGCTACCATTTTCATCGGTCTTTATCAGCCATACGTCAGGAGCACTTGAACCATCAGGGAAAATATTACCTGCCACTATGTAGCCACCTTCTGATGTTTGCTGAACAGAAAGGGCATAATCTGAATCTTTCCCTCCAAAAGTCCTGTTCCATTCTTCTGTACCATTTGTGTAGGTTTTTATAAGCCATGCGTCACCATTACCTGCACCAAAAGAGCTAGTATGACCAGCTATTATGTATCCACTGTCTGGTTTAGTCTTCTGAACAAACCAAGCCTCATCAATACCTATACCTCCAAATGTCTTATTCCATTCTTCAGTCCCATTTGGCTCAGTCTTTATCAGCCATGCGTCAAAGCTGCTGTCATCAAAAGAATTTGTACGACCTGTCATTATGTATCCACCATCTGAGAGTTGCTGAACAGAAGTTGCATAGTCAAAATGCATACCTCCATAGGTCTTATTCCATTCTTCTGTTGGTGTATTTTCAGTTGCAGCAGTTCCAAAAATAATTGATAGGAAAGCTATTAAAAAACAAAACATGATTTTGTTTCTTTTGTTACTGGTTTTCATTTAATTCCTCCCATAAGAACCCCTGATTTTAAGAAAAAATCAATACATGTTTATTTATGGCTTATACTGAATTATTTCTTTTGAAACATTACTTCTAAATCATGTTACTAAGCTTTAATACAGACTGATTTTTTGTAATATCTTTTTTAACAGCAACCAGAACACCCATAAACTATGATAAGCTGTATGCAGATCTTAAAAAGCGCAAAAAACAACTCATTTAAATAACATATTGATAATGGGATCAATAAAAGATATTATATAGGTACTTCAGGCTGGAACTACAATCAAGAAATAATGGATAGGATTCTCACCATGTCTCAATCTGAAGCTGAAGCTCTGGGAGTTTCAAGGAACAGGTTTCAAGGAATAAAGCAGAGGATAAGCGAGAAGGATGAACAAGAAAGTTCCCTACAAGAAGCAGTCTGTTATGCGGAGCTATGCTTTATTGCTGAAGATTAGAGAACTTGCACAGTATCTTGTTGGTAAAAGGAAGACTATTGATTTTAGTAAACCTGCTTATGCTATTGAAAGGCAGGATTCAGATGATATCAGGCAAAAGATAATGCGTATTTCTTATACTGACTGGGAGAAGATGGGATTCTCTAAAGGTACATTGCATTACATGAAGAAAAATGCTGAAGCAGATAAATCATTTACACTTAATGCTCATGATAAGGAAAGGTTGAAGATTTGGGAAGGGGTTAAATGAAGTTATAAACTTAACTCCATTAAAAGATGAAATTAATTATGCAAGTGTTATTTGTTATTTAATTCAATATAAATAGAAAAAGTCACTTATTATAATGTGGGAATGTCTGAAATTAAAATTGTCTATTAGGATGTGCTATAATTGACGCAACCATTAATCAATGTGATATTTGCATCTGAGAAGCGAAAGAACACTCTGGTATTGCTACAGGATGGTCCAAAGGAGATGGAGTTTCTCCTTAGTTCTCTTAGTACTACAAGGCAGGCATTGCTTCCTCAGATCAGAATACTTGAGGATCATTATCTAATTAGAGATTATCAGGATGTCTATGAATTAACAACTATTGGAAAGCTGATAGTTGACTACATGAAGCCTATAATAGATAAAACTGAAATCTTTGATACTGATATTGATTACTGGGGAACTCATGATCTTGATTTTATCCCTCCACATCTTTTGGTAAGAATAAATGAGCTTGGGAAATGCAAGTTAATTAAACCTCATATCACAGAGCTATATGAAATAAACAAAGAGTTCCATGAAGCAACTAAGAAGTCTAAATCCCATTATATCGTAACTACAATTCTCCACCCCAATTTTCCAGAG
>JARVGJ010000003.1 GCA_029762595.1 Methanolobus sp. | reverse complement strand
GCTACTTTTAGTACGAGAGGAACAGGGTAGCGGCGCCACTGGTGTATCAGTTGTCCGACAGGGCACTGCTGAGCAGCTACGCGCTAAGGAATAAGAGCTGAATGCATCTAAGCTCGAAATCTGACTTGAAAAGAGACCACATTAAGGATCCCGGTACAAGACCGGTTTGATAGGGTCGGGATGTACGCACCAAGGCAACGAGGTGTTCAGTCCGCGGCTACTAAAAATCCGTGCCTGTCCGTCTTGCTTTATCCAGGCGAAATCTGATATGTGCATGATTATATACACGGACTTTCCAGTAAAGCTTAAATGCAATGGATTCATTCATGAATCGCTCATTGCCAAGGTGGCGGAGCGGCTACGCAATCGCCTGCAGAGCGATTCCATTCCGGTTCGAATCCGGACCTTGGCTTTACTGTTCATCATGAGAGAGTTTGGCGGCCATAGCGGCAGGGCAATTCCTGTACCCATACCGAACACAGAAGATAAGCCTGCCAGCGTTCCTTACTGTACTGAAGTACGAGAGTCTTCGGGAACTCTGGATCGCTGCCAACTCACTCATAATCTTATTCTTTTTTAATCGCTTTTTATTATTTTCTTATACTTGGATCTTAATATTTTAGTTTGCTTTGTGCTAAACCTGCCCCTATTTTGAAAGTGTATTGTATGGGCCAGCCTGGGAGCTATATAATAAATCGTTTATTTTGATATATGTTATCCTGGAAGGAAGCTTAAATATATCTTAACCCCATCTACAGGCTCATGTCATCACAATTCGATATAATCCATAAGGACGCTGCAGGGCGTATTGGTAAACTGACAACCCCTCATGGGGTGGTTGAGACTCCTACTGTAATGCCTGTCATCAATCCGAATATACAGACCATAAAACCTTCCGAGATGAGGGATTTCGGTGCTGAGATACTTATCACCAATTCATACATCATCTACCGCAAGGACGAATTAAGGGAAAAGGCCCTCAGGGATGGCCTGCACGCTCTTCTGGACTTTGACGGTCCCATTATGACAGATTCCGGTTCATTTCAGTTATCAGTCTATGGTGAAGTAGAGGTCACCAATGAGATGATAATTGATTTCCAGCAGAAGATCGGAACTGATATCGCTGTTCCTCTTGACATCCCTACGCATCCCGATGTGTCCTATGAGAAGGCAAAGGAAGATATGGATGTCACTATACAGCGGCTTAAACAAGCAAGAGGGCTTGTAAAAGGCGATATGCTCCTTGCAGGTCCGGTGCAGGGTGCTACTTATGGGGACCTGCGGGAGGAATGTGCACGCGAGCTTTCAGATGTAGGTTTTGACGTCTATCCCTTCGGGGCAGTTGTGCCTCTGATGGAATCGTATCGTTATGCTGATCTTGTGGATGTTATTGCTTCTGCCAAGAAGGGTCTTGATCCCACAGCTCCTGTTCACCTCTTCGGTGCCGGGCATCCTATGATGTTCGCACTGGCTGTTGCCCTGGGTTGTGATCTCTTTGACTCCGCAGCCTATGCACTGTATGCAAAGGACAGGCGTTATATCACATCAAGAGGCACCTATCATGTGGATCAGCTCAAGTACCTGCCGTGTTCCTGTCCCATATGTATGGCACACAGCGCCGAAGAGTTGAAAAAGGCACACAACTGCACAGAGCTTCTTGCAAGGCATAACCTTTATGTGACATTTGAGGAAATGCGTCAGATCAAACAGGCCATATGGGAAGGCAATCTCCTGGAGCTTGTGGAACAACGCTGTCGATCACATCCCAGGATGCTGGAGGCATTGAAGCAGATGTACACTTATTCCCCGTGGCTGGAGGAATGTGATCCCTCATCCAAATCCACTTTCTTCTATTGCGGCCCGGAGTCATCCCGGCGTCCGGAAGTACTGCGTTTTGGCAGACAGCTTGAGAGGTTCACTATTAAAGGTTCTGTACTTATAAGGACCTACCCGACAAAAAGGGAAAAGGATTATGATAATGTGCTTATATTCAAGCCCCCATTCGGTTCTTATCCACAGGAACTTGCAGAGGTCTATCCTTTAAATGCAGAGGTTGTAAGGACTCCTGACTATGAGTCCCTGGAAACAGCTTATTTGAACACTATAAAGCTGGTGGAGATGAATACGGATGCACAGTTCACTTTCCTTATGCATGAGAAGTTCTATCACCCTCTTGTGGAGAAGCTGAGTTCAATGGCAAATTTAACACTTGCTGACTCTGAAAAGAAGTGATATTTACCTAATATAGGTGTGATCACATGTCATGGAACTATCTATATGAACGATATCTTCATTAGCGCATGATATGTTCACATCTCTTTGACCCTAATACTAATATACGATACAGGGAATTAGATGCTATAATCTATTGGTGATATACTTGGTTTCCACTTCAGGCTCTAAAACAAGAAATCCCTATATCGAACTATTAAGGCCGGAAATAGCGGATATGGATCTGGCTCTTCCTGCTGCAAGTGCTCTGCTGGCTTCATACCTTGCAATAGGTGCATTCCCAAACGCCTTCCTTTTTGTCATAGCGGTCATTGGAGGATATGCAGCAATCACAAGTTCATATGTGTATAATGATTGTTGTGATGTAGATATAGACAGTATAAACCTTCCCGATCGCCCATTGGTTTCTAATATGCTAAGCAGGGAAGAAGCCTTAAAATATGCAGGATTGCTGTTTCTGGTAGCAAGTGCAGCTGCCCTTTATCTGAACCCGGAGTCTTTTGTTGTGCTTGTAGTAGCTGTTCTGACGATCAGTGTATACTCAAAGCTTGCAAAAAGGATCACCTTCCTTAGTTTTGTTCCTGTTGGGATAGCTTACGGGCTTGTACCAATTGGTATCTGGCTGGCATTTGATCCTGCAGGTATCTTTAAAACTCCGGGCTATGGTTCCATACTTCCGCTTCCTGCCATATTCCTTGGCCTGATGATGTGCTTCACAGACTGGGGCTTTACGCTCTCAGGGGTTGCCAGGGACGTTGAAGGGGACAGGGCAAGGGGAGCACCTACATTCCCGGTTACATTCGGGGTCCCATTAACAGCAAAGTTCGTCACACTCATGTGGCTTGTAGGTGTAATTGCATCTATTGCCATCGGACTCACGGCAGAGCTTGGCCCGGTCTTCTTTACAGGTGCCCTGCTTGCAGGTGGGTGGATGCTGATCAAATCATTTGATTTCATAAAGAACCCGGCACCGCAGCGTGGAGGGAGACTGTTCCTCCAGGGCTCAAGATACAGGGGTATAATGTTTGGCTCACTCATACTTGATGTAATACTTCTGATACTTGTTCCGGCATATTCCGGCATACTCTGGTAATGATAGATGATAACTGATAGATATAAACCGGGAAACTGGTTGAACGAGGTTCAAAATGGATGCTGACATAATAGTAATAGGTGCTTCTCCTGCGGGAGTAATGGCGGCAAGAAATGCATCGTCCAAAGGGTCAAAAGTTATCCTTCTGGACAAAAAGGAGGCTGCAGGTGTACCAACTCATCCGGCAAACACATTTTTCAAGGGAATGTTTGACAGGACAGGGGAGGAGGTAGACCAGAGTTATGTGATAAAGAACCTCAAGGGTGCCTATATCATTACCCCATCCGGGAAAAATGTCATGTTTGAAGGAGAGGCATACTTCCTTGACAGGAAGAAGTTCGATGAATTCTACATAAAACAGGTATATGAGAACGGTGTCGATGTACGCTTCGGTGTAGAGGTTCTCAATGTTCTGCGAACTGATGGGGGATTCATAGTAAGTACTTCAAAAGGTAAGATCAAATGTAAGCTTGTAATTGTATCGGATGGTATCAACTCAAGGGTCGCTGCACTTCTGGGTATGAAGCCAATTAAACATACTCAGGATATTGCCTGGTCCCTGGAAGCCGAGATCGAGGCTGAAGGCATCGGTGAGCCTGATTATTTCGAGTATTATGTGGGCAATCATGCACCTGGCTGGAAATCCACATATTCTCCATGTGGCGGTAACAGGGCAACACTTGGCATGTATGCACGCAGGCATGGAAAGGATGTTTCTGATTTTTTTGATGCATGGCTTGAGAAATTCAAGTCCCTGAAAGGACTCGATGAGGTGAAGATCATCAGTAAGTCAATAGGTGGGGACCCTATAGTTGCCATCCCCGGGGATATGGTCGCAGATGGTGTCATGGTCACCGGTGGCTCAGCTGCCCAGTCGGGTATTGGATATGGCATGCATGCTGGTCAGATGTGCGGAGATGTTGCAGCCGATGCAATTGCAAAAGGTGACACATCAAAGAGTTTCCTCCAAGGTTACAGAAGGCGCTGGAATGATGTCTACAGGACCGAGTATTATCTTGGACGATTTGCCCTTGAGACCCTTCGGAAAATGAAAGACAGAGAAATAGATGACATGATGAAGGTTTTTGAGGGTGAGGACCTGACAGTTCTCAGCGGAAGTCCTTTTAATCAGGCAGTACAGATATCAAAGATGATACTGAAAAATAACCCTTCTTCAATACTTTCTTACAGGGCTGTCTTCAGGAAGAAATGAACAATGAAGGACAAATATTACTTCTACAGGAATCCCTTTTTCAAGGTCTATGCCCGCATAGAGGGTGGGCGGGTAAAGATGGGAACCTCGGGTATAGCATCCTCTTTTATGGGGTCTTTTGTATCGGATATGATGGAGATATTCCAGGATACGAAACCATCTAAAATAGAAAAGGACCGTTTGATCTATTCCACATGGATGCCTCCCATACCAAGCAAGGCTTTTGACAGGCTTGTATCAAGCCAGATGAGTGCAATTAGGGGTAAGTACGTTCCGGAACAGATAACCATCTCCATCACTGAAGAATGTCCGAACAGGTGCCTGCACTGTGCCCTTCCTGATACGAATAATAAAGCAAGGCTCAGTCCTGATGCTGTGAAAAACGTCATTGACCAGACTCAGGACCTGGGTACGACCCTCATTATATTCGATGGCGGCGAGCCTCTCTTATATGATGGTCTTGAGGATCTCATACGTTATGTGGACAAGTCCTGTGCAATACCTGGTCTTTTCACCTCCGGTGTTGGTATGACATCTGAGCGTGCATCGAGTCTGAAAGAGGCGGGTCTTTCTATGCTCAGTGTAAGCCTTGACAGTGCAAATGAAGAAGGCCACGATCATATGCGTGGGAGGCCAGGGGTATTCAAAGAGGCTGTAAATGCTATAAGATACGGGCTCGATGCTGATATTTTAGTTGGTATATATGTAGTTCTTTCCCCTGCCAATGTAGGTGAACTGGATGATTTCTATGAGCTTGCCAAGGATCTTGGTGTCCACGAACTATCTTTCTATGAAATTGTCCCTACAGGAAGGTGGCAGGGTCATGAAAAGGAAGTCCTCTCTTCCGAGGACCTTAAAAAATTTGATGATTTTGTACAGCGCACATCATATGCCGAAGGTCCACGGGTTTTCCCTATCCCTCAGATCATCAGGAAAATGGGATGTTTTGCAGGTCGTAAATGGCTGCATGTTACTCCAATGGGTGAGGTGCTTCCATGTGCATGTATGCCAAAATCATATGGTAATATACATACAGAAACTTTAGCGTCAATTTGGGTTAAAATATATAAGGATCCAGCTTTTAAATCCGGCCCGTGTTTAATGAGGGACCCGGAGTTCAGGATGAACCATCTTGGATTCAAACAATAAGAAGTACCCTTTAAGATCTTTTGTGGCTACTATTCTTGATCAATTGGATGGTTATGAATAAAAACAGTTGAAAAGGGTGAAGTTCACCCTTTGAATTTTGATTATTTCAGGAAACCTGACCTCTGAAGTGCCATCAGGCTCTCAGTAGTGAGTTTTCCACCGGATTTGAAGTTGTCCATGATGTCTTCCGCATCTTTGCGTGCATCTGCTTTTGCAGCTTCCTTCTTTCCATCGAAATCGCCTTTCTTCATCTTCCGTAGTTCCTTGTCGATCTCGCGGATCTCTTTCTGTGCTGCAATGAAAAGCTTGTGCTGTTCATCAGCTTTTTCCTGGAAGTGAACAAATTCCTTATGAGCCGCATCGGATTCAGCACGTATCTTGTCAGCCTCTTTGAAGGTGGTGATCATCTTGTCGTGATATTCCTGTGCCTTCTGAGCGTACTCTGAAAGTGTAGTGTGATAGTTTGAAGCTTCGTCCCTGATCTCCTGTGCTTCTGCGAGCAATACCTTGAGTTCATCATTTCCTTCAAGTTGCTGCTTCTTCTGAACATACTGCTTCTGGAGCTCAGTTATCTTGCTGACCAGCTCTCTTTCCTTGTTGGTTGTGAGGACTTCGGTCTGCTGTGTAAATTCCAGCCTGTCGATCTCTTTGCGTATGTCTTTGATCGAAGGACCGCCAAGATTGTTCTCATTGCGTATCTGGTCTATCTTGGCAAATACGTCGTTTGCCTTGTTGTTGACCTCATCCCGGAATACTTTGTATTCCTTTACCTTTTCATTGTTCTCATCACGGAGTACCTTGTATTCCTGAGCTTCATTGATAAGGTCCTTGGTCTTTTTGTTCAAATCATTACGCTTTGATGCAAGCGTACTTGCTTCTGCATTAAGCTCATTGCGTTTCTTCTTATATTCTTCAGACTGGTTCTTAAGCTCAGTCTTCTTGTCGTTCAGTTCTTTAATCATTTCCTTATTATCCTCCCGGTCCAGCAAAAAAGCTGGCATTTCATGCATCTCTAATGCACGATACTTGGCCCTTTCCGACTTCCAGTGACTGGATGACCGGTATTACCGCTTCAAGGTTCTTTTCCGTTATGACAATATCAGCATGCTCCTGAAGGATTGGTTTGGAATTGAAAGCTATGGCATATCCTGCCCTCTTGAATATGCATATGTCATTGGCACCGTCGCCAATCACTATGCATTCTTCCGGCTTAATTCCGTATTTTCGGACGATCTCCTCCAGAACCTGCTCCTTGGAACCCTGTTCTGTGAGTGGACCCCTCACTTCCCCTGTAAGACTGCCTTTGTCTATCAGAAGTTCATTTGAGACTACATGATCTATCCCAAGAGTATTACCAACTCGCTCTGCAGCAATGGTAAACCCACCAGAGATCATTACGGTCTTGTAACCCCGGGATCTCAGGTAATCGATGAGTTCTTTCGCACCGGGCATGAAAGGCATTTTATCAAGAGCATCGTGGGCTTTTTCGATTGAAAGGCCTCTTAGTAGTCTGACCCTTTCAAAAAGCGCATTGGAAAAATCAAGTTCCCCCTGCATTGCTTTTTCTGTAATCGAGGCTACCTCGTCTCCCACTCCAGCTACATGTGCTAGCTCGTCAATGGTTTCAGCATCAATAAGAGTACTGTCCATATCAAAAACTATTAACTTGATCCTATCAGAATTGCTGCTGGTGCGACTCACTTCATCAAACCTGGAATTTGAATCCCGCATTGAAACAGTATTTAAGTGCCGAGATTGATTTGAAATATGTCACATTACTTTTAAGGTTTTCGGACAGACTCCCTTTTATATCCTTCTATTTTTAATGATGATATATTCTCCCGGCTCCAATCCAAAAATAATATATGCTACACTGTCCTTTGCACTACTGTGATTTTACATGGCAAAAATTGGATTCATTAAACTAGGTAACTTAGGTATGAGCCAGGTCATAGACCTTGTTCAGGATGAGATCGCAGCAAGAGAGGGCATCACTGTGCGTGTTTTCGGTACTGGTCCTAAAATGGGTAAAGATGAAGCAGCAGCAACCGCAGAACTCAAGGAATGGGGAGCTGACTTCTATGTCATGATCAGCCCAAACGCAAGCGCACCAGGGCCAACTGCTGCACGTGAGATATACAAGGATGTACCATGCATTGTCATCTCAGACGGCCCCACAAAGAAAGAAGACCGCGAGGCACTCCAGGCAGCAGGCTTTGGTTACATCATCATGACCGTTGATCCGCTCATCGGTGCCAAGACAGAGTTCCTTGACCCTGTTGAGATGGCATCATTCAATTCAGATGCTATGAAGGTCCTTTCAACATGTGGTGTGGTAAGGCTTATCCAGGAAGAGCTTGACAAGGTTGCCGCAATGGCAGACGAAGGAAAGGAGCTTGAGCTTCCACACATTGTTGCCAAGCCTGAAAAATGCATTGAAAGGGCAGGATTCAATAACCCATATGCAAAAGCAAAGGGTCTTGCAGCTCTTCACATGGCTGATATGGTCGCAAAGATCAACTTCCCTGCATGTTTCATGATGAAGGAGATCGAACAGGTCACACTCACAACAGCAGCAGGCCATGAGATGATGCGCGCAGCAGCACAGCTGGCAATTGAGGCAAGGGAGATAGAGAAAGCAAACGACAGCGTTTTCAGGCAGCCACACTCCAAGAAAGGTTACCTGATGACCAAGACATCTCTATACGAGAAACCAAAGCAGTAAAGTACCTTTAAGGTACTTCTTTTTTTATGGATGTCATAGATGCCTTTTTGATTGGCATAGCACTCTTCATCGTATTCATATTACTTACTTCTTATTTCCTTAAGAGTTTCATCAATATGAGTTCTAATGTCAGTATGAAAGAAAGCCATGGGCCTGAAAAAGAATCCTGTACAGATCATGTACAGGATGAGAAAAAGGACTGAATCCGGGTTATAAATTGTGTGCATTTACCTGCAAAATGATCAATTGCAGGGTTATATTCTTATATCAGTCTTCTTTAGCTCTTGGCATTGCAATTATTTCCCTTACCTGAAGACTGAAAAAGTCAAATGAGTGTGCCGGCCTTACAACCAGTGCCACATCAGCACCCCAGCGTGTTCCTCCGATGGCAATGATTTCCGTATCCGCAGAAACTGGTATGTGTCCGGAGTCCGCTGCCATCATTGTACATTCGATTGCCACTTTAAAACCCTTGCCGAATACGGTGCGTAGAGTATCAGATATCACATCAGCACGACTGGCGCCTCCTATACGCTTTGAGATGGCGCGTTCCACTCCTGAGAACATATGGGATTGTGTGGTCATTACAACTCCAAGTTCTTTCAGTTTTGCCATTTTCTCTTCATCAACTTCCCATTTGCCACTTTCCTTTAGGCCGTACTGGTGCGTGATAGCTATCAGTTCCACGTCCTGACCACTGAATGCCTCAGCTGCTGCAAGTGCTGTCTCTCCGCTTGTACTTGCCACTACCACATGCCGGATGCCAAGCTCCCCTGCCCTTTTTGCAGCTGCTTTCATCACTTCTTCTGTATTTGCTTTTCCCACATCATCAAAATATGTTATGGTCTTATCCATGTTATCACCATTGTTTCTATAAGGAATAGATAAATCCTCTGTTCATGGAATATAAGGTTACCTGAAATATGCAAACGATGCTCTTATCTATAAGACGGCTGTTATATTTATGCAAGGGATTTTACCAAGTCTTATTTTCAAAAGGTGATCGTTTGTCAGGAACAGACTATGATGATAACAATGTTAAGATATTGACTACAGAGATACAGTCAGAAAACCCTGTCTTGATAGAAGGTTTTCCGGGAATAGGTCTTGTGGGCAACATTGCCAGCCAGCAGATAATCGATGAATTGAAGATGGAGTATCGGGGTTCAATCGATTCGAGACATTTCCCTCCCATTGCTGTTCTCTATGAAGGCCTTATAAATATGCCTGTCAGGATATACGAAAGTATTGAGCACAATATGGTGATGATAGTTTCGGACATCCCGATAAACCCTGTTGTAGCGTATGATATAAGCAAGGCCCTCCTTACATGGGCAAAGTCTATCAATGTAAAGGAAATCGTCTCCCTTGCAGGTATTGCTACCATGAGCGAGGATTATAAGGTATTTGGTGCAGCAACCACAGAGGAGATGCTTGAAAGGATCAAGGACACGGTGGAACTTTTCCAGATGGGTACCATATCCGGTATATCAGGGAGTATTATGGGGGAATGCCTTGTGCGCAATGTACCGGCAATAAGCCTTCTGGGCTCTACCATGAGCCAGAACCCAGACCCCCGGTCAGCAGCTGTTGTTATTGATGTCCTCAACCTTTTATATGGTTTTGATATCAACACCGAAGGCCTTATTGAACAGGCAGAGAAGATCGAGATAGAGATGCAACGTCTTGCTGAGGACGTAAGGACAACAGAGCAACCATCCGGCACCAGAAAAGAGTTCCCGATGTATGGGTGATATCATGGAATATGTTGCTTTAACAGGTATATCCGAACGTGTTATGTCCGAACTGAAGCAGAACCGGCTTCTCTCAATAGAGATAAGGAGCCCTCATAATTTTCTGCCGGCACTTCATGTGAATGTGGGTGACATGCTATTTCTCAGCCACACAAGTCCAGAGGACCTCACGGGTGGAAGCACAGGTATAATTGCAAAATTATTAAGGCACCAGGTGTCCACCCATCGTATGATGCAGAGTAGTGACCTTTACTATGAAGAACGCGAGACCACAAGTCTCAGGTTGCAGCTTGATCCGAAATGCATTGCAAGGGTACGTAAAGTTCTCAACAATACTCTTGGGGAAACCACAAAGGTTGATGCAGAGGAAATCCCTCTCTACAATGCAAGATAACTGTCTTAGTCAAATGTTTGTGGGATATTGCTCAATCCCTCTTCTATTATTTCCAGCAATCCATAGCTGATACCTAAAGGTACTTCATTGTTGTCATATCTGCTGTGTTTCCTGGAGCCTTTACATCCATAGGACAAGCCTATTGCCTCAGTAAGAGGTCTTGCAGTGCAATCTCCACAAATCGATGCAGCACCAATGGATCTTGAAGGGATGGCATTCCCGGATTGATATGCATATGCCTGTATTATCCTCATTGCCTTCTCAGGTTTCAGGTATAGCAAAAGCACGTCAAACTTTTCTGCTTTCTGGGGCCAAGGTTCGATTCTTATGGACCTGAACGTCTTTATAACTCTGGGAAGTGAAAAGACTGCTTTTTGTGCAGTTGCTGAGTCTTTATACCTGCCGGATCGGAGGTAATAATCAACCGGACTTATCTCACTGATGCCCAGTATGTAATCCCCAGGCTTGCATCTCTGGTGTTCTATTATGAAGGATCCGCCATATCTTGCCCGCTGGGTAAGTTCGCAGTAAAGCAGGTCAGAGCTGTCGCCTTGCTCATCAGAGAATGTGATACATACAGGACATCCCTCCTCAATGAGTGCTTCGATATTATTGTATGCTCCTGGTCTCATAATCTGTTCTCCCTGGCCCGGGATGACATTTCCTGACATCCTTATACAATAGTTGTTCTCACAGTGGTGAATACCGGTCCACGGATGTCTATCTTCTTCTTATTACTTGTTATATAGCGCTGTGCCAGTGGTTCAAGACGTATGTTTATCTCTGAAGGGACTTTAACTATCCTTACTCTGGTCTCGACTTCATTTTCACCTTTTGCAACTGCATCTTCGATATCTTTTGCCGCCTGGGCTGCAAATGCATCAAGGAATCGGACTCCGGTCCTTGCTGAATGGTTCTCAAGTACCTCTTTCCATTTCTTGTTATCCGGGATCCCCATGATGTCACTTTTATATGCCAATATCTCGTTGAACACGGCAGGTCCGCAGAGCTTTGTGCTTTCCTCCGGTTCGATAACTGATACCTTTACCATTTTTCCGTTTATGCTTCCCTCCCATGCAGGGAATGCACATGGGCTGGGTGTGGCAGCATATTCTTCGCAGACTGCAGTTATTGCCTTTGCTATCTCTTTGCCGTGGACTGTTAAAGGAACATTCTCCACATATACCATTTTTGCAAGTTCGTTGTCATTCATCTCCCATTCAGAATATTGTGTTATCTGGGGATATGTGAGTGAGCGTATGTCTGTTGCATCGTGAAGTATCATTGCCAGCCTTTCAACCCCAAGTCCCAGGTTCATGACAGGGAACGGTATGTTGTACTGTGCAAGGGCAGTAGGTGAATATATGCCGAATGTCGCTATCTCTATCCAGCCGTCAGAGTACTTTGTCTTTGAACCCACAAGCCTGGGGTGATAGGCAAATACTTCTATCTGGGTGTCCGGTACGTAGTACTTGCTGCGCTTGTCATCTGGCCTGAACATGAACTTCTCAAAGCCGAACTGGGAAAGCAGGCCTTGAGCAACTGCTTTTCCATGGTCGATGGTTACGTTTTCATCCATTATCACACAGGAAGCAGAATGGTATGTCATAAGACGTGCAGCATCCTCGTCCTGTTCTCTCCTGAAACAGCGGTCTATGGAGAAGAAGTTGAAGGGTGGGTTTGCACGTTCTATTACTGATGCCAGACTGATGAACCAGCCGGATGTCATGTGGCTTCTGAGCGTTTTCTTTGTAGACTGGGGTACAAGTTCCCTGAATTCAGGGAAGACCTGGTCTATCATTTCAACCACAAGGGAATCGGATACCTCAATACCTGCCGCAATTTCAGGCACAAGGTCGTCCCCTTCCACATCGCCTTTCTTGTATGCATGAAGGATCTTCCTGATGGTCTCAATAGCTTGATCGTCAACGTCGCCTATGATCTTCCTGATACTGCTGATGCGCTCATCTGAAATACCCACATTGGGGCGCGGGAGTCCTGCAAGATAGAAACACCTGTCAAGGACAGCAAGTGCCTCGTGACTGAACTGTTTATGAACCTCTCTTTCATCGACTATGATAGGGTTCATCATTTCCTCAAATCCCATTCTTAGGTAAGCTTCACGCAACTTTGAGATTGTCTCATAGACTGGGTGTGGTTTCCCGTATCTGATTCTCATATGGGGATATTGCTCATTAAGTTCTTTTTTACTTATGTAGTCCTTCCCCTGGTTCCATGCAGCGTCAAAATCCTCATTTGCTGCTTTTTTTATATCATCTGGATCAAATCTCATGAA
The DNA here is from genome assembly GCA_029762595.1 of Methanolobus sp. GTDB lineage: Archaea > Halobacteriota > Methanosarcinia > Methanosarcinales > Methanosarcinaceae > Methanolobus. Next base: position 145,908 of record JARVGJ010000003.1, on the reverse strand, counting down.
TTTTCCTCTTAATGTTGGTGTATGGTCTAATCAATTCTGTTCTCTAGTTCCTTCATGGCTTTTTCCAGTTTCTGCTGGCGTATTGCATTTGTAAGGTCTCCTCGTGTCTTCTCGATCACAGACCTTGTTATGTCGGTCTTGTGGCGTAATCCCCTGGTCATGGCATCAGGATAGTCAAACATCATAAGACAATTACATATGTCCTCCATCAGTCGCAGGTAGTCCTCTCCTTCCCCGGGCCTGCCTTTTCTGATGAGGTCAAGCACATGTCTTCTAAGCTCCCCGCTCACATCTCCAAGGCCATTAAGGTATGCCACATCACTAACACTGAGTTCATGGGGACCAGGTATTGTTCTATCATTGTCACTTCTGAGGATATAGTAGACAACCGTGGATTCCACAAACTCCTGCTGAGCATGCTCCACAAACCCTGAATAGTATATATCAGGATGATCCTCTAGCAGTGAGTTCATTCTTTCAAGCATCTCTTTGGCATCTTCTATCAATCCAAGGGCTTTTTCATACTTCTCGTTGTGTATGTTGTACATTGCTGTCCTGCAATTGCGCACGACATCCCTTGATATTGCCAGAGTTATCTCCCTTGCTTTATCTTTTGCCTCGAAGTTATCCTTTATCCTGCAGGAGATGTTATTGATCATTGAAATCCTTTAGTTCATTTGCAGCCTGGTATAAACAGTTTTTCAAAAGCTCTTCAAAAGACAAAAAAGGTGAAAATGGATAAATGTATTTGTTGCTAGACATCAAAGTTAAAAAAAAACAAACACAGAACAAAATTTTGTTCTGTTTCTACTCGTCAACCGGAATGGTCTCTAGCTGGCTTGCAACATCCCATATGAGTGTCCTTGTGTGGACCGGGATGTTGGGGTCATTACTGATATCTTCAAGAATAGATATGCTGGATGATGTTCTCAAAAAGAGTGGTTCATCTTTTTTGCTTAATGTTTCCAGGATTTCATTTGCAGAACGCCTTATATTCCTTGGTACTGAATTATCGTTTGCGATATATTCCAATTTCTGTTTGCATTCTTCAATGACTTGTTCAAAACTTGACATGTAGGATCACCTTGATAACCTTGAAATCAAAATAGAGTTGCTCAGTTTACTCCTAAATAGTTATATTCTATAAAAAGACTTTCATTGGTATATATGTTTTGAGAAAAAGGAGATAATATGTCAAACCTAGATGATGATAATATACAGAAGATATCCCGGATGCTTGAGATAGGCGGCACTATGCTGGCACAACATTGTGAAAATTGCGGAGCCCCCCTTTTCCGCTACCAGGGGCGCATAATGTGTCCGGTCTGCGATGGTGTGCGTGACCCGCGTGGGTCCGGTAATAAGGTGCTGGAAACAAATTTCCCTCCCTCTGAAAAATCTTCATTTCCGTCTTCAAAAGAAAAGGATGCACAGGTTGCGGCAAGTAAATCTGAACCCTGCCCAAAAAGCAGTTCAAGCCCGGAGCCTTCAAAATATCCTGAGTCTGTGCATGATAGTGTATTAGAAGTAGAGTCTTTGATATTCAGGAAAATGATAGGTATTGCACGTTCCATGCAGGATGAAACAGATGCCAGGAGGATGGCTGAACATCTCGATCTTATAGATCGTTGCGTGGATATAATGTCCAAAATACGTCAGAATCCATAATTGCAAATACGGACATTGCGGATACTCATCCGCTCATTTGCAACAACTTTTCATTTTTTATACTCACTGCCAACGATTTCCCTGATCCTGGCTGCGGTCTTTGGTCCGATGTTAGGAACTTCCTGCAGTTCCTGGTAACTTGATTTCATTACATTCTCAACCGAACCGAAATGTTGCAAAAGGTTTCTTGCAGCCTTTGGGCCAATATCTGAGATGGAGGAGATAACATATTCCTGTTGTTGCGGCAACATTGGTGCAGCCTTTTTACCGTGCATGTTAACTTCTCTTTTCTCATCCGTCTGTTCTCTTTTTGCAATCTGAATAAGGAGAGAGGCCGTATCCTGCGGGTCACGGGTATAGAATACAGAAACACCGAAGTCAAGGGATATTGAAGACAAAGCACCATGGATTGCATTGGGGCTGATAGTCCTGCAATTGAACAGGCTTTCTCCTTCGATGATAAGTACAGGTTTGATGTATGTTCTGGAGAGGTTTGTGATCTGTTCAAAGAGCTTTTTTTCTATAAGCGAACTGACAAGGTCCTGTGTTTCTTTTCTTTCCACAGCTATACGGTCGCTGAGAATGTAATCTCCAACTTCCAGGGTCCTTACAACAATTTCAATATCATTGCGTTCAAGGGTCCTGGCAACAGAGCTGCGTATTTCTCTCTGGTCAACTATTATTTTGATGGTATTGTCCTTACTCTCATTTTCATATTCAATGAGTTTTCTTTGCTCCTCATAAGGTCCAATGGCCCCGAACTCTTCCATTGTATTGCCTTTCATTGCAGGCATTACTGTCTGCAGTTCTTTCATGTTGCTTTGCATCTTCCTTTCTTTTGAGAGGCTGCTCCAGTAGTATCCTTCATCCCTGGTTCCCTTTGTGATGAGTACTACCACACGTCCCTGGTGTTTTCTTCCAGTCCTGCCTTTTCTCTGTATACTTCTGATCTCTGATGGAATGGGCTCATAGAACAGGACAAGGTCTGTGGATGGGATATCAAGGCCTTCCTCTGCAACGGATGTAGCTACAAGTACATTATGTTCTCCTGCCTTGAACTTCTCGATGATATCCACCTGTTGTTTCTGTGTCAGGCCCTTATCCTTGTATTTCGATGCCTGGCCCACAAATCTAACGGGCCTTATACCCTCAACCTCTGAAAGAGCATTTGTGATCATCTCGGCAGTGTCACGGTAGTTCGCAAAGACTATGACCCGGGAGCGAGTTTTGTTCTCAAGCTCTTCATACACTATTCTTTTCACATGTTCCAGCTTGGGATGCTCCATATCACAGTCATTAAGTCTTCTTGCCATCTGGCGGATGTAGAGGTCTTCAGTAAGTCTTTTTGAAGCCTTGCTCCCGCTCTTTGAGCCCGCTTCATTGTCAAGCCTCTCCATGTACATACGCAAAGAACCAAGGCCCTGGGTCTCTATTATCTCTACTGCATGGTTCACTTTAAGTATCTCTGCAAGTATCGATATCGCTCCATAGACTGCCGGATCGGGTAATCCTCTAAGCTCACCCTGCAGTTTTGCCTGAAGATTCAGAAGGTCTTTTTTAGAGACATACTTCTGGTTGTGTATGGTATACCCGAGTTCGGAAAGTTTTTTGAATCTGTCATCAAGTACCCTGTCAAGAAGCTCCTTTATCTCTCTCATCCCTTCAGGAAGGTTGATGCGTACCCATTCGATCTCTTTTTTGTGGATGTATGGTATCACATCCCTGTCAGACTCGGTTTTAACAGCCACGGATCCGATGTGTAGTGACTGGCATACTTCGGCTATTTTCTCATCAGAGCTTCCGGGACTTGCAGTGATCCCAAGGCACAGGGGATTTTTTGCGGTTTCGAAGTACTTCTCTGCTATGTAGGTGTATGCATAGTTGCCAATTGCCCGATGTGCTTCATCAAAGGTTATGTGGGTTACATCTTCAAGGCTTATTCGCCTTGTCAGTATGTCATTCTCGATAACCTGTGGTGTGGAAACGATGACCTTCCCTTTTTTCCACATATCGGCGCGTTTTTCCGGGCTTACACTGCCAGTGAATGTAAGCACTTCTTCTTCAGGTAGATTGAATACGTTCCTGTAAAAAGAGGCATGTTGTTCCACAAGTGGCTTTGTCGGTGAGAGCATCATGACCTTCCCGCCGTACTTCTCAAGCCGGGATGCCATCACAAGCAGTGAGATGACAGTCTTCCCAAGGCCTGTGGGAAGGACTACAAGGGTGGATGTATCAAGGGCTTTGCCTGCCAGGTCAAGCTGGTAAAGCCGCTGTTCCACGGTATCTGTTTTGATCAAAGGGTGTCTGATGTATTCTGGCATGTGTATGGCCCTTGCTTTGCCATATATGTATACTTTTCAGACTTTTAAAGCTGAGCTAAGCACGGTGAAAGTATTTTTGCGATATATTGCATTTTATGGTTTTTATTGCAACAATGTGAATGTCACATTTGCTATGCTCAAAGTATTCAGAGTGCCTTACCGGCACTCTTAAAGTCCTTCTCCATGTAGATGAGTTCGTACAGCAGATCTGCTATCCCTTCTACAGGTGCACGGACCTGCTTCATGCTGTCCCTGTCCCTGATGGTCACTGTGTTGTCTTCAAGTGTATTGTAATCGATGGTAACAGAATATGGCGTTCCGATCTCATCATTTCTTCTGTATCGTCTTCCAATTGTTCCTGAATCGTCATAAGAAACCAATAGTCCTTTTTGTCTTATGCTTGCCTCTATGCTTCTTGAAGGCTTGATGAGTTCTTCTCTTGTAAGGAGTGGAAGTATGGCTACCTGCACAGGTGCTACTTCTTTTCTTAATCGCATGACTATCCTTGATTCATCTTCACTATCATCTTTCCCGGCAACTTTCTCTTCTGCAAATGCATGTTCCATTGTGGAATAGAATATCCTGTCAATGCCGTAGGAAGGTTCTATGACATGGGGGATGATGTTCTCCCCGCTGATCTTTACCGTTTCCTCTGCAAACTCAACGATATCATTTGGAACTGTTAAAGCCTCATCATCAACCATGACCGTGATACTGTCTTGCTCCAGATCTTCCTGGCTCAGGGCTTTCAATGCTTCTGCAACATCCTTTGCCTTTCCCTTGAAGAGCGGCCCCAGTTTGCCCATGTTTGGTTTGACAACGAATCTGGTTACCATCCTGGGTTCGCTGTACTCTTTGTAAATTGAGAGCTCTGTCTTGCTCACAGCAGCATGTGCCTTCAGGTCATAGTCAGTCCTGTCCGCTATCCCTACGACTTCTACCCAAGCGAACCTCTCGGTCTCTATCTCCGCATCCCAGCAATCAATAGCATAGTGTGCCATCTCATCCTTCTTGTGCTGCCTGAACCTCAGTTTATCAGCTGCAATACCTATACGCTGAAGGAAATAGTTGGTAAGTCCTATCTGATATGCCAAAAACTCATGTGCGATTATTCCTTTCTCCACCGCTTCACCAAGTCTCATCTGCTCTGCAGTACCTCTTTCCTGGGCTTGTTCCGAATAGAGGTTGAGCACGTTATCTGCAAACCTGTGGAAGTTGGGGTGTTTCTTGTTGTTTGGATCTATGAATATCTCAGCTTCAGCCTGGGTGAACTCTCTAAGCCTTATAACTCCCTGTCTTGGAGATATCTCATTGCGGTAGGACTTACCTATCTGGGTTGCACCAAATGGAAGCTTGTCCCGATAAAAACGAGCAAGTCTTAAAAAGTCTACGAACATTCCCTGTGCGGTTTCGGGACGCATGTATCCCTGCCTGCCGGAACCCGGGCCGACGTTAGTCTTGAACATAAGGTTGAACTCGTATGTTTCCCCAAGTTCTCCTTCACACTCCGGACAACTGATGCTGTTCTCTTTTATTACTCGATCGAGTTCCTTGGTTCCAAGTCCGTCTGCACAGGCTACGATCTTGTCCACAAGATGGTCTGCCCTGAAAGCCTCGCCACAGCTCTTGCACTCGCAGAGTGGATCGGAGAATCCTCCTACATGGCCTGATGCAATGAAGACTTCCTCTATGCCTATGGTTGGTGCCTCGATCTCCATGTACCCTTCCCTTATCACATAGGTTTCGCGCCATATCTGCTCTATCCTGCGTTTCAGGGTGCTTCCAAGGGGTCCGTAATCGTAAAAACCGGCAGTTCCTCCATAGATCTCAAAAGAGTTCCATAGGAATCCCCGGCGTTTTGCCAGTTCTATTACCTTTTCGTATCTGTCCATAGATTAGCCTCTAAAATATTTGGATCAATATGTGCATTGAAATTACGTGTATTATTATGAATTCATCGATATGCCCATTGCATTTAATGGTGACGAAAGTTATATTAAAGTTATATGAATCTTTCATGTGCACAATTTATTATTATGTGTACCAATATACTCATAAAGCTATCATTAGGGTTATATGCATGTTCAAACATTTTACTTTTGAGCAAGGTCGAATCTCAATCAAATCATATCATATCGTACCACCATCTTATATGATTCAATTGGTCATTTCAACACTGGCCTTGCTCTTCCTACTCTTTTCATTTCAGACAGCTGTTCTTCGTTTATATCGTCGTACGATATCCTGCACTTAACTTCTCAAGGTGCATTTCATTTATTGATCAAATGAAAGTGATAGGAGAAAGCTATTAGGCTGTGTGTATTGGTAGGCCATTATAAAAAAGAATATATTTGTGGAAAACAGACAATACATCCTGTTTCCACAGGAGCTGATAAAAATGCTCACTCCGGTCCAAGCACTTCTTCTGCGCTCATCCCATGGTGGACGATTTTAGAAATATCAGACACAAGTTTTGTAGGATCATCAGACTGGAATACATTTCTTCCGATGGCCACGCCTTTGCCCCCTGCCTGAAGGGATTCGTATATCATTTCAAGAAGATGTCGTTCAGTATCCATCCTGGGACCACCTGCTATCACTACAGGTACAGGGCATCCGTTAACAACTTCTTTGAAGGTTTCTATGTCGCCGGTATAGTTCGTCTTGACGATGTCGGCCCCAAGCTCAGCACCGATCCTGGCAGCATGTTTCACATATTCGACATCATGCTCCGACATCACCTTTGGACCTCTGGGATACATCATAGCAAGCAAAGGCATTCCCCATTCATCACACTTCCTGGCCACATATCCCATGTCCTGGAGCATTTTAGCTTCATCGTCAGCACCTACGTTCACATGGATGGATACTGCATCAGCACCTATTTTGATAGCTTCCTCGATTTCTGTGACAAGCACTTTGTGGTTTGGATCTGGTCCCAGGGAAGTAGAGGCTGAGAGGTGTATTATAAGTCCTACATCCCTTCCGTACCCGCGGTGTCCATGTTTTGGGAGACCCATATGTCCAAGAACCGCGTTTGCCCCACCCTCTGCAACCTTGTTCACAGCTGCAGGCAGGTCAATGATACCTTTTATTGGTCCTGAACCAACACCATGGTCCATTGGTATTATAATGGCATTACCTGTATTGCGGTCGAATATCCTTTCCATCCTGACAGATTTACCAATTTCACTCATGCTTGGGTCATTGATCTTATTCTAGATAACCCTAACGAAAAACCTGTTAATCTGTTGAAGGTTTCTGATCTGTATAGCTTTGCAATATGCCCGATCATCTTCACATGAATGATTTAAATATTGATCACTCGCTAATGGCAATTACTGTATTATGGTCCATAAAGCCTCTTTTGGTATTGCTTTTTCCAAGTTTTTCCAGGCTCATGGTTCCTGGATATTTTCGTGCTGATATCTGCCACAGTATCCTTCTTCAAGTTCGCTGTGAAGCTTGAAGAATAACAATTGCATTACGCGTGCATCCCTTTTCAGGCGAAAGCCGTAAGGGTTGTGAACTACCAGCATTGATTCGCTTCTGCCCCTGTATCCGGAATCCCATACAGCGGTACCTATGTTTGCTCCGCATCTTAGGAGTGTCGACCTTGGCCTGGCGATAGCCGCAAGGTCCAGGGGAATATTCACTATTTCATTAAAGGTTATCTTGTACACACCAGGATTAAGGTGTGCCCATCCATTATCATCAAAATCCAGGGGTTCTGTTGCAGGTGTTTCTCTCTCACTGTTGTCAAAGTCAACTGCTCCCTCACCGCAGAATGTCTCTATGCTCTTTAAGGTAAGTTCCACACTGTTTGGCTGAACCTGGGTTTTGATGTCTTTCATACTTTCAACGAGTGGTACAGGGCTGGTTATCAGTTCCAGGAGTTCATTTTTTGATAAGAATGCCATGCTTGTGAGTTTGCTTTATTGGATATATCTTTTTGGAATCGAGTTATCTGATGGATATACATCACTCATCTGATGTTCGTACTTTTATTAACCACAAGCCCTGTATTTCTATTGATGCTCATATGTAGTCTGGTGACTTTGAGAAGTTCTCATGATTTACTCTTACTACTTTTTAAGAGGTTTGGTACTGGGGAAAATATCGACTATTGGATCGAGTATGGTTTAAAAAGAAGCGAATGATATGAGCAGTACGGTTATTTTGAAGTATGGGAGCAGGCCTGAAATTATGTTTCGTTTACTGTCAGTTTAAGTCCTTATAGAAGCACTACCATAGGGCATTTATAGGGCATTTCTTGATTTTCCTTCTTATAAATGCATTGTTTTTGAACAGTTACTGCAAAAAGAGATGCTGCCAGTTTTACCTTGCTGTGCTCAACACCGCAAGAACAATAAAATAGAAATGGGCCCGCGGAGATTCGAACTCCGGACCTCCGCCGTGTGAAGGCGACGTCATGACCAGCTAGACCACGAGCCCTTTTATAGCGAGGTTGAGATGTCTCTACCTCTTTATAAATCTATCGTTGCCTTTATAATCACTGGCCGTATCTTTTCTTTAGGACGGCGTATGTTATCAATGCTGTGACGATGGTGCCCGAGAATATGGTGATCAATGCTGTTGTGGGTGGCAGGTATGTGTAGGCAATGATTGCTAAAAAAGTTCCAAGAGCTACTGCAACAGGCAAGAGCAAAGAATTCTTCTTCAGCATTTCTTCTTCAATTGCGACTTGTTCCATTTTCTTTCCTTCAAAACAATTCATCAATATAGTTAATATATTTATATTATTATTTTGTTTTCTTTATGTATATACATTTCCCTTATTTTCATTAGTTGGACCCAATTTACCTATAAACGGACTTTCTCTTTCACGAGGGGAGATTCTTTGCTGATATATGAGATTCTTTCAAACCTGGGTTATATGATATAAATAATTCATGGAATGACGGGCCTTTCTTTTCAAACTCCATTTGCCGCCATCATTTGCACCATTATCTGCAAAGTGCTTTATACTTCAAGGTTTTCTCAATAACCTGATGTATGTCGAAGATGTGGTCTCACGGCTGAAAGAACTGTATCCTGATGGTTATTTCCACATCAACAGGGATCCTTTCTATCTTCTGATATCCACCGTCCTGTCCCAGCGTACACGTGATGATGTTACCATCCCCGCAAGCCGGAAGCTTTTCGAGGTATTGGGTACGGTGCAGGAAATGGCGGAGGCTGAAGTGGATGAAGTACAGGAACTGATCAGGAACGTGGGATTCTACAGGGTGAAGGCCCGGCGTATAATTGATATCTCCCGTATCATCCTTCGGGACTACGGCGGAGTTGTCCCGGACAGCATGGATGAGCTTCTCAAACTGCCCGGAGTCGGACGCAAGACTGCCAACTGTGTGCTGGGCTATGGATTTGAGCAGGATGTCATTGCAGTGGATACTCATGTGCACAGGATATCCAATCGCATGGGTCTTGTTGGGACCTCAGGCCCTGATGAGACGGAAAAAGAGCTTGAAAAGGTAGTTTCAAAGCAGGACTGGAAGGATATTAACGGGCTGATGGTGTTGTTTGGGCAGAATGTGTGCCGTCCCGTAGGGCCGAAATGCGATGAGTGTATCATGGATGATATCTGTCCGAAGATGCTCTGAACGTGTTCAAATTAAAAAAGATAGTCTCAACAAACTATTTATTGGTACATATTATATAAGCCAGAAATCTAGCTAACCATGCCATAAATCTAATATATAAAGAAGCGCTGGTTCTGCACGAGAAAAGATTGATTCCATACTGTCAAATCAGTGTTGGAAACAATAGTAATGCCATAAATAAACTATCGAAGCATATTGATATTTATCTAATATACGAGTGAGAATCATGTTATTGATCGGAGAAGCATTAATTGGCGAGGCACCAGAACTCGCACACGTTGACCTTATGGTCGGAAACAAAGACGGTCCTGTGGGTCAGGCATTTGCAAACGGATTGACACAGTTATCAGCAGGTCACACACCTCTGCTCTCAGTGATCCGGCCAAACCTTCCGGCAAAGCCGGCAACCCTTATCGTTCCAAAGGTCACGGTGAAGAACATGGCCCAGGCATCCCAGATATTTGGTCCTGCACAGGCTGCTGTTGCAAAGGCTGTTGCAGACGCTCTTGAAGAAGGCGCATTCGGCGACATGGATATTGAGGATCTCGTTGTTGTTGCAAGTGTCTTCATCCATCCTGAGGCAAAGGACTACAACAAGATCTACAGGTACAACTACGGAGCTACAAAGCTTGCTGTCAAACGCGCAGTGGATGGCTTCCCGAACATTGATACGGTACTAAAAGAGAAGGACAGGATGGGTCACGCAATAATGGGATTCAAGGTATCCAGACTCTGGAATCCTCCCTACCTGCAGGTTGCACTTGACAACCCGAACCTTCCTGTGATACTGGATATCGTCAGGCAGATACCAAAGAGCGACCACGTCATCCTGGAAGCAGGTACGCCTCTTATCAAACGCTATGGAGTTGACGTAATCTCAAAGCTTAGGGAGATTCGTCCCGATGCATTCATAGTTGCAGACCTTAAGACCCTTGACACAGGAAACCTCGAGGCACGTATGGTGGCAGATGCTACTGCAGATGCTATCGTAGTTTCTGCACTTGCACCAATAGCAACGCTGAATAAGGTTATTGAGGAAGCCCACAAGACAGGTATCTATGCTGTAATGGATACACTCAACTGCGATGACCCTGTGGCAGTGCTCAAGAAGCTTGATGTGCTTCCTGATGTGGTTGAGCTCCACCGTGGTATCGACATCGAGGAAACTGAGCATGCATGGGGCAACATCGACGATATAAAGGCACTCTCACCAAAGATCCTGGTTGCAGTTGCCGGTGGTGTGCGTATCGACACAATGCCTGCTGCACTCAGTGCAGGTGCGGATGTCCTTGTGGTTGGAAGGGCTATCACCAACGCAAAGGATGTAAGGCAGGTCGCAGAGAAATTCATTGAAGGTCTTAACAACCCTGAGATCGACCAGTTCAGGGTAATGACCGACTTCTAAGCGTGTGGAATTCCATACGCTTTTCTTTTATTAGGTTTGTAGAATATCTATTGTTACTGAATTGTGGACCACAGATGAACACAGATACACTCACCTCCTACGGAGTTGAGTGCCTGCTAAATAGTCGTTTAGCAGGTAACACAGATGAAAATGTATCTGCGTGCATCAGCGTTTATCTGTGGTTTTATGTGCAGAAGATTTCTGCAAAGCTTATTTTCGTTTTTTCTTTTCTTACAGTTACCTTTATACTTCTGTTCACCTTTATACTGATTAATTCGTATTGGAGTGATCAAATTTGAGTTCTACATTAATTGTCCTGAACCTTAAGACATATCTTGAGGGTACAGGCTCGGGCGCTGTAAAGGTTGCACAGGCATGTAAGGAAGTTGCAGATGACAGCGGAATTGAGATTGGCGTTGCACCGCAGTTCTGTGATATCTACCGTGTTGCATCACAGGTTGACCTGCCGGTTTATGCACAGAGCCTTGACCCTGTAGGTGCCGGCAGCTTTACAGGACATGCTTTTGTCCAATGCATAAAAGATGCAGGCGCAGTTGGAACCCTTCTAAACCATTCAGAATGCCGCCTCACCCTGGCAAACATCGATGGATCCATAACACTTGCAAAAAGCACAGGTCTTAAAACAATAGTCTGTACCAACAACGTTGCAACATCAGCCGCTGCAGCAGCTCTGGGCCCCGATTACGTTGCAGTGGAACCGCCCGAGCTCATCGGTTCCGGCATCCCAGTGTCAAAAGCAGATCCTGAGGTTGTCACAGGTTCGGTCGAAGCAGTAAAGAGGATCAATCCTGTAGTACAGGTTCTCTGCGGTGCAGGTATCTCAAAAGGAGAGGACCTTGCCGCAGCTCTTGAACTTGGTTCTGTGGGTGTGCTGCTGGCATCAGGTATAGTAAAAGCTGCTGACCCGAAGGCTGCTCTTGAGGACCTTGTGAGTAAGGTCTGATCATTCTTTTTTGAGCTAATTCTATCTGTCAGGGTTCATTCCTTGCAGAGTTGTTTTCGGTTGCTTTCATCCTCTTATAATGCAACCAATACCCTTCAGTTGCCTCTCAACTTCCTGCTGAATCCTCTCAACCTCAACATCTCCCATTATCATTACACGAAATGTAACACTCAGTCTCTTAGTTCCCTCGACACCTTCATACCTGTCAATGATCTCAATTGAGACTATATTATCATTACGGGAAACAAGTTCCATGATTACATCGGCATCAGCTTCCTCTGGAATCAGCACCGATATGTCTCTTGAATGATGCTCAAGGTTCCCTAATTTCCACTCATGCAGTTCCTCTTCGTCTAACAGGCGAATGTTCTCGATTTTGAGAGGTACCATCTTGCTGCCACATTCGAGAACAACGGTTCTTGGAGTTACCTTGTCAACGACACCGGTATGCACAATTCCTGAATAGATGTGCCTGACACCAATTTCCTGTCCGATGGAGTCCAGCAGCCTGTCAAACTCAGCTATCTTCGAGTTGATGAGCTTGTCCGAGCGGCGCAGGGCTGATGCAGTATCACCGAAATGCACAGCAGCATCTCTCATTTTTGTAGTGAAAGCTTCGACATCATGTTCCCTGACAATTGAGGACATTTCCCTGCACTGTTGCATAAATGCCTCATGCACCCTGAGCACTTCCGGATTCTCCATCTGGATGTATGCGTAGAGGTATGGGTTCTGTCCCAGTATCCTGCCAACGAAATCGAGCATTATGTCATATACCGGGCTCATGAACCTCCTTGACTCGTTCACACTGAAATCAAGTTCATCGAAAGTTGTGCCTATGGTAATATATGCAAAATGTGTCAGTCCCTGCACAACTGATACGAACCTGTCGTGCTCTGCCGGGCTGATGACTTCGATGTGTGCCCCATCGTCCTCAAAAAGTGCCCTTATCACGGGGAACCATCTGTCACATCGCCCTTCAATAGGGGTCAGTATGAATATCTGTCCGTGGAGGCCTGGTATGGATGGTCCGAACATAGGGTGGGTGCCGAGTATTTCAACATCTTGCGGAGCGTACTTCTTCATGGCTTCAGTGGGTCCTACTTTCAGGGAGGTGAAATCCATTAGCAGGCTTCCACTCTTCATCTTGGGTGCAGTTTCACTGATGACCTTCCCGGTGATGTTGATGGGTACCGTTACAATTACAATGTCGCTGATGCTTATTGCAGCATCAAGGTCACTGGCAAATTCCACCCCCATTCGCTCTGCAATCTCCACCTTGCCGCTGCTTCCCCACACTATAACCTCATAGCCTCTTTTTTTGAAAAAAGGGGTGAACCACTGTCCCATTTCACCAGTGCCGCCAATGATCAGGACTTTCAAGATCAGAGACCCTCCAATACTGCTTTTTTCATTACATCAATAGGAGGTTCCACGCCTGTCCAGATCTTAAAAGCCTCTGCACCCTGGTAGATGAGCATCATTTCACCGGTAACTGCCTTTGAACCTGCTTTCTTTGCCTCTTTCAGAAGCCTGGTCTCCAGGGGATTGTAGACGATGTCAAATACAGTGAGTTCAGGGTGCATGTCTTCTGCCGTTGCTATTGTTCCTTCGGTGCGGGGGTGCATCCCTAAGGTAGTACAATTGATGAGTATGTCACTATCAGCGATCAATCCCTTCAGTTTCTCAAGTCCGCACCCACTGGCAATACCCACGGATGAGACTTCAGATGCCAGCTCTATAGCCTTACTTGCGGTCCTGTTAGCTATGGTGATGTCTGCTCCGTCTTTTGCAAACTGGAATGCAATGGCCCTGGAAGCTCCTCCTGCACCTACGATAAGCACCCGGGAGTTCGTTATATTCACACCTTTTTCCTCAAGGGTGCGCTTTGCCCCGGTTCCGTCTGTGTTGTAACCCCTCATTTCCTCTTTGAAATCAACGGTATTGATAGCACCAATAATTGCAGCCAGCGGGTCGGCATCAACGATCTTCAATGCCTCCTGTTTCAGCGGGACAGTGAGGTTCACCCCGCCAAATCCCATGGCCTTTGCTCCAAGAAGTGCATCCCTCAGTTTTGAGGGGCTCACCCTGAAAGCATGATAGCTGCACTCCATGCCAAGCTCCCTGAAAGCTGCATTGTGCATGTCGGGGGACCTTGAATGTGCAACAGGGTCACCGAATACGCCAAAAACCGTCCTCAAAAGAGTATCTCCAGGGCTGACCTAAGTTCATGTATCTTTATCTGTCCGGGTGCCACGGCTCTGGCTATTGCTCCGTATGTAAGGCATGAACCATAACATGGAGCAACTATGCGGCTGTGTTTGCCAATCTGGCCCATCGCAATGGTGCAAACAGGTTTTTCCATCTCAGAGGTTGCCTGCAGTACATTGAGTACGTCCTGTTTTGTCCTGGCCATGACAGCCAGTTTTGCGATATCAGCACCAATCTCGTGTGCACTGTTAAGTGTGTTCTTCATGTCATCCAGGGATGGTGTATCGTCAAGATCATGAGCAGAAACTATTACAGTCGCTCTCCTTGCCTTTGCCGCTTCTATGACCTTGTGGCGCAACTCCTCTTCTGCACTGAGCTCGATATCCACTGCATCGACAAAAGGCATTATATCAATAAGTAATGCAATTCTTTCATCTTCGCTTCCTTGCCACTTCCCACCATCAGATTGTACTCTATTGGTTGCAATACATGGAAGTCCGGTGTTAACTTTTATCCTTTCAATTGTCTTTTTTGCCTCTTCAAGACCTGAGAAATCCAGGAGGTCCAGTCTCAGTTCAAGTACGTCAGCACCCAGCCATTTGGCAGCCTTGGCATTTTCTGCAGGATCCTCGTCTATAACTGCAACAATTGCAGGTCTTTCACCAAGGTCAAATTTCCCTATCATAACCACCTGTGGCACCCCATAACTCATTTCTCAATAATGGTCTCTTCTATCTTCATCCCGAAGTGGCGGCCGATATCTTCTGAATGGACCAGTATCTCATCCCCAACCTTTAGTTCTGTGACCGATACAGGCTCTTTATCTGCGGTAACGAGCTTTATGGTCTCTGCGTTCTGGAGTATGTTCTTTACTATCTTTCCTTTAAGGTCTGCTTCCACCAGAAGAAGGGGTCTCCTTTCTATCTTTACCCTGCCGACGACTCCTGTTCTCTGCTTCCCTTCACCATCCACTATGGTTACCTCATCGCCGGCTTTAAGCTCTGAAAGGTAGCGGGTCTTTTCTCCAACCTTTATGTAAGCATGTACAGCACCTGCATTGACCCTGAACGGTCTGGATGCGACATACGGACTTTCCTCTGATTCGGAATGCACCAGGAACATACCGTTTGCCTGTGAACCTACAAGCATGCCTTCTCCCCTGACCATAAGATTGCAGGTGTCCACACATACCCTGTCTCCCATACCCACAGATTCCACTCTTGTGACAACAGCTGTCTGCATCTGCAGGTTTATGACACCTGCACTTTCAGCAATTTCAGCTGTTTTTTTGATCTGGCTCAGGTCTTTTGTGTCAAGCAGAACCCCGTCTGTACCATGTTCCATTGTCTCAAAGGCAAGTTTTGTCTCTTCTGCACTCTTAACTCCTGATATGAGTTTAACATCCTTTTTCTGTAGTCCTGCAATTAGGTTCTCCAGAGGAATGATCTGCCAGTCCGTGCCTATGGTTATAAGGTAATCACAGATACTTCCCATCTCGGCTGCAAAGTTCTCATAATCCTTATTCCTTATTATCACATAAGCTGCTACTTTAAGCCCCATATCTTTCAGGCGCAGGGCTGTTGTAACATCAAGGGATCCGCTATAATCAGGAGGCAATGGCTTGGTTCCATCTCCTTCTCCTCCTTTTCCCACAACGATTATGTCTGCCCCTTCTACCTGCCCTGCTGCAAAGGCGGCAACTTTCACACTTCCAAGTTCCTTCACTTTCTCAACATCTGCAGCGTTGACAAGTACGGCATCCACACCAGATTCCATTCCGGTGGTGATCACAGTCTTGCGTTCTTCCCAGCTGCCTTCATCGGCTTTTATCCAGATCATCTTATTTTTCATATCAGCACGTCCGCAAGCGTAAAACGATATGGTGTTATTTCAGCATTTCCAGCGCTTCTTCTACTGAACTTTTATGGTGCACTATCGATGTTATGGCTTTTGTAATTTTTGTAGGGTTCTCGTGCTGGAACACATTCCTTCCGATAGCAACACCTCTGGCTCCCCCTTCCATGGACCCCTGGATCATTTCAAGGAATTCTTTATCAGTATTTGTCTTTGGTCCTCCCGCAACTACAACAGGCACAGGGCATCCCAGCACAACATCCCTGAAAGTATCCGGGTTGCCTGTGTAAAGAGTCTTTACAACATCAGCCCCAAGCTCAGCACCAACTCTTGCAACGTGTGCTACAAGCTCCGGGTCATGTGGATTGATTATGTCCTTGCCCCTCGGGTACATCATTGCAAGAAGTGGCATTCCCCAGTAATTGCACTCTTCGGCTACACTTCCAAGTTTCTGCAACTGGTCCGCCTCGGTCTCAGACCCTACATTCACATGTATTGACACTGCATCAGCACCCATTTTCATGACTTCTTCCACAGAACATACCTGGACCTTGTTATTGGGATCTGGTCCAAGGGATGTGGATGCACTCATGTGGACTATCAGTCCCACATCATGTCCATATCCTCTGTGTCCATGGGTGACGATTCCCTTTTGCATGAGCACCGCGTCAGCCCCGCCATCAGCAACCTTGTTTATGGAATCTGCTACATTTATCAGGCCTTTTATGGGGCCATCAGATATACCATGGTCCATAGGTATTATTACGATGTTCCTGCTGTCTCTGTGCATTATCCTTTCTATGCGGATCTTTTTACCGATTTCTGTCATGTATGTATCTCCATTGTATGTTTGTACAGATTGATATGTATGGCTTCTAGGGCTCTGTATTACTTCAGTGCCTCAGGAACAAACCATGTTACTATGTGACATAGTAACACGCTTTGGTATTTAAAGGTTTTTATGGGGCATGATTGCGTAAAATAGTATAAATATAGTCATGTACCCATCAGTAAATCACTAATATGTATACCTTCAGAATCAATGTTATATGCCACAAGGCGCTTTTCATGGTCACTGCCATGCATCTTCAGGATTGACATGGTCTTTTTAATAGTGTTGTCCATTTCCACATTCTTGAGAACTATCAATACATCCGCCTGTGGGGATAATGGTATTTCGGATGTAAGCACATTGCTGGTAGCTGTTCCGCTTCCGCTTATCAGTATTGATGTAGCTCCCATTTTCTTGAAAAGCCTTATCAAACTGGCCATGTGCTCTTTTTTCGCTACCGCGTCACCAAATGCATAATCAAATCCTGATATATCATCCAGCAGTACTCTTTTTGCCCCTATCTCTTCCATGCTTTCCTGAAGCTCATTTGCATGCCTTCCAGCATTGATTTCTGAAGAAGGGGTATATATTGTCTTTATCATCCCTTGTTGTTCCAGCTCTTCAAGTCCAAGGCCAACACTTGCAGCATAGCGGCGTAGTTCAGCAGGACTGTCCTCAAAGCTGCTTATAACTCCTGGCTCACCATTGAGGGCTCCATGGATAATGAAATGAAGTCCGAATAATGTTTTGCCCGTGCCTGTGTTCCCTGCTATCAATGTAGATGAGTGTTTGAACAGTCCGCCCCTACTCAATTCCTCAAACCCTTTTATTCCCACGTCTATTCTTTCTATTACTGCTGGTTCTTCTGTGTCCTTTGAAGTCGTTCGGGGATAGATAATAACTCCTTTATTTGAAATATCAAATGTATGCTCACCTTCAAGATAATCAGGACGGTTCATTTTCATGATCTTGATTATGCGCTGGTTTCCTCTTCTTTGTATATCCTGGGATAGGTAAACTATTCCGTCGACCATATCGCTGATCACCGAACGGCATACTTCGTCCTGTGACATGGTTCCTGTAAGGTATACAATGGCATTCCACTCACCTATTGCTGCATGGAGTGAATACATGAACCTTCTTCTCTCAGCTTCGGCAAAAACGAATCCTATGGGTGTGACAGGATCTATAAGTATCCTGTCCGGCTTGAAGGATGCTACATAATTGCCAAGTTCCACGAGCATTGTAAGCGGATCCCTTTCTACTGAACTAATGCTGAATGTATGTATATTCAGTGCTTCCTCATAAAAATCATAGCTTGCGAGATTTTCCCTCACAGAACTTTCAGACTTTGTAGTAATGCATATGTACAGGACCTTCTCCCCACTTTTTGCCGCCTCACATAAGCTTTGGATGCCCATTGTGGTCCTTCCGCTACCCGGGTTGCCTGCTATCAGTATTGTGGAAGGGACGATCATGCCTCCTCCTAATATCTCATCAAAGCCTGGTATTCCTGTTGATCTGGTTTCCAATGTGCTACCTCGCCTAAGCATTGCTGTGGCAACAAAGTGAGAATTTACTTTCCGGGCTTATAAGCAATTTGCTCTTATGTTGTCAGCTACTTCTATATTTCGTTTACTTGGTAATTTTATTTAACATTATTCATCACTTTTCATAGGGGGGATTTTGTTCAGTATTTGTGCGGCATGTCTTCAGGACATTCCAGGAAAATCCTTTATGGTTATGAAACTCTCTTATATTGGTATTTCTTATAAGGATACTAATATAATGTCAATATCACATTGGCATTATTTTCAATTAATGAAAACCTAAATCAAAATATACAATATAATTCGGGAACCGAGCATGAGAGAATTGAAACTTCTTGTTATCAACAATTATGGGCAGTTTTGCCATCTTATCCATCGTACAGTAAGGGACCTTGACATGGAAACAAGGATAGTTGCCAACACAACACCTGTTGATGATATCCTTGAAGAGGAGCCTGACGGCCTTATATTCAGTGGGGGCCCTGCAATGGACAGGGCAGGGCTATGTTCTGAATACGTGGAAAGTATCGACCTTCCGATGCTTGGCATCTGCCTGGGTCACCAGGTCATTGCAAAGACCTTTGGTGGGGAAGTAGCGCCGGGCACATCAGGTGGCTATGCAGATATTGAGGTCCAAATAGTCGAAGAGGACGAACTCCTTAAGGGTCTGGGCCCCAAAATATCTGTGTGGGCTTCACATGCAGATGAAGTTGTAAGACTTCCTGGAGATTTTATACAGCTTGCGAGGTCTGCGGTATGTGAATATGAGGCAATGAGGCATGTGGAAAGGCCTATCTTTGGTGTGCAATGGCACCCAGAAGTTGCACATACGGAAAAAGGAGAACAGTTGCTGATGAATTTTTTTGAGATATGTGAGAACTATTGATCTCACATTCCCATTTTCTTCATCATTTTCTGCATATTGAACTTGCCGCCACGGAAACCTTTCATGGCTGTCTGCATCATCTTGTGGTATTTCAGGAGTTCCCTGACATCCTCGGGATTGCAGCCGGAACCTCTGGCAATTCTCTTGATGCGGGCACTTCCTATTATTCTGGGATTTGTCATCTCTTCTTCGGTCATGGAATCCATAAGCACCCGATATTTCCCAAGCTTATCTCCGGTCACCTGATATGCATCTTCAGGTATCTTGGCACCGAGTCCGCCAAGTGGGAGCATCTGCATTATCTGTTTCATGGGTCCCATCTTATTGAGGCTTTCAAGCTGCTTGTACATGTCCTTGAGAGTGAATCTGCCGCGAAGCATTGCTTCCATGTCAAAGTCCTCTTCGCCAAGAGCTTCCTCTGCTTTCTCAATAAGGCTTTTGATGTCGCCCATTCCCAGAAGACGTGAAATGAACCTGTCAGGTTCGAACCTTTCAAGGTCATCGGGTGTCTCGCCCACACCAATGAACGCTATGGATGAGTTAGTCTCGGATACTGCAGAGAGTGCACCACCTCCTTTTGCTGTACCGTCAAGCTTGGAGATAACCACTCCGGATATCCCGATGGAATCATTGAAGGCCTTTGCCTGTTCACTGGCCTGCTGTCCGATGGCGCCATCAAGTACAAGCAGTTTATAGTCCGGCCTGGCCACAGCGTGTATGTCTTCCATTTCCTTTATAAGGTCACTCTCAAGTGAGTGTCTTCCAGCAGTATCTACGATCAGTACGTCATGTTTTTGAAGCTCTTTCAGGCCTCTTTCTACAATTCCAACAGCATCCGGATTGCCCTCTTCTCCATAGAATGCAACGTTGAGTCTGGTACAGAGCGTCTTGAGTTGCTGGTATGCTCCGGGCCTGAAAGTATCGGCACAAATAACAGCAGGTTTAAGCCCTTTCCTCTGGAAGTAGCGTGCAAGCTTTGATGTCGTTGTCGTCTTACCGCTACCCTGCAGACCTATCATCATTATGGTCTGGGGCTTGAGGGGAATGTCGGTACTCTTCCCTATTATATTGATAAGCTCCTGGTACACTATCCTTATTATGTGTTCCCTGGGGCTCATTCCGGAAGGGACGTCTTCTTTGAGTGCACGTTCCTTGATATGCTGCGACATCTGCATTACCAGCTTGACGTTCACGTCTGACTGGAGCAAAGCCCGCTGGATATCCTTGACCACTTCATTTACGGTCCGCTCATCTATTCGCCCCGATTTCACCAGCTTTTTCAGGGCTTCCTGCAGGGAATTCCCGAGTTTATCCATTACCATTTAAGGATCATCCTGTTAATTTCTCTATTTTGTTCTATTAAACGGGCAGTTCATATTTAATTCTGTTGTGAAAGCTTTAGTTATTTTACAGTTTTGAATATTAAAACAGGTTCTGTTTACCGACCTATATGATGATTTTCATATTCATATTGCCATAGCCAAGGTGCTAGTAAGGAATGTGTCGCAAATCCTTTGCAAAACAGTATTAACCATCAGTATTTGAAAAAATGACCAAAAACACTTTCGTAAAGTTTATAGCTTTATTGTGTAAAAGTAGAAGAAAAGTAGCGGGGGATGGATTCGAACCATCGGTCTACGGGTTATGAGCCCGTCGGGATCTCCTGGCTACCCCACCCCGCTTTGGAGATTGTTGTTGGTTTTGGAAGGGTACTCCCCCATCAACGTTTTCATTGCAGATATAGTTTGCGTATGGTCTGGTATTCGGCTTGGGTGGATATGGGCTGGGATATTATTTATAGCAAAAATATATCTTTTATCTGGTTAAATAATCAGTGTAAATATAATGGCTCGGAGAGAATAATAAATGGTCTTACCTGATAAATTCAAATGTGTTGTTACGAACTGGGATTATATCTACGATCTTTGCAGGGAAGTTGCAAATGAGATAAAAGCTTCAGGCTATGAACCTGACATGATAATTGCCCTTGCAAGAGGTGGCTGGTTTGCAGGTCGCGTACTTTGTGATTTCCTGGGACTTGATGACCTCACAAGCCTGAAGGTCGAGCATTACCTTGGTACGGCGCTTGCAGGCGATGAACCAATGATAAGATATCCGCTTGCTGACAATGCTGTTGCCGGCAAGAACATACTTCTGGTAGATGACATAGCTGACACTGGAAAGAGCCTGCTCCGCTCCATTGAATATGTAAAACAGCAGAACCCGAAAGAGGTCAGGACCGCAACCCTCCAGTACCTTGATTCCTCCGAACATGATCCTGATTATTGTGGTGAACGTCTTGAGGAGTGGGCATGGGTCGTATTCCCATGGAATTTTATCGAAGATATGTCCGATCTCATATCTACTCTCATGAAAAAAGAGGACAGGAGCATGTGGGATATCCCTGCGATCAGGCATGGTCTCTACATGTACCATTCCCTGGATTCTTTTGCATTTGAAATAGCCCAGCCTGGCAGACTTCCTGAGGTGCTTGAAGAAATGCATCGCAGGGGTACGGTAAGCTCTGTAAGTGAGGATGGGAAACAGTACTGGAAGCTTGTGTAAGTTCAGTGGTGGTTATTTTATTATGAATGGAAAAGCTGATATTGCGATAATCGGCGGAAGTGGCATATATGATGCAAATCTGCTGGACAATGTAAGGACCATAGATGTGGACACGCCTTTTGGAAAACCTTCCGATTCCATAACAATAGGTGATCACGGGGATAAGACAGTCTGCTTTCTTCCAAGGCATGGTGTGGGACACAGGATATCCCCTTCAAAACTCAATTCCCGGGCCAATATATTCGCACTCAAGAAACTTGGTGTGAAACGGATAATCGCCGCATCTGCAGTCGGAAGCCTGAAGGAAGAGTTCAAACCGCTGGATATAGTTATCCCCAACCAGATATTCGATCATACTAAATCCCGGCCATCAACTTTCTTTGAGGATGGTATTGTAGTACACATGGGTTTTGCCGATCCTTTCTGTCCGCAGACCTCAAATACTATCGTGGATGTTGCCAGGTCAAAAGATTATAATGTCAGGGTAGGTGGAACTTATCTCTGTATGGAAGGTCCCCAGTTCTCCACAAGGGCAGAATCCAGGGTATATCAGGCACTTGGTTTCGATATAATCGGCATGACTGCCATCCCGGAGGCAAGACTTGCCAGGGAGGCTGAGATCTGCTATTCCATGATCGCTACGGTAACAGATTATGATGTATGGCACGATGAGGATGTGACAATTGAGGTCGTGATCGAGAATGCTATGAAGAACGAGGCAGCTGTAAAGGATATTATAATGGCTACACTTGACAGACTCGAGCCTGAGCAGCATTGTATGTGCAAGGATGCCCTGATGGGTGCTATTGCCACGGTTCCTTCAATGATATCCTATGAGGCCAAAAGAAAGCTAGCTCCTCTTATCCATAAATATGTTGATGAGTGAATCTCTCAAGAGTGAATTAATGAAAAGTGAATTAATGAAGAGTGATGGGCCTGCTACCTGTTGCAGGCTAATCGCAAGTGTTTTAATATATCATGGTACTTATTTAAGTCGGTGGATCAATGCCTCATAAGTGTACAAGATGCGAATCTATCTTTGTAGACGGTGCTTCAGTAATACTTAGCGGATGCCCTAAATGTGGCTGGAACAAGTTCCTTTATGTAAAGGATGAGGAGCTTGAGACGCCCGCCGGGGAAAAGGACCAGGGAACTGAAGTGGATGAAGGGCACGTCATCATTGATGAAACGTCTTCTGCAAGCCAGCCCGATAAGACGTCTGAGACTATCATAAGGGAGATCGATGATATACTGGGGGTAAAAAAGAAGGAGCCCAGTGTAACTGAAGAGGATGGTGAAAGGGTGGAGTCTGTCCGTATCCTTGGCCCGGGTTCATATGAACTTAACCTTGATTCCCTGCTTGACCGCAAGGAACTTGTCATGGCCATTAAAGAGGATGGCACTTACGCATTGCACCTTGGCTCTGTTTTCAAGAAGGATGAAGAGAAGAAGAAAAAGGGCAGGAAGAATAAGTGATCCTTTTGCAGTGATCCTTTTGCGGGATATATAATGGATAAAGCTTCTAAAGAACGTTTCTTCGAAGTCGATGCCCTGCGGGGTATTGCAATCCTTTTGATGGTGATATATCATTTCTTTTATGATCTTGATTTTCTTGGCATCGCTGATTTTGATATGAACTGCGGACTTCTCCTGATAGTGGGAAGAAGTGCTGCGATATTATTTATCTTGCTTGTGGGTGTTTCGCTCACACTGAGCAATTCCAGGTCTGTTCTGGCCCCGGAGAATTCCCCGGGGCAGTTTACTCATCTTCTCTGGAGGGGGGCAGGGATATTTTCTTTTGGTCTTGTTATCACTGTTGTTACAGCAACGGTTCTTGAAAAAGGTACCATCTATTTCGGTATATTACATATGATAGGTATTTCCATCATACTTGCTTATCCCTTTCTTAAATACAGGTTAGTTCCCTTGATTGCAGGGATATTCATACTGTTTGCAGGCTTCTTTATGGAAAATGTATATGTGGATTTTCCCTGGCTTCTCTGGATTGGTATTAAACCACATGGTTTTTACACCCTCGACTATTTCCCTCTTGTTCCGTGGTTCGGTGTCGTTCTTTTAGGTGTCTTTACGGGAAACAGCCTGTATCCTGGTTATCGTAGGAGTTTCAGGATATGTGAATGCGAAAGCAATGTGCTTGTAAGGTTGCTGGAATCCTTTGGAAAAAAGTCACTTCTGATCTACCTGGTCCATCAGCCGGTGATCGTGGGATTGCTGCTTGTATTGATGTGAAAATAAAAACAGAGTAAGTATTTCACTTACTCTTTCTTGCTTCTCTGGAATACCAGTGCAAGACCAATTATTGCAGCCATTGGAAGAATAAGTGTCGGAAATTCGGGAATCTCTTCTCCATTGGAGCCTCCTCCATTAGGGCATTTCTCGACAATCTCTTCAAATTGAACCTCTACAATTGGCCCCTGTCTTCCATGTTCATCTACAGGTGTTACCTGGACCATCCATTTTTGTCCGATCTCGGTGTTTGCTGCAGGTACGGTGTTGCCCGTGTGATCAATACCAATGACAAAATCATCATCAAGGTATCCGCCAGTTCCTATGTCGACAAACCATCTGTACTTATATGTAACTTCATCCCCATCAGGGTCTGCAGGGTTTGGCCCAATAACTGTTACAACAAGGTCATCCTCGGTGTCCACACAATTTGCAGGATTCTTTTCTACCACAGGCTGGTATGGAGCACTGTTGTTCCCATAACTATAAACCACTACAAGCTGGCTTTTATCCAGTGTTGTTGCCCACATGTAATAATTGTGGTTCATGTCAATATCCATGAATATCTCCAGTTCACAGTCGTCTGTCAAGAGGACAGGATCAACGTCAAATGTGGTTATTGACCATTCATTATCGAATCCTTGGAGATATACGGGGTTCATATCCACTCCGTCAGCAGTCAGGTGGTCATACTCTCCATCCTCTATGTCAGAGTCTACATCCCATGCAGTCACTATGAGCTGTACTGAGTTTATTGTCATGTTGGGTTCGCCACATATGTCAAAAGTATGTAACCAGCCATAGTCCTGATTCCACCAGCTGTATATCCCAAATCCTCCACCATTTGCAGGTTTTACGTAGTGGGGTGCTGTACTGTATTGATTCACAGTTTGAGTATACGTGAATGTCCCGTCTCCGTTGTCAATAGTTGTTTCTGCTGCAGCGGCAACCTTCATATTGTTCACTGACACTTGAGGCGTGTATTTTGTATCAAGGTCATTGTTTGCTGCTGCGCCTGTTCCTATTAGCAACGAGAGTACTAATAGTAATGTTATTATTTTATTCAATTTTATCATACCACCGTTTGTTTATGCGGGTGGAGTATATCTCTTCAAAATGAAGCTCTATTCCAACCATTTTACATTATCTGTGAATCTGTATAAATAGCTTTTCAAAAGCCAAAAAATAATAATCATGATGATGAATTAAACAATCAGGAATGATTATATAGTTCAATATGTGGAATTACTACGATCCATATTGATTTACTGATAATGTCCGTTGATTCATACTGATCATTTCATAGCCAGGCGAAAATCGATCAGCTTTAATGCATTTTCAATATAATTAACAATTAACTAACTGTAAAACAAATAAACAAATAAATAAACAAATAAATAAATAAATAAATAAATGCTTGAGTGAAACCCGGACTCAAGTTTGGCTAATTACCCTTTCCGTGCCAGTGAATAATCGGCCATTACCTTCAGGTATTCATTGTCCACTTCCATGAGCACCGTGTCAAACATGGCTACGTGTATCTTCTCTTCCCTTGCTATGTCAAGGAGGATGGTTTTGAGGTCATTGTCGTCGGTAAGGTTTGCCATCTGTTCATACATGTTTATTGCATCGAACTCTGCCATGATAGCAATTCTCATCATTTCCTTGTCAAGGTCTTCTGGATTTATCTTTTCAACATCTATGGGGACTTCTGAGAACAAAGTATCTGCCTCCTTTGTTTATTCCTGTAGTTCTTCCTCGACCTCTTTCCTGCCGGCCTCAAGTTCTTCCACCTGCTCTTTATCCATTCTAAGCAGGAGCGTCTGGAACTCTCCAATGTGGGTCTTTTCTTCCTTGGCAACATCGAGCAGTACTCTTTTTACTTCCTGGTTCTCTGTCATCTCTGCCATTTGTTCATAAAGGCTTATGGCATCAAGTTCTGCAACCAGTGCAGCCCTGAGGATCTCTTTGTTTATATCTTCCTTTTTGATCTTTGCAATATCGATTGGTACTTTCGAAAACACATTTCCACTCTCCTGTATTTTATTTGTCCTTGTAATCAATGGTTGTTCTGATTACTTATATCTGCCGGGGTCCGGAATAAAGGAGTGAACATTGCGCTACATATCACCCTGTTCATCTGTTTGCAGATATCCGCTCATCCGCACTCTTGAGTACCATTTTCATCATTTCACTATATTGTATACCCGCAAATTTTGCCATCTTTGCCAGGTGTCCATCCCAGCACCATCCGGGATTAGGGTTTACTTCCAGAAGCCTTGGGTTTCCTGCCGCATCCAGTCTCCAGTCCAGGCGAGTATAGTCCCTGCACTCAAGCCTGTTTATAAGTTTCAGGCTCCAGTCCACTATCATTTCCTCTGTATCCTTTGGAAGATTGGCAGGAGCAGATCTTATCTTCCAGTATGGTGAATCCGGGATCCATTTCGCTTCGTAGCCACATAACCTGGGCAGTTCCTCCGGCAGTTGCGAATAGTCCTCCTGTGTAAGTGGAAGCACTGTATAGCTTTCAGGAGGATTTCCGATGATCCCTATACTCAGGTCCTTGCCCGTTAGGAATTCCTCGATAAGTATGGGCTTATCATATCCCAATCCTTCTCTGATGTCATATATGGCCCTTACGACTTCGTCTCGGTTGTTGCATACGCTGTTCTGGTTCAGCCCAAAACTCGAGTCTCCAAAGTTTGGTTTCACGATAACGGGGAAATCCATGGGCAATTCAAAAAGGCTATCCTCCCCTTTTACGACTATTCCTTCCGGTACGGGTACTCCAAGGTCCTTGGCGATGCCTCTGACCAGTGCCTTGTCATAACAGAAGGCAAGGCATTGTGGTCCGGATCCTGTATATGGGATATTCAGCATTTCCAACATTGCAGGGACGTGTAACTCTTTTTTTGGATCATTTCCATATCCTTCATCACAAAGGTTGAAAACAAAATCCACTTTCCCCCTGATTCTGGAAAGGTCGTTTATAAGGGTGTCATGGTTGTCCAGATACTTGAAAGAGTATCCATCTATTTCGTGCAGACCTTCTTTTAACTGGTCGATGGTATAGATATCATCATCATCAAAGACCCCACATGGTTTCAGAGAATCATTCTTTCTGGGGTCTCCGAAAACAACCACAATATTCTTTTCGGCATCTTTCCCTTTTCTCTTCTTAGGTGTCCATTCCTTTCTCACAGATGCAGTGACCAGTATACGTCTTTCCATCATGCCCAAGTCCTGGTTTCTCATTGTCCGGGAATCTATGGAATCAACTATCTCTATATCTGTGAATTCTGCCTTTTTAAGCAGTTCCATCAGGGTTTCGTTGGTGTAGAGACGTTCAGCATAGAACTGGTCTGCAATAACTCCTGAAACATCATTGACTATCACTTCCCTGGATATCAGTTTTTGTTGGTCTGTGGATATGGAACGCTCCCTGCATACAAAGTTATGCTTATCGATCCATTCCCATGAACGAGGTTGGTATCTTTCTTTGAGATATGACCCATCCGCCACATCCAGCAGAATTTTCCCTCCGGGCTTGAGTATCCTTTTTACTTCTTTAAGTACCCTGAGGTCTTCGTCAGATGTCTCAAAGTAACCAAAACTGTTTCCAAGGAGCATGACAAAATCAAAGCTGTCTGTTGTATAGGGTGTCTTTCTTGCATCGCCTTCCCTGAACCTGACTGCAAGACTCTCTTTCTTTGCAGAGCTCTTAGCCCTCTGTATCAGGTAGTGGGACCTGTCAAGTCCGTCTATGTTCTTGAAACCTCTTCTTGCAAGTTCAAGTGAGTGTCTTCCCTGGCCGCAACACAGGTCAAGCACATGGCTTTCCATATCAAGCTTCATTATGGAGGAAAAAGTATCTATCTCCTGCTTTGTGATGGATGCATCATCTACAATATCTGCATCTGTCTTCAGGTAAAGTGAGTTGAATATCTTTTTCCACCAGTCCGGATTCACATGTTCTTCCAGGTGCGGTACAGGACCTAATGTCCTTGGTTTTAGTTTTTCTTTGTTCTGGTAATCTCTGGATCTATCTTTCATCAGGTATAACCCTCTATTTTTTGGAATGCATTCTCATTACATTCAAAGGCCATATAGAATCTTTAAGGATAAAAAAGCTGCTATTATCTACTTTATAGCTTTATAGGTTCATTTTTCTATTTTAAATCTACTTCAGTAGTGTATTAATCTTTTATTATCTTTTTATCTCTGGATTATTCTTTAATTTTTCATTTTAAAGCTTTTTAAAATTATATTTTCTTTACAATGTTGAAATACGTTGTTTCATTGTTTTTAAAACATCTATAGCTCTTATTTAGAGCATATTTTATTTTAAAATCTGTTTTTTTTTAAATTAGCTTTTATTTTATAATTAATATATATCCTTTTTTCAGTTTGCCTGAATGTCTATGATCTCTTCAGAACTGTTCCTTGCTGGACTATTGCTGCAGGTAATCACTCAGGTATGTCTGTCCCTTGTTCAGTTTCTCCAGTTTGCTGACTCCTACACCAAGCAACCGGAATCTCCCTTTCCCAAGGAACTCGTCCATAAGTCCCATTGCAGTCTTTCTGATGCTTTCTTTGTCCGTAGTAGCTGCATGCAATGTTTTTGCACGTGTGTATGTCCTGAAATCCTCAAAACGTACCTTCAACGTCACTGTCCGGAACCGGAAGTGTTTTCTGGTAACCGATTCATGCACTTTCTCTGTAAGTTGGTAAATACATCTCTCTATTTTCAATGGGTCTGATATGTCCTCTTCAAAAGTGTCCTCGGTACTGACAGATTTTACCTCTTCCCTCTCTTTTACTTCACGCATATCTATGCCGTTTGCAAGCTGATGCATAACTACTCCTGGTCTGCCAAAGCGTGCTATAAGGACCTGGACATCACATGATGCAAGTTGTCCTATGGTCTCAATGCCCATTTCATGAAGTAGTGGCTGTGTTTTTGTTCCTATGCCAGGTATCTTTGATATATGCATGGGGAACAGGAATTCCTGGATCTCCTCCGGTTTTACGACTGTAAGCCCGTCAGGTTTGTTGTGATCGGATGCTATCTTTGCAATAACCTTGTTGGGCGCAACGCCTATGGAGCAGGTAAGCCCATGCAGGCGAAAGACTTCGTTCTTTATCTTCCTTGCAAGTAGTATCGCAGAAGAATAGTCGTTGATCGAATCCCCTACATCGATATATGCCTCATCAACGCTTACCTGCTGGAACCTGTCTGCAAAGATGCGTATCGTTTCCATTATGCTTTCCGATACTTCCTTGTAAAGCTCCATGTTGACGCGGAGGTACACAGCATCAGGGCAGAGCCTGTATGCTTTTGATATTGGCATTCCGGAATGTATCCCGAATTCCCTGGCCTCATAGGAGCATGTGCTTACTACTCCCCGGCCCTGGCCGCCCTTTGGGTCAGAACCAACGACTACTGGTAATCCTTGAATTTCAGGTCGCTCTCGTACTTCTACGGATGAGTAGAAGCTATCCATGTCCAGGTGCAATGTTATTCGTTCACCGGGTGAGTTTTTCATTTTATACCTCTATGGTTGGGACCTTTTTATATTGGCAGTATTTAGCAAAGTATTGTCAGATCTTATGTGATTTCACATATAATGTTAGTTAATACCAAATAATCGATGTGCTGCATTTTTGACAGAAAACTCATATAAGATCAGGGACTTTGAAGAATAACTGGTGCAAGAATGTATACTTATATAGCAATATTAGCTTATATGGTGGTCCTCTTCCTTACCCTGAGGGATATTCGTATCTATAAAAGGACCAGGTATGAGTCCTACCGCAAGGGTGCTATGAAAGGGCTGATTGCTTCGACTTTTGTACTTCTGGGTATATTGTTCACCCTCTGGAATCCCAACATAGGACTTTTGATTATTCTCGTTGCTCTTCTGATAAATCAAAAAGGCCAAAGGGAGAAGGTTTTTAAGGACGCGAAAACAATTGATCGCTTCTTTGGGAAGACTGATATATAACTGTCTATAATATAACTGTCTATATTACTGGATTTCCTTGCGCACTTCTGCTAATCCAAAAGGTATAAATGTAAGGGTATTTATTATATCCGGATACCATTTACTATGGTGCAACTCACTATCATAGATTTTCAATATACCATAATGGAGAATTATCATGGGAAATATTAGACAAACCAATATCAAGAGAATTGCAATTCGCTTAGCTGAAAACCACGGAGACGTGTTCACAACCGATTTTGACACAAACAAGCATCTTGTGACAAAGTATACTACTATCGAGAGTAAGGTTATCAGAAACCGTGTAGCAGGTTACGTGACAAGGAAAATGACACACAGGCCTCGGGAGTGATCTTGCGGGAGTGATGTTCCCATGTTCGAAGGAGTTCAGCCTGCACTTATAACCCCATTCTTTAACGATGACACAATCGATAAAGAGAGTTTCAGGAATATTATAAATTACGTTGAAGAGGGCGGTGTTTCAGGGGTTGTCGTCTGCGGCACGACCGGCGAATCTGCGACACTATCGACTGCAGAACATAAAGAATTGATCGACCTTTGTATCGATCATGCAAAGGTTCCTGTGATTGCAGGTACCGGGTCCAATAACACGCTTGAGGCAGTCGAACTTACCAGGCATGCAGCAGATGCCGGAGCAGCTGGTGCTCTGATCATATCTCCTTATTACATCAAGCCCAATAATGCAGGTCTCATTGCCCATTTTAAAAAAATAGCCGAGTCTGCGGATATCCCTGTTATTCTATATAACGTGCCTTCCCGTACAGGACAGGATATGCCTTTAGAGGTCATTGTTGAACTTTCAAAAGTTGATAATATCATGGCTGTGAAGGAGGCAAGCGGTAGTCTCTCTAAGTTGTCCCAGATCATTGAAGAGACAGCTGATGAGGATTTTGAAGTTCTTTCCGGTGAAGATGGATTAACATTGCCAATCCTTGCTATGGGTGGTACGGGTGTTATATCCGTGGTTGCCAACATAGTTCCTGAAAAGATGGTAAAGCTCACAGAAGCAGTGAATGCAGGTGATCTTGCTACTGCAAGGCAGCTTCACTTTGAAATGGCGCCACTTATAAGGGCACTGTTCAGGGAAACAAATCCTATTCCTGTTAAGCGTGCCGTGGAATTACTGGGATTGTCAGGCGGGACCATGAGGCTTCCTCTTGCACCACTTAGCGAGGAGAACAGTCTTGTCCTTGAAAACGTCCTTCGTAATATGGGGTGCATTGCATGATAAACGTAGCAGTGACCGGTGCATCAGGAAGGATGGGCAGGCTTATAATAGATAACATTCTGCGTTCAGAAGAACTGCATTTGTCTGCAGCCTTTGACCTTATGAACATAGGCATGGACGTTGGTGAGGTTGCACAGGCGGGTAAATTGAATGTTCCTGTTTCTGATGTTGCAGACATGGAATCTGTTCTGAAAGATACCGATACCCGGGTGCTTATTGATTTCACGATAGCAGATGCCACTATCGTAAATGCTCCGAGGGCTGCAGCCTGTGGTGTAAACCTTGTAATCGGTACCACTGGCTTTACTCCGGAGCAGAGGAAGAGTATTGAGGATTCCATCATAAGCAATAACGTTGCGGGAATCATCTCTCCCAATTATTCGGTGGGTGTGAACGTATTCTTCCGGATCCTCGGGGAAGCTGCAAAGTATCTTGGGGATGCTGATATTGAGATAATAGAGGCCCATCACAACCAGAAGAAGGATGCTCCAAGCGGTACTGCAAAAGGTGCTGCTGAGCTTATCAGTGAGGTTCTGGGCGGTAAGGAATATGTATATGGACGTGAAGGTCTTGCACCACGTGGTAAAGAGATAGGTATACATGCAGTTCGCGGCGGGGATATAGTAGGCGATCACACTGTGCTTTTTGCAGGTGACGGCGAGAGGATCGAAATAAAGCATCAGGCGCATTCAAGACAGGCTTTTGCCGGCGGTGCGGTAAAGGCAGCTGAATGGATAGCGAAGGCAGAGCCGGGTCTTTACACAATGCAGGATATTCTTGGCCTATGAGATTCTTTATTTCACTCAATTTTTTATAAATCCTTTTTTTCAGGCAGGTTTCTTTCTGAAGCATCACACATATGGCATGTGTTCATATGTGGCACAATTATTGTTATATGTGCTCAAAACAACATGATAAATAAAGAACAACACACATGAATTTTATATATTTGTTGATATATAAGATGAATTGTAGCATGTGTATTTTGATGCCATTGTTACTACCTCCAGATGTTTCTTCTTTTTCGTTTTTCATCTGTCCTATAGAAGATGTTCTGCAATATTCTCTGAGATGACCCGTCCACAGTAAAAACATCTTAGCTTCAGGCCGGTTTCTTCGGTCGTCACTTTGAATTTGGATGTCACAGGTTCATTGCTATTGGATATACAATTGGGATTAATACACTCCACAACGCCTTCAACAAAAGTGGGAATGTGAACCCTGCTTTTGCTTGCCACATTGAACTTGCGTATGATATTGATAGTTGCGTTGGGTGCTATCAGTGCTATCCTATCCACTTCTTCGACCTTTAGTTCGCGATTCTCTATCTTGACAACATCCTTATTCCCATGCATCCCTTGTGAGTTGAGCAGTATGCTGACAACTCCTTCGGATGAATCGGGAAGCCCAAGTATTTTAAGGACATTAAGGGCTTTACCTGCTGTTATATGGTCGATGACTGTCCCGTTCTCTATCCTGCGCACCCGTAGCTCGGTTTCTATGTCACTCATTCGATCGCCCCCATAACCAGTCCCATAAGTGCCATACGCACCGGAACTCCGTAGAATGCCTGTTTAAAGTAACATGCGTGAGGTGTACCATCAACTTTCGGGTCGATCTCATTGACCCTTGGGAGTGGATGCATGATCTTTAGTCCGGGTTTTACATCTTTCAGGGATTCAGTTGTGATCTTCAGCCGGTTAGCAACTTTCTGGTATTCTGCAGCATCAGGGAATCTTTCTTTCTGTATGCGTGTCATATAAAGTACATCAACATCATTGATCGCATCTTCGATGGAATCGGTTTCGATGATCTTTGCACCTCTCTCTATGATGTCATTTATGATCTCTTCAGGCATGCCCAGTTCCTTTGGAGATATCAATGTTATATGTGCGCCGTAAAGTGACAATGCATAACAGAGTGAATGTACCGTCCTTCCATACTTCAGATCACCGGCAAGGGCGATCTTCAGGTTCTCAAGGCGGCTTTCACGTTTTATTGTGTAAAGGTCAAGCAATGTCTGTGTGGGATGATGTCCTGCTCCATCACCTGCATTAAGAATGGGCACCCTTGAGAACTCAGATGCCAGTTGCGCAGCTCCCTCTTTCGGGTGACGCAGGACAATGGCATCAGCATATCCATCAACAACTCTGATAGTATCTGCCAGTGTCTCTCCTTTTGATATGGAGCTTGCATCCACTGACCCCAGGTGCAGTACATCTCCTCCAAGCCGGTACATCGCGGTCTCAAAGGACATCCTTGTCCTTGTGCTTGGTTCAAAAAAGAGGACTGCAAGGATCTTTCCGGCGAGAAGGTCTGACCTTTGTTCCCCATGTGCTATAGGTTCCATCATTTCAGCAGCATTGAGGATGTGGTCGATCATTCCCTTGGAAAAACTCCTCATAGAAATGATATGTTGGTCCTTGAATTTCATCGACTACTAAAGGCATTGCATGAGATATAATATTTGCCTGCAGTTAACTGGCTGGAAAGGTAAGATCCACATCATTTTTTATTCAGCTCATCTGTCAGGCTATCCCACTCATCGGTTTCAATATCTTTGCATATGTGCCTATCCTTGAAAATTGCTTTTCTCTTAGAAGGCGTAGTGAGTTCTTTAAGGTCCATGATGGCTCTTCTTACACCGGCAGCAAGGTCAAAGATCTCTTTTGCTTCATCAGTGGTCAACTGCTCATTTTCAAGCACTTTCTCATATTCTTTTTCTTTTTCCATTAAAAGGCATGTAAACTGTTCGATATCCTTTAGTTCATCTTTTTCCAGTTTAGGTCTGTTGACGATTTCCCATATCACTTCATGAAGATATATCTCTTTGCCGTTGATCTTTATTTTCCCTGGTATCTGTTCCCCTACCCAGAAAAGACTCCTGTGAAGCCGGTTCAGTAATTTTTGACGCTCCTTGTCAGATATCTCGTCATTTTCTGCCATTTTTATCACTATTTTCTGGATATGATAACAATGTGTATTTTAGCGTGATTAAATTTATAGGTTTTGAAGTATTTTAGTATTGTAAGATGTCCAAAGCTAATCATATAAAACCAATCATCCAGGTAGCTCTTGACCTTCTGGAAGCAGACAGAGCAATACAAATTGCACATGAGTCCATTGAAGGGGGTGTCGACTGGTTAGAGGCCGGCACACCTCTTATAAAAAGTGAAGGCATGGATGCAGTAAGGAAGCTCAGGGAACAGTTCCCTGGGCGAACGATAGTCGCAGATATGAAGATAGCAGACACCGGTGCCATGGAAGTTGAGATGGCTTCAAAGGCGGGTGCTGACATTATAGTCGTTCTTGGAAGTGCGGATGATTCCACAATTCTGGAGGCTGTGCGTGCGGCAGGGAAATATGGTGTGAGGATCATGGCAGATCTGATATCTGATGATGATCCGGTTTCCCGAAGCATGGAGCTGCAGAAGATGGGTGTGGACTATATCAATGTCCATGCGGGCATTGATCAGCAGATGATGGGACAGGATTCACTTTCCATAATGAAAAAAGTTGTAGAAAAGGTAAGTATCCCTGTTGCCATCGCAGGCGGCTTGGATGCAGTCTCCTGCTCAGAGGCTGTTGCTGCTGGTGCTGACATTGTGATAGTGGGTGGTAATATCGTACGCTCTTCCGATGTGAAAGGTTCAGCCCGGTCTATCAGGCAAAGTGTGGACTCCCCCTCTGCAGCGCCTTTATTGAAATCTTCCACCGATGAAGAGATACGCCGTATACTAACAGGTGTTTCGACTCCCAATATTTCCGATGCAATGCATCGCAAGGGGGCTATGCAGGATATCTTTTCCATGCTTCCCGGCAAAAGAATGGTAGGTACTGCCGTCACTGTCCAGACCTTTAAAGGGGACTGGGCCAAGGCAGTAGAAGCCATAGACGAGGCAAAAGAAGGGGACGTCATTGTTATTTACAACGGTAGCAGGCATGTTGCTCCATGGGGTGGTCTTGCAACCCTAAGCTGCCTTAACAAGGGTGTTGCAGGTGTGGTCATTGATGGTGCTGTGAGGGACATAGATGATATCCAAACTATAGGACTTCCTGTATTTGCAACGTGTAATGTTCTAAACGCTGGAGAGCCCAAGGGTTTTGGTGAGATCAATTCTGAGATAGTCTGTGGCAATCAGACGGTAAGGCCCGGTGACTACATAGTAGGGGATGATAATGGCGTTGTTGTTATCCCCAAAGAGCGCGCCTATGAGATAGCAAGGCGGGCAAAGGAAGTCGAGAAGACTGAACAGCGCCTTTTCGAGGAGATACGCAGGGGCTCTACTCTGTCAGAGATTATGAAACTGCGGAAATGGGAGAAACACTGATATGATAGAAATACTTAAAGTGCTTGCTTGCATGCCATTCTTACTTTATGCATGTTATGCTGATATCAAAACCCGTCGTGTGGCCAATGAAGTATGGTTCATGATGTTTGGGGTAGGCTATATATTTATCATGTACGATCTGATATCATATGGTTTTCCATATCTGTTAAGGAACATACTTTCTTTCCTGTTCATCTTTGCTTTTGTGTACATCCTTTTCCAGTTCGGTGCATTCGGAGGAGCTGATGCAAAGGTGCTTATGGTTATCTCGCTGATAATCCCAACATATCCTGTGATCTTGGTGGGCCAAACTTTGCTACCGCTAAGTGGCGTACCCCCCATTGATCTTTTTGCCTTCAGCGTATTTGGTAACTCCGTGATACTTACCGTCATAGTTCCAATTGGGTTGTTCATTTATAATCTGCTCAAAAACCCAAAAGAGTCGTTGAAAAAGCCGTTCTATATGTTCATAGGCTACGTCACTCCTATCTCAGAACTGGAAAAAGGGCATTTTCGCATGATAGATTCCTATCAAAGAACAAAGAAAGGTGTTGAGTTTAGATTCTCAAGGGCTGGTACTGAACTTACATCTGAAGTTATCTCAGAACTAAAGGGCTACCAGAAGGCAGGCAAGGTCCGGGACGGTGTGTGGATAACTCCAGGTCTGCCGTTTATGATCCCAATAACAGCAGGTTTTATAACGGCAGTTATATTCGGTGACCTTATATTCTACCTTACAATGCAGTTCATGCTGATGTAAACTGCTCCTCCTGTTCCCTTTATCTTTCTTTCAGTAACCTTTAATACTTCCAGCCACAAATAATTGGATGGAGGTGGGTTTAATGACAGAAAAAAAACCTGAGGGGATAAAACAGCGACACGAGGAATCAGAAGGTGAAAAAGAGGTAAAGGTCACTCCAATTCATCCCGGGGATTCCAGGGTTCGCCCAAAACGCCATTTGCTGGATACCTGCGAATGATAGTGACTTAACAATCCCTATTATTTATTTTTGATGATCGATCGGTATACTTCCCTTATCTGCTCATCTGAGTGCAGGCCATTCAGTTTAGCCCTTATCATCCTGACAAGTTCATCTTCCATTACTTCCATGGCCTCAAGGACGATAGCTTTTTCCAGTTCAGGAACAGGGTCTGAGAAGGATTTGTTCAGGATATTTTTTTTCCGGGCAGGCAGATCTGCTGATACCGTCTCATCGACTTTAATTCCTTTTTCTGTCTCGTTGTCTGCATCACAATGTTTTGCTATCTCTTTAAGGAATATGTCCCCGTATTTCCTGAGCTTGTACTCTCCGACACCCGTTATTTTCAGCATCTCCTCTTTGTTGCGGGGTTTGCGGGCAGCCATCTGGCGCAGGCTTGTGTCGGCAAATACTATGTAAGGCGGTACATCCTGCATCTGTGCCATGGATATACGCAGTTCTTTCAACCTGTTGAAAAGGTCCCTTTCAGGGTCATCGCTGATCTTCCTGTGAACAACAGCATGTGGCTTCTCAACCTCTATCTCTTCCTTTCCGGGAGAGGCATGTATCACAGGCTCATACTCTTCCTGGTAATCTTGCTCTACTTTCTTTGTGAAGGTGACCTTTCTTTTGTCAGCCAGGACCTCCTCACTTCGGCCGCACAGCCTTAGCAGCGGGTAACGTGTTCCTTCCACTTTGATGATTTCCTGCCTGATCATCTCGCGGGCCATCTCCACCCAGTCTGCTTTTGGGTGCATGTCCCCCTGGCCAAAATATTTGAGCAGGTGGTGTTTCTTGTCTGTTATCTTCTTGGCACGGCTGCCTGTAAGCACATCTATTACATGGTTCATGCCATAGCGTTGCTCAAGTTCCATGATACAGCTCAGAAGCAATTTAGCATCCTCAGTGCCGTCGATCTCAATGCGTGGCTGCAGGCAGACATCACATGTGCCGCAGTTATCAACATCTGTCTCTTCCCCGAAATACCTTAGCAATACTTTCCTGCGACATGTTGTGCTCTCACAGTAGTCCACCATATCACTGAGCTGCTTCAGTGCGATGTCCCTTTCTTCCTTCTTGTCCTTCTGTTTGATAAAATACTCTATCTTATACCTGTCACCACGGCTGAAGAAAAGCACACATTCACATTCCAGGCCATCTCTTCCTCCACGTCCGGTTTCCTGGTAATAGCTTTCAAGGTTTTTGGGTAGGTCGTAGTGAATGACAAAACGGACGTTTGGTTTATCGATCCCCATCCCAAAGGCAATGGTGGCAACGATTATCTCTGTCCTGTCCTTTATGAACATGTCCTGATTCTTTCCCCTCTGCAGATCAGTAAGGCCTGCATGGTAGGGAAGTGCATTGAAACCGTCCTTCCTGAGCTTTCCGGTGAGGCTGTCCACTGTCCTGCGGCTCTGGCAATATATGATGCCGCTTTCACCTTTTTTCTTTCTCAGGTATTGCAGCAGATTATCATAGGTGTCCTTCTTTGCCCTGACTCGGTAGAAAAGGTTTTCACGGTTAAAACTTGCAACATAAGTACTGCATGCGCTGATCCCGAGCTGTCTGATTGTATCTTCTCTAACCTTTTGGGTGGCTGTTGCTGTAAGCGCTATAACGGGGATTCCGGGGAACTTTTTCTTCAATATGTTCAGCTTGCGGTACTCAGGTCTGAAATCATGTCCCCATTCAGAGATGCAGTGACTCTCATCGATCGCAAAAAGGCTTACATTAAGACTTTTCAGAAGGTCGATTGTATGGGACATGACCAGTCTTTCAGGTGCAACATAAAGGATCTTTATCTCTCCCCTTTTCAGCTCATCATGTATCCTCCTGGACTCGGCTGGCTTCAGGGTGCTGTTAAGATATGCTGCACATACGCCGTTCTCCTTTAGGCTGTCTACCTGGTCCTTCATTAGTGATATGAGGGGTGAGACTACTATGGTTATCCCCTCCATAAGAAGGGCAGGAAGCTGGTAACAAAGGGATTTACCTCCACCTGTGGGCATAAGCACAAAGGTGTCCTGACCGTTGATCACATCGTTGATGATATCTTGCTGCAGGGGTCGAAAATCAGAATATCCAAAGTACTTGCGCAGAGTATCGTGCATCTTTTAGACCATACTTGTTTTTGCTGGATATAGTTTTGCGCTGTATTTAACTTTCTGGAGTGTGGGGTGAAAGTATTCTTACAAACCTTACATATTTCCGGCAAGGCTCTTATTTGTGGGCGAGCATTAATATGTACGGAATACTATCTCTGGATAAATCTCAGAAGAAAATCCAGAACAATTCATATTTTCGGAGTTCTCATTCATGGTAAAAGCAGACAGATTCATTCCCAAGGCAATAGAAAAGATACAGCAGCAGATCGATGGCCGGGCCATAATAGCACTTTCAGGAGGTGTTGACAGTTCGGTCTGTGCCGTCCTTGCGCACCGTGCCATTGGTGACAAGCTGACACCCATATACATAGATACCGGACTGATGCGCAAAGGCGAGACAAAGAGGATAAAGGAGATCTTCTCTGATATGAACCTTCAGGTAGTGGATGCCAAGGAACGCTTCCTTTCATCTCTTGCAGGCATAGAGGATCCTGAGGAAAAGCGCAAGGCAGTAGGTGAGGCCTTCATACGTGTCTTTGAAGAGGAGGCAAAGTTGCTGAAAGCCGAATATCTCATACAGGGCACCATCTATCCTGACAGGATCGAGTCTGAGGGTGGTATAAAATCCCATCATAATGTAGGGGGTCTTCCTTCTGTTATGGATTTTAAGGCAATTGTTGAGCCAATAGAGGACCTTTACAAGGATGAAGTGCGTGAGGTTGCCCGGGCACTTGAGTTGCCACATGAAATCTCGGAAAGGATGCCTTTCC
Organism: Methanolobus sp.; assembly: GCA_029762595.1. GTDB lineage: Archaea > Halobacteriota > Methanosarcinia > Methanosarcinales > Methanosarcinaceae > Methanolobus. Next base: position 106,341 of record JARVGJ010000003.1, on the reverse strand, counting down.
CGGGCCCGGGCCTTTCGGTAAGGGTAGTCGGTAAGGTCACAGAAGAGCTCATAGATGCAGTAAGAGAGGCAAATGCCATTGTTGAGGAAGAGCTTGTGGAGCAGTTCCACCCATGGCAAACCTTCGCAGCTATTGTAGGCAAAGGCACCGGTGTTAAAGGCGATGTGAGGGTGCACGGATGGATAGTTGCAGTAAGGGCTGTGGGTTCCAGGGATGGCATGACTGCCGAGGCACTGGAACTTCCCTGGAATGTACTTAGAAAGATCGAATCCAGGATCACAGCAGAGATACCTTCAGTTGCAAGGGTACTTTATGACCTTACTCCCAAGCCCCCCGCAACCATCGAATTTGAGTGAACTGGGATAGTTGATGAATGCATCAGTATATAACAGGGTCAGAGTAGATGTCACTTAATAAAGCAGTACTTGATATACGTAATCGACAGAGGGTGAAACCTTCTAATTCAGATGAGCCTTGTGCAGTCTGGACCGGGAAGGATCTGCTGGAAAATGAGCAGATAGACACCATTACCATCATCTTCAAGACTTCCGGATGCTGGTGGGGTAAAGCCGGAGGCTGTACCATGTGCGGCTATGTCTATGATAGTGCGCAGACCTGCCCATCGGATGATGATCTGCTCGCCCAGCTTAAAAGGGCAATGAAAAAGGCAGCCGGGTTTGAGAGCTTCATGGTAAAGATATTCACATCCGGAAGTTTCCTTGATACAAAAGAGATACCAATCGAGGTACGGCATAAGGTCCTCTCTGAACTTGATAATGATGAGCGTATTGTTAAAGTACTGGCAGAAACCCGTCCGGAATTCGTAACGGCTGAAAATGTAAAGGATTGTACAGGTATCCTCCGCAATACAGCGTTTGAGGTTGCAATGGGACTTGAGACAAGCTCTGACCTTATACGCAGACAATCCATAAACAAGGGTTTTAGCTTTAAGGATTTCACCGATGCTGCAAGCATAGCCCGATTAAACGGTGTGACCGTTAAGTCCTATCTGATGTTAAAACCACCTTTCATTTCTGAAAAAGATGCCCTTGAGGACATTGTAACTACAGTGCGGGATGCTGCAAAGTACTCGGATACATTTTCCATAAACCTTTGCAATGTCCAGCGTGGCACATTCGTAGAGTACCTGTGGGAAAGAAGGCAATATCGTCCTCCATGGCTCTGGAGTATAGTCGATATATTGAAAAGGGCAAAGGCAGAGTTTCCTGATATGGTGATCACATCAGACCCTGTGGGTGCTGGTTCTAAAAGAGGCCCCCATAACTGCAGGGAATGCAGCCATGCAGTTGCTGATGCCATAAGACTGTTCTCACTTACCCAGGACATCTCCTGCCTGGAGCAGCTTACATGTGACTGTAAGGATCTTTGGGAACAGGTTCTGGAACTCGATGACCATACTTTTGGAAGCCCGGTAATTAACTGAAAAGTACGAAAATAACTATGGTATGCTATTCTTAAAAAAAAAGATCGAGACGGGTTTTCACTCGTCTTCCTTTTTGTATACCATTGTACCTATTCCGGTATCAGTGAACAGCTCCAGCAGTATTGAGTGGGAAATACTTCCGTCTATGATATGGATCTTTCCAACACCGCTTGCAACCGAGCATGCAGCACTCCGTATCTTTGGTATCATTCCTCCCAGGACCAATCCGCTCTCTATGAGATCCTCTATGTCCTCTATATAGATCCTTGAAATTCTTGAACTTCTGTCGTTGATATCTTTAAGGATTCCGGGGACATCGGTCATCAGTATCAGCTTCTTGGCATTCACTGCGGCTGCAATGTCTCCTGCTACTGTATCTGCATTGATGTTGAGGGCTTTTCCATTTATGTCCATTGCAATTGGTGATATCACTGGTATATATCCTTCCCTGATGAGAATATTAAGGATCTCGGGGTTGATGATCTCAGTATCTCCTACCCACCCAAGATCTACCTCATGCTCTACGTTCTCGATCATTACTTTCTGAAATGGCTTTTTCTTTGCGATGAGCAATTTTCCATCTTTTCCTGAAAGTCCAATTCCCTTGCCCCCGTGTTTTCCAATGAGTGCGACAATTTCTGTATTGATATTGCCCACAAGCACCATGCGGGCTATTTCAATAGTGTCGTCATCCGTTACTCGCAAGCCTCCTACAAACTGGGACTCTTTTCCCATGCGCTTCATTTTCTCAGAGATCTCAGGACCGCCGCCATGAACTATTATGGGGTGTATCCCTACAAATCTCAGAAGGACGATATCCTGGATGATATCACTCATCACTTCAGGGTTGACCATTGCGTGGCCCCCTACTTTGATAACCATTATCGAATCATGGAATTCCCTTATGTAAGGCAATGCCTCTATCAGCACATTCTCTCGATTAAGTGTCATGGTGTGTACCTGCGATAATTCTTAGCTCCCGGTGATATTTGTTCAATCCCTGAGCTTGTTATAAGTATGCTTATATGATTTAAAAGTTATTTTCACGCAGGAGCAATGGACTGAACAAATAGGTACGCATAAAGGAATGTAAAACAAAAAGACCCATTGAATGGGCCTCCAAAAATCAGACTTTTTCAAGCTTTTCGATACCGACCTTCTTTACAAAAGGCTTGTTGATCTTGTCAGGCATCCAGTCAGGTTTGTTCTTTGGAGCTTCAACCTTCTCTTTCCAGCCTTTGAAGACATGGACCTTTTTTGTTCCACGTTCGCGTAGCTTTATGTCCTCTGGTTTTGACTTTGTTCCTTTCCCTCTGTTAGCCACCTTGAGCGCAGCCTGTCTAGGCTGTTTTCCAGTGAATACCCCATGCTCATTTCCTTTCTTGTCTCTTAGCACAAAATTTCTTGTTTCAGACATGATGTCACCTCGTAATCATTATGTGATTACCTCTGCTAACCGTATTTAGTATATAAGGTATATATATTTTTCTTTTAATGTAGTCTTTTGTTCTTGTTTTAATGTAACTCTCGTAATTTAGGGCAGTTATCAGAGAGAAATATGGTATATTTTTATATTATTTCTATAAAATGATGAATGATTGCAGATTAGTGTGCGGCAACAGTACAGGCAGGCTCAATTAAAATATACCATTAGCTTTATTATTTTTTTTCTCAGTTAGATGCGTTTGTATTTTGTATCCGTGGCTTTCATTTTGTCCATTATGGTTTTATTTTACTTTATTTTATTTTCAAGCCCCGGCACTAACACAACATTTACATGCAATGAATCCCTTTCAACATGATATACTTACTATATCATCCACCCTTTGCTGGTGGTACATCATCTTTTGATTGTTAGAGGTTATAATATGGAAGTCCCTGTTGTTAAACTACCCGATATACAGGCAAACAAGCCGCAGATACCTATTAACCTGACACGCGTTGGAGTTACGGATGTCAAGAAACTTGTAGAGATCAGGAGGAAGGACAGGCGTCCTGTCATCCTGATATGTGTCTTTGATATTTTCGTGGACCTACCTTCTCACCTGAAAGGTGCTAACCTTTCCCGCAACTTTGAGGCCGTGGACGAGGTACTTGAAAAAGCTGTCAACATGCCTGTATATGAGATCGAACAGCTTTGCAGTGATGTTGCCCAGAGTCTTCTGATACGCCATGAATATGCAACTCGCGCAGAAGTTGTACTGAAAAGTGAGTATGTGGTCAAGAGGGAATCCCCTTCCACCAGAATGGAGTGCCAGGAAGTCGTAGAGATCTTTGCAGAGGCAATTGCAATGCGTGATGACATTGAGAAAATGGCGGTCAAAAAACTCATTGGTGCTGAAGTGGTAGGGATGACTGCTTGTCCTTGTGCCCAGGAGATAATGAGGGACAATGCAAGGAAGGAGCTTCAAAATATAGGTGTTGATGAAAGGCAAATAGCAGCTTTTCTCCACAGGGTTCCCATGGCAACCCATAACCAGCGTGGACGTGGTATTATCTCCATAGAAGTGGAAGGCAATACATTTGTCTCTCTTGAGGAGATAATAGAGATCATTGAAAATTCCATGAGTTCAAGTGTATTTGAGCTGCTGAAACGCTCTGATGAGGCAATGGTTGTCCAGACGGCTCATAACAACCCAAAGTTCGTAGAGGATTGCGTGAGGACCATGGCAAAGAACGTTGTAAGGAACTTTGGGCACCTGCCCGATGAAGCAATTGTGACGATCAAGCAGATCAATGAGGAAAGTATACACAGGCATAACGCCTTTGCAGAAAGGGTTGCAACCATTGGTGAACTTCGCCTGGAAATATCAGATGATGCCTGATAAAATGCTTAATTATTAATTCATCCTTTATAATATATCCTAATGTATAAACAGCAGGAGTTACACCATGGAAGACTCAAAAGAGATTGATGCTCTGAGTATGGACGGCAATCCCATAGTAATAGGTTCTTTGGTAAGGTACATTAATACAGGTAGTGTGGGGAAGGTAACAGACATCATGGAAGAGGAGGATGGAATATGGGTTATGATGGATAGTACCGGCCTTTACTATAAACCCCAGACTCTTATCATTGCAGATCCCAGTGAACTTAAAGAGGAACGTATCGCCCGTGTTTCTGCTGCAGAGGCCGAAGGTTACGTACGCTCCTCCGCAGCCGGGCCAGATTCAGGTGTTGATATCGGGCAGGTGACAGGCGGTGGTTGAACACCCCTGGTCCGATGACCCGTTCTTATCTCTTTTTTAACAAACATTGTTTTATTGTGGGGGCTTAGATATGTCCTTTCTTTTCAAGCAACGTTAAAGATCGTATCCATTCGCCCTTCGGTTCCCTGGAGGTGCCCACTACAAGTCTTTTTATATTTCCTATCTGTTCAACTACGCCCTGTGCTTCTATAGTCTCTCCTTCAAGGGCTTGCCCTGCGTAGGTGTGTGTGTAGGAAAGTACATGATCTATCTCTTCATGATCCACTTTGTAGATAGAAGGACTATCAAAAGCAAAATCGGCGTTTGTGATCTTTGCTTCTATCCTCATGGTGCCCGTATCCATACCTCTTGGTGCGGGGTCTTTGATCTGCTCCCAGGAACGGACGAAAAGAAGGTCAAAATATGTGCCAGCAACCATTCCACGGTTGCCCTTTCTCTTTTCATGAATGACAAATTCGTCAAAAGATATTTCCGGAATGCGCTTGTTGTATATCTTCTTCCACATGTCCATATCAATATCTTCGATAGGTCCGGGTTCTGTTTTGGCTTTTGTTATAGCATCCCTTGCAATGAACCATTCTTTTCCATAGACTACAAAATCTATGTCTGAACCCTCGTTCTGAAGTCCTGGTAGCAGGGATCCAGTCACTCCCATCGTTTCTCTGCTTATACCTTCTTTTTCAAGAATGTCCACAATTGCATTTACTCGTCTGTCCGATCCATACAGTCTCTCAATTGCACTGTTTGGTGACAGTACCTTCTTTATGTGTTCTTCGGGTACTACGTGCACATCCTCTACCCATTCCGGTCGGTTTGTGCGCATAAAAGCAAAAGCTACGTCAAAATCGTACTTAAGGTAGCGTTTTCCTGCAAGTTCCCGATCTCCGTTGTCATCTGGTACGTATCTTAAAGTTGACCTGATGCCATGTGGGTGGAAATAATCGGAAACAGCAAATATCCAGTCATCTTTTGTAATTAGGAAATCCCGGAGTCGTGTCTTAATCATATTTTGTCTTCCTGTTGATCTTCCGGCAGTTTTCCGGGAGATATTTGTACAGGTAAAATAGCTTTTCACATAAAAATGGTACTGGCATAAGATAATGAATATGAAATCTGATATATACTTCCACTCACATGGGCAATATCAATGGGAATATGAATATTGATCTTACTTCCATATGATTTCTAATATAAGGAGAGATGGTTTGAAATCCTTCGAAAAATGGGTACAGGATATCCGCAGGGAGTTCCATATGCATCCGGAGCTAAGCTTTCATGAGTATTGGACGCAGGAGCGGATCTTGTCCATATTGAAAGAACTTGGGGTTGAATGCAGGAAGATAGCTGGCACAGGGGTGGTGGCTGATATAAAGGGCAAAGGACCCGGGCCATGTATTGCCATACGTTCAGATATGGATGCTCTCGCTGTGCATGAATCTCTGACAGGTTTAAATAAAGGATACATCTCGCAGAATCCTGGTGTTATGCATGCATGTGGGCACGACGGTCACATTGCCATAGTTCTGGGGGTTGCCAGACTGATCAGGGATAAATATAATGGTCTTTGCAGTGATTCCTATGGGTCTGTAAGGTTTATCTTCCAGCCTGCAGAGGAAGTCCCTCCGGGTGGTGCTGCCAGGGTAATAGATGAAGGCGGACTTGATGGTGTGGATGCTATCATTGGTCTTCATATCTTTGGTGATGTTGATGCGGGTGTCATTAATGTACGTCCGGGTCCTTTCATGGCAAGCTCCAATCGCTTTTGCTTGAAGATCATCGGAAAAGGAGGTCATCATTCCACTCCGCAGTATTGCATTGATCCTATACAAATAGTCTCTGAATTCATATCGTCCCTGCATCCCCTTATATCCAAAAAGGTGCCCACCTCTGACTATGTACTTGGGTTTGGCACGATGAATAGCGGCAAGCAATTCAACAGAAGTCCTGATGTGCTTGAACTTGAGGGTAGTTTCCGGACATTCAACGAGCATGATACAAGAATGATAGAAGGAACAATGTACTCTTTACTTGATTCACTTATGGATGTCTATTCGCGTGCTGATATTTCCGGTGTTCCTGCATATGAGCTGGATATCCAGCATGGATATCCTGTACTTTTCAATGACCTCCTTTTCACGGATACTGCTTCTACGTTGCTCAGGTCAAGGTTTCCCTGTGTTAATGCCAATTCCAGGGCAATATTCGGCGCTGAGGATTTTGCATACTATCTTCAAAAAGTCCCTGGTATGTATGTGATCCTGGGGACCAGGAATGTAGACAAAGGCATTGTTGAAGGCAACCATTCGGCCAGTTTTGATATAGATGAGGACGTGTTGATCACCGGTGTCGAGTTGCTCAGTTCTGTAGCTCTTGATTTTATGAAAAGGCCGGAGGCATATCTGGGATGGAAATAGTTCCTTTCTCCTCTGAATATTCCTCTCGGACCAGGTCCTTTGTCCTCGGGGTGCTTTCAGAGGAAGGTTTTGATTATGATCCTCTTAAGGATTCTGATCTGGATGACATCCATTACAGTTATTTTCATGATGGAGGTGCCTTTTTCCTGTCACTTAATCGTGAGAAGCTGATTGGGACATCTGCTGTAAAGAACCTTGGTTGCGGAGTTTGCGAAATAAAAAGACTGTATTTAAAGAAAGAATGTCGTGGTAAGGGTATTGGTCTGTCTTTGTTCCTCACCGCGCTGGAATTTGCAAAAAAGGATCACCACTGCATAAAAGTGAAAACGGACAGTTCACTCAAAAAAGCCATTTCGATGTACTTGAAAAGCGGTTTTGTTGTGGTGAAAAAAAAGAATGGAGCCATATGGTTTGAAAGGTATCTTTGATGTGAGGTTCATATAGCCTTCATCATTGCGACCTCATCACAATTGGGGAACTTGGGGCACTTTATACATCCGCTCCATACTTTGTGCGGAAGTAATTGTTTGTCTATTTTTTCAAATCCCTGCTTTTCAAAGAATGTTACTGCATAGGTAAGAGTGAACACGTTTCTGATGCCAAGTTCTTTTGCTTCTTCAAGGCAGGCATTGATAAGTTGCGTACCAATTCCCTGTTCTCTATACTCGGGTGTTACGGCAAAGGACATCACTTCGGCCATATCCTCCCAGCTTACCTGAAGGGCACAGCAACCCACTATACGGTCCTGTATTTCACAAACATAGAAGCTGCGGGTAAATTCATAAAGTTCGCTCAATGATCGTGGTAGCATCTTCTCCTGTTTTGCATAATGGTCTATGATGTTCTTTATACCTGGTATATCATTAACATTAGCCTTTCTTATAATCAATTACCGATCTCCATGAAATATTAAAAAGAAAAATAGCGAGCGTGAAGGGATTTGAACCCCCGGCTTGCAGCTTAGGAGGCTGCCGCCATATCCTGACTAGGCCACACGCTCATGTTGCGATACTCACGTAATAACATCCAATATCTTAAAGTTATTGGTGGAAACCTGTTCTTTCCCTTTATCTTTGTATTCTATTCTTATATGTGTGGTGATCAGTGTTCCATATTATCATTCTTGCAAATCCAGCTGTTCCATCAATTCCCTGTTCTTTTTGAGTGAAGTATCGATTCCAAGCATCTCTGGGGGGAATCCCAGGGCAAGTCCCAGAAGTTGTGTATAGTGCAGGACGGGAATATCATATTCTATCTCCATCTTCTCCTTTATTTCTGCCTGCCCTGCATCCAGTTGCATGTGGCAGAAAGGGCACGAATTTACAATACAATCAATTTCCATCTCTTTTATTCTGGCAAGCTTGGCTTCTGTCATTTTCAGGGATTTGTCCTTCATGGCGGAACGTACTCCTCCTCCTGCTCCGCAGCATGCCATCTTGTCCGGGTATTCAACACTTGTTGCTCCCAGTGCATTGACAAGTTCATCAAAAAACCTCGGTCGTTCAAAATTTCCCAGACCTCTATCTTTTGTGGGTTTGATGAGGTGGCAGCCATAATGCACAGCAACCCGGATTTTTAACTGTCTTTCTACGTAGGACCTGATCTTTTCGGGACCGTATTCTTCGTACAGGAATTCTATAATGTGCCTGACATCAATGTTTCCATTGATCTCCTTTCCTATCTTCCTGAGATGCTCATTGATATCTTCCTTTGTCCCGTTCTCTTCTTTTATGATGCGGTTCGCATCCGCCAGAGTACTGAAACATCCATTGCAGATAGTGAGTATATCCCTTTCCATTTGCTCTGCCAGTACTATATTGCGGCTTGCAACTGTCAGCCAGGATGTTCTGTCAAAGGATCGGAACACTCCGGGTGCAGGGCAGCATGAGGCTCCTGCAAGCTCATTGAAATCGATATCAAGTTTTGCAAGGCACAACTTTGTTGCCAGCTCGATGCCAGGGTATCGGTTGGGTACAAGGCATCCCATAAAGAGTGTTAAAGCTTTCATTTTTTACCTTCTGGGATGCATCCTTTGTTATCTCCTATAAGCGTTTCAAAGCCACAGGACCTGAGCAGTTCCTTTACTTCTTCAAGCCCTTCTTTATACTTCTGCACAGTCTCGGGAAGCTCTTCCATTCCAAGGTCTGTTCTTATCTTCCTGTTCTCTTCATTGATGGGTACTGCATGTCCGTATTCGAGCAACATTCTGCATACCTGACGGTGCTCGGGCTGGATCATCCCCTGATGCGCGGCAGTGGCCCTGATGTCCAGCAATATGTCAACTATGGGTATGTTCCTCGGGCACCTTTCCTGGCAATTATAGCAGGTGGTGCACATCCATAGTTCCTCATTGCTGAATATGTTGGTTGTTCTGCCTGCTATCTTTACCAGTTTCCTGATATTAAGGCTCGTATGCCTGCCGGAGGGACAACTGCTGGTGCAGACTCCACACTGCATACATCTGAGAATATCTTTATTATGGCTATCAGTTTCATGTGACTTTGCCTTTTGAGCCGTATTCCCGTCTTTCATAGGACCTTTTTCCTGAAATCTGTATTTTTGCAAAACCGGTAAAGCTTCCACAAGTATAATTTGCAGTTGCGGCAAGTTCGGATATGAGTATCCTTTTTTCTCTTCCTTAATCCTTTGTCGGAAATATCATGATAATATGGGTTTCAAATTATAATAGGTGCATACTATTCTTAGTTCATTCTCTATGTTATTGGTTTTTATGGTTCTTTTATCTTTTCAGAGGTAAGTTTTAACTATTCTTATATTTTCTTTTTATTTGGGGAGTAAACACTTTGATTGACGAGTGATAGTAAACTATTTATATAATGTAATAGGTAATAGGTTACTTACACCCCTTAAAGAATGGAGGAATAGTTAAAATGGTAAAAGCAAATCCAGTAACAAAGGAAGACGTGTTACAGGCTGTAACCGAGTGTGATGTTAAGTTTATAAGGACCCAGTTCACCGATACTATCGGAATGATCAAGAGCTGGGCTATCCCTGCAGAGGATCTTGAGGGTGCATTTGAGAATGGTGTAATGTTTGATGGTTCATCCATCGAAGGTTTCACAAGGATCGAAGAATCCGATATGATCCTTATGCCCGATCCTTCTACCTTCAGGTTACTTCCGTGGAGACCTAAGGAAGGAGCAGTTGCCCGTATAATTGGTGATATATTCAGGCCCAACGGCAAGCCTTTTGAAGGAGACCCCAGGTATGTGCTGAAGCAGGCTGTTGAAGAAGCAGCTAAGATGGGCTATACAATGAATACAGGTCCGGAACTTGAGTTCTTCCTTTTCGAACTTGATGAGAAGGGTCATCCTACCACAAACCTCACGGACAAGGGTGGATACTTTGATTTCGCACCCCTTGACAAGGCACAGGATGTAAGGAGAGCTATCGATTTCGCCCTTGAGGACATGGGCTTTAAGCTGGAAGCATCCCACCACGAAGTTGCCCCTTCACAACACGAGATCAACTTCAGGTTCAATGATGTGTTAAGCACATGTGATAATATTGTAACATTTAAGTATGTTGTAAAGTCCATTGCAGCACATATGGGTTATTACGCAACCTTCATGCCAAAGCCACTTTATGGTGTGAACGGTTCAGGCATGCATTCCAACCAGTCTCTTATGATGAATGGTGACAATGCATTCTATGACCCGGACACCCCGGACAAGCTTTCAATAACTGCAAGGCAGTATATTGCAGGTATCCTTAAGTATGTCCGTGAGTTCGCTGCAATTACCAATTCGACGGTGAATTCATATAAGAGGCTCGTACCGGGATATGAGGCACCGATCTACTGTACCTGGTCAGCATCCAACAGAAGCTCACTTATCAGGATCCCTGCATCAAGAGGTCTTGGTACAAGGGTCGAATTGAGATGCCCGGACCCTGCATGTAACCCGTACCTTGCATTTGCAGTGATGCTTCGTGCAGGTCTTGAAGGCATAAAGAACGAAATGGAAGTTCCTCAATCAACCGATGTCAACATCTTCAAGCTAAGTGAGGATGAAAGAAAGGCAAGAGGTATCGAGTCATTGCCAGGTAACCTTAAGGAAGCCGTTGATCTTATGGCAGGCAGTGAATTCGTAAAGAGTGTAGTGGGTGACCACGTGTTCGCAAATTATCTGCGGGCAAAGAATACTCAGTGGGACGACTACAAGGCACAGGTACACCAGTGGGAACTTGACACATATCTTAGCATACTGTAAGGGGATATTCTCCTTACTTTTACTTTATATTAATACATTACATACTTGAACTTATAATGAGTATATATCATTTCAGATTCGCAGCACTTTAAAAGCAAAGCTGCTAAAAAGTGAACATGGACAGTTCATACGACATGGGCTACCCTTGGATTTTTGCATGGTTAAATCCATAGTGGAAAAGACTATCTTTTGGCCCCGTGAACAAAAATATAAAAACTACATATAGTGATCAACATGTGCGGAATTATAGGTGTAATCGATCGGACGATGTCCAGGATGGACGGCTCCAGCATTAAAAGAGCATTGAGTCTGATGGATGAAAGAGGAAGTGGAGAAGGTGCAGGATATGTAGCTTATGGTATATATCCTGACTATCCGGATTGCTACGCAATTCACGTATTCTTTGATAATCTGTTAGAACCAAAGTCCACCGTGGACAGGATACTGCAAACCTGGGGGAGGATAGCTCACCAGGAAGAGATACCAACATATGACCAGCCAGGTCTTAAAAAGGAACACATCCCATGGAGGTATTTCTTCAAGCCATATACTGACCTGATGGTGGGTACTACAAGCCCGGCTGATGATACTGTCAAGCATATTGTGATGGCGATAAATTCCACGGTAGAAGGTGCCCTGGTCTTTTCTTCCGGTATCAATCTCGGTGTTTTCAAGGCAGCAGGATGGCCTGAGGATGTAGCCAATTTCTACAGGATAGAAGATTACAAAGGTTACATCTGGCTTGCTCATAATCGATACCCTACCAATACACCGGGATGGTGGGGCGGAGCTCATCCATTCAACCTGCTTGACTGGGCAGTTGTTCACAACGGCGAGATAACCTCATACGGTACTAATCGTCGTTATGTGGAGAGTAATGGATACAAATGTACTATGTCTACAGATACCGAAGTTGTGGCCTACCTATTTGATCTTCTGGGAAGAAGACATGGTCTTCCATCTGAAATAGTTGTAGGTGCTCTAGCTCCTCCCTTTTGGGATGAGATCGACGAGATGCCGCAAAAACAGGAAGAGTTCATGCGTGTATTACGCCTCACATATGGGCCGGCACTTATGAACGGTCCTTTTGCAATAGTAGTGGCTACAAAGGACGGAATCGTAGGTTTTACTGACAGGATAAAGTTGCGTCCCCTTGTAGTTGGCGAGAAGGGTCCTCTTCTTTACATATCCAGTGAAGAAGCTGCAATTCGCGTAATGGATCCTGATATAGAGTCGATATACATGCCAAGGGCAGGAGAGCCGGTTGTAGGGAGGGTCATGGTATGAGTCTTGGAAGCGTTCCGCTTAAGTACAGGATAAGTATTGACCGTGACCAGTGCATGAAATGCATGCGATGTGTAGATAATTGTTCCTATGGTGTTTACAGGCTCGAGAATGACAGGATCCTCATCGATTCCCGCAAGTGTACTGCATGTCATCGCTGTATTTCCATGTGTCCCAGAGATGCTATCATGCTACAGGAAAAGCCTGTTGATTATCGCAGCCATCCCCTGTGGACAGTAGAGGCACGTGAAGATATAATCAACCAGGCACGTACCGGCAAGATAATCCTTGCAGGAATGGGCAATGCTATTGACTATCCAATAATATTTGACAGGCTGGTGCTTGATGCATGCCAGGTCACCAACCCGAGCATAGATCCTCTGAGAGAACCCATGGAGCTTCGGACCTATCTTGGTAAGAAGCCTGCAAAAATGGAATTCACAAAGAACAACGGGGATGTGGAGCTCAAAACAAAGCTCTCTCCAAACCTGAAGCTGGACACGCCAATAATGATAGGTCATATGAGCTATGGTGCTATCAGCCTTAATGCACAGCTTAGTCTGGCAAAGGCTGTTGCAAAGACCGGGACTTTCATGGGCACCGGTGAAGGAGGGATGCACGAAGCCATCTATCCATATCAGGACCATACTATAGTCCAGATAGCATCAGGTCGTTTTGGTGTGGATATAAATTATCTGGAGCGTGGTGCTGCAATTGAGATCAAGATAGGCCAGGGTGCAAAGCCCGGTATTGGTGGTCATCTTCCCGGGGAGAAAGTATGCTCTGATGTTTCATGTACCCGTATGATCCCTATGGGTTCAGATGCTATCAGCCCCGCTCCTCATCATGATATCTACAGTATAGAGGATCTTGCACAGCTGGTACGCAGCCTTAAGGAGGCTACGAACTGGGAGAAACCCGTCTTTGTGAAAATAGCTGCAGTTCACAACGTGGCTGCAATAGCAGCAGGTATTGCCCGTTCCTCTGCAGATGCTGTTGTCATTGACGGTTTCCGCGGTGGAACTGGCGCTGCTCCAAAGGTCTTCAGGGACAACGTAGGCATACCGATAGAGGCTGCTGTTGCTGCAGTGGACCAGAAGTTAAATGATCAGGGTATCAGGAACCAGGTATCTGTCATTGCAAGTGGTGGTATACGTAACAGTGCTGATCTTGCAAAGTCCATAGCTCTTGGGGCTGATGCTGTGTACATAGGAACGGCTGCCCTGATAGCACTCGGGTGTCGTGTATGCGGCAACTGTTACCGTGGTATGTGCCCGTGGGGTATTGCCACACAGAAGCCTGAACTGGTGCAGCGTATCGACCCGGAGCTAGGTTCTCAGCATGTTGCAAATCTCATACATGCATGGACACTTGAGCTGAGCGAACTCATGGGTGCGGCAGGTCTTAACAGTATTGAAAGCCTTCGTGGGAATCGTGAACGTCTGCGTGGGTACATGCTTGATGAAGGTCTGCTCAATGTCCTTAAAGTAGGATCTGTGGGGGCCTGATGCAAGTGGATCCTCTGGTAATTGATGTTAAGGGCATGCACTACACCCCGCTGAACAGAATGATCCGTGAGGCAGTGGCTTCCGGAGTCAGGGACATAGTGCTTAATAATGTCCTTGGCCAGCGTTTTATTGGTAATGGATTAAGAGGGAATGTTAAAATAACCATCAATGGTGTGCCCGGAGGTGACCTCGGGATGTTTATGAGCGGTCCTGAATGCGAGATATTCGGTGATGCAGAACATGCTCCTGGTAATACAATGGACAATGGTTACCTTTTCATCCATGGCAGTGCCGGCGATGCAGTGGCACATAGTATGCGCGGAGGCAAGGTCTTCGTTAAGGGAAACATTGGATACCGTGGTGGTATCCATATGAAGGAATATGATGGCAAGTATCCCATCCTTGCTGTTGGTGGCACAACCCATGCATTCCTGGGTGAATACATGGCAGGTGGTCTTATACTGGTGCTTGGGATCGGCCAGGAGCCGGCGGTCAGGGACCGTGGGATAGGAAGTGGCATACATGGTGGCGAGATTGTCATAAGGGGAGATATCAACGAAAAGCTTCTTGGAGTAGGGGCTAAAAAGGTTGAGTTCACCGAAGAGGATCTGGAACGGCTGACTCCTGTGATAGAAGAATTCTGTGAAAGGTTTGGTATCGATCCTGCTCCTTTCCTGGACACGAACTATTCGAGAATAATCCCTGCAAGCAGCAGGCCCTTTGCAGGTAAATACACATGGGAGTGATCACAATGACTGGTAAGAATTATCTGGATCTGAAGGCAGAGATATGGGACACGGAAAAATGTGCCTCTTGTGGTGCATGTGTTGCGGTGTGTCCGGCAGATGCCATTTATTTTGAGATTGGAAGGGATTCCACCCATCCTCTCAATAGTGGCTATTGTAAGGATGTAAACGACGGGGTTCCATGCGGTGCATGCTATGAGGTTTGCCCGAGGATTGACAGGCCATCGTCTGAGGTACTTGGTGATTACATCGATATAGTGTCTGCAAAGGCAACGATGGATGTGCCCAGAAAACAGAGCGGGGGTGCTGTTACGGCGATACTTGCAAACGCCCTTGAGCAGGGCATGATAGATGCAATCGTAACTGTTGTGGAGGATCCCTGGACACTCAGGCCCTCATCTGCTGTTATCACTTCATCCGAGGTGCTTGTCCACCACGCAGGCAGCCGTTACAACTGGTGGGTTCCTCTTGTAGCTTCTCTTAAAGAAGCCGTCATCACCCGCAAATTCACCAATGTTGCTGTAGTGGGCGTGCCATGCGTTGTGCAGGCTGTGAGCAGGATGCGCAGGAGTGACCTGGATCTTTTGCGTCCTTTCAGGAAATACATACGTCTTGTGGTGGGACTTTTCTGCACCGAGACATTCGATTATGAAAAACTCGTGCAGGATAAGCTCATTGCACAGCGCCAGATAGAGCCACTGGACATAATACGTTTCGATGTGAAGGGAAAGCTTGAGATAACCCTTAAGGATGGAAGCATGACAACTATCTCACTTAAGGAGGTTGAAGATTGCGTGCGTCCGGGATGCCATATATGCACAGACCTTACTGCGCTGGATGCTGATATCTCTGCAGGTTCCATTGGCAGTTCAGGAGGTTTTACGACCCTGGTCATACGTAATACTGTTGGTAAGCAGTTCGTTGACGAGGCCGTAAGGAATGAAAAGCTCTCGCTTAAAGATGATGTAAATCTGGAATTGGTTGAAAAGCTTTCTGCAAAGAAACTTGAACGAATGCCGGAGGAGTAAACAAAAACGAAAATATCACATTTATGGACACGGTGCCTATCCACTTCCTCTATTCTTCCTAACCATGCAATAGGCATTCGTGTCCTGTCTTTTTTCAATCAGTGCGGCCATCTTACAGGGTGAACATCCTGTAATGTTTTCCGCGGTGATGGTTTTTATAAAAAAACCTTTCTACTCGAGAATCTGATATTATATTATTGTTTTGCACAATGATGTGCTAGATCTTCTTTTTGTAATAGATGGTATCTATGCCGATTCCTCTGTCATTGAGGACTACGGTGTATGAGTAGTATCCCAGCTTCTCGTAGAATTTAATTGCAGCAGGATTACCTGACCAGGTACAAAGGTAGATGCTCTTTACATCCTGTTCAACAAGCACCTCTTCAAGCCTCATGCAGAGTGCTTTGCTAACACCGCCATTCCTGTGTTCCGGATGTGTTGCAAGGAAATTAATGTAGGCGCTGTCATCACTTTTCCAGTTCCGTGTGTATCCCACCATAGCTATGAAATCTTCAGGCAGGTAAGTACGGTCCCTTCCCATTAACCTTGCAACAAGGAAATTTGCATCCGGTGTGTCAAGACATTTCTCTATTCTTTCAGGGATCCCTCCTCCCCTTTTGCTCAGGGGGGGATAAAAATCGTTATCTACAAGTTCAATGAACCCTTTAACCTGTAGATGATCTTCTTTTTTTGTCTCCCTTATAGAAAATCCGGGACCCATGGATTTCAAATCGTGTTAAGGTAACGCTGGACCTCCCAGTCGTGGACCTGTGTTCTGTATGCATCCCATTCTGCTCTTGCAAGTCTTAGTATATTGTCATGGACATGTGCACCAAGTGTACTTTTAAGGAGTTCGTCCTTCTCAAGATGGTCGGCGCTTTCGCTGATAGTGGATGGCAGTGTCTCAATACCTCTCTCTACACGCTCCTGCTTTGTCAGGTCAAATACATTGTAATCCATTATCTTTCCGGGATCCATTTTATTCCTGATACCTTCCAGGCCTGCAGCAAGGATGGCTGCAAACGTCAGGTACGGATTGCATGAGGGGTCCGGACTTCTAAGCTCCACTCTTGTGCTCTTTCCCCTGGCAGAAGGTATGCGTATGAGTGAGCTGCGGTTTGCACCGGACCAGGTGATATAAACAGGCGCCTCGTAACCGGGTATCAGTCGTTTGTATGAGTTTACAAGCGGGTTTGAAATGCAACTGATAGCTTTAATATGTTTCAGGACACCAGCGATGAACTGTCTTGCGTTCTCGCTGATCTCCATCTCTTCCTCCGGGTCATAGAATGCATTTTCCTCCCCCTGGGATAGCGAAAGATTCACATGCATACCTGATCCGTTTTCTACTGCAATGGGTTTTGGCATGAATGTGGCATGCAGTCCATGCAGCTTTGCAATGGTCCTTGTAACATATTTGAATGTCATGACGTTGTCAGCCGTTGTAAGCGCATCCCCGTACTTGAAATCTATTTCGTGCTGACCAAAGGCAACCTCGTGGTGGGATGCCTCAATGTCAAAATTCAGGTCGGTAAGTGTCAGTACTATATCTCTTCTGATATCCTCAGTAAGGTCCGTGGGTGCAAACTCAAAGTACCTTCCATAATCATGTGGTGTTGTTGTCACATTTCCATCTTTCTTCTCAAAAAGGAAAAACTCAAGTTCAGGGCCGACATTGAATGTGTATCCCATCTCTTGGGCTTCTGTCATCACCTTCTTAAGGACATAGCGGGGGTCAGCTTCAAAAGGTTTCCCGTTGGGGAGATGGATATCACAGATCATCCTTGCTACAACGCCCTTTTCTTTGTTCCATGGGAGTATTGCAAAGGTTGTGATATCAGGCTTTAATACCATGTCAGATTCATCGATCCTGACAAAGCCCTCAATTGATGACCCGTCAAATGAGATGCCTATAGTCAATGCTTTTTCGATCTGTGTCACAGGGATCTCCACATCTTTGACCACGCCCTGTATGTCTGTAAACTGTAACCTTATGAACTTCACGTTATTCGTTTCAATTGCTTTGATAACGTCTTCTTTATTGCAAATCATCATTGGATCGCCTGCTATTATTTGTTTTAATATGTTGCATGTAAGATGCAAATTTCTTGCAGGATATCTACTTCCATGCAGTTATAGGTTGCCATCAAACAATACCTGATAATAGGGTTGGATTGTCATTATATATCTCATGTTTTCCTTAACAGGACAGAGTATCATGTGATAGTTGGCACTTGTTCTTTACTGAACATGCGATGCAATAAATGATATGTTTTCATTTGTCAGCATTCCACGACAACTATTTATATTTTTGAATCCCTGCTATTTATGGGAGATAGTAATGTCAGAAAAATCCTGGTTTTTTGCGATCAATGACAGTGACCTCGGGGAAGGAAGCCTTGAATTTGTCAGGGTAAAAGGAACTCCTGTACTTCTGACAAGAAGAAACGGAAAGGTCTATTCTTTTTTCGGCAAGTGTAAACATATGGGCTGTCGTCTGTCAAAAGGTACTTTCAGCGATGACTTCATCCTGAAGTGTGCCTGCCATGGCTGGGAATATGATATACGGTCCGGTAAATACCTTGGGGACAAGGATGAATCTCTGGAACTATATGATAACAAAATAGAAGATGGGAAGATATTAGTTCTTCTTTGATGCATTTGTTCTACTGAGGTATTTGAAATGACTTCCTGGATAACCGTTGCAAGTGCCAATGAGATAAAAGAAAGCAAAAGTACCGGGTACTATGCATCATCTGACATTATCAGATTAAAATATATGGGACACAGGAGATGGATGGGAAGAAATCCATGCTTGTGTGAAATGGCAGGGATATATCTATGAATCAGGAAAACAAGTGGACATTCGCAATAAAGGAAGATGAGTTTGCAGATGGGGACAAAAAGCCATTATTGATTGAAGATCATAAAATTCTCCTCGTCAGGATAAATGGTGACTTTTATGCAATATCCAACAAGTGTCCTCATATGGGATGCCCTCTTTCAAAAGGTGTACTGGAGGGATATGTGATAAAATGTCCTTGCCACGACTGGAAATTTGATATTCGAAACGGTGAATTCCTTGATGCAACAGAGATCAAGGTCCATGTCTATGAAACAAGCCTTATGGAAGGAAGTGTTTTTGTCAATATGGAAGGTGCAGTTAAATGAAAAAAGTAGTCATTTACACTCTCAGCACCTGTCCCTGGTGTATGAGAGCAAAGAAATTCTTCAGGGAAAACAATATTCCTTTCGAATATACGGATTATGATAAAGCGGATGACAGGACAAAACAGGCTATAAAGGACGACTGCAAGGCCCATGGTTCGGAAATGTCCTTTCCATTTGTGAAAATCGATGAAGATGTGGTTGTAGGGTACAACCCGCAGAAGTATTCCAAATTACTGGGGCTATGAATGTCCCTGTATGGGATCGGTGTGCTACGTATCCTCTCACAGGGAGCGATGATACGATGAAGCATGGGGGTGTGTTGTATGTCATAAGGGGGCAGATAATCCTTGGCAACCTTATGGATATATCAGTGCAGTCACTCCTTATATATAAAAACAGGACGTGATATCAATGGGAACAGAAAAAGATGCTGTAATTGAGAACATAAGGACACGAAGAAGTGTCCGGGAATATACTGACAGGGAGGTAAGTGATGATGATATCCGTACGATCATCGATGCGGGTGTTCATGCACCTTCCGGTTTTAACAGCCAGCCCTGGTTCTTTGTGGTTGTGAAGAACCGTGAAATGATGAAAAGGATGTCAGATCATTGCAAACCGCGTCTGCTGGCGCAACTGGAAGAGGTCACGGATGAGAATGCCATTGAATTCAAAAAAGAGCTTGCAAACGCTGAGTTCAATATATTCTACGATGCTCCAGTAGTTATAATGGTCCTTGGAAGCAATGCGGGTTTTACAACGGACTATGACTGTTCCCTGTGTGCACAGAACATGATGCTTGCAGCACATTCCCTTGGGATAGGGAGTTGCTGGATAGGGACGGCATGTTTCATACAGGAGAATCTCGAGATGATGGCAGAACTTGGCATTACTTCTGACTACAGGGTTATCGCACCCATTGTTTTCGGATATGCAGTAAAAGAGCCCGAAGAACCAGAAAAGAAAGACCCTGAGGTTGTCTGGGTAAGGTGAATTAATCCTGTCAGTACCTAATATAATTTAATTGATTAATAAATATTTTTTGCAGGACATGGTTTTCCGTTTTTCTATCCTGCAAACCATACTTTGTTGCCATCATATGTTCTTTGCGTTATTTTTATGCTTCTGCGGAGCGAAAGTTACCCTCTACAAGGGGAATATAGCTTTCAGGTTCGGACCATTTCGCAGCAAGTTCACTATCCTGGACTTCCAGGATTGTATTTGTTATCCTGTCAAGCATGCGCATTGCTCCCTTATATCCCAGTGTCAGTATCCTCTGGGCTCCTACTCTGTCATGTATGGGGAATCCGAATCTTATTAACGGTATGTTCATTTCCTTTGCAATGTACTTCCCATTGGAATTGCCTATCATAATTTGTGGTTTTGCCTTCCTTACAGCATCATTGAAGCTATCAAAGTCCACATCTTCAAGTATGGTGACATCGCAGTCCGGCTTAACCTGCTTCACTCTTTCCATTGCATGCTCGGCAAATCGGGGAGACTTGCTGGAAGCAACCACAAGTATGGGGTGCATGCCATTTTCAAGAGCTAGTGAGAGCATTCCAAGAACGTTGTTAGGATCGCCGTAAATGGCAACCTTTGTGGCGTACACGTATTTGTGGGAATCCACCATGGCATCAATGAGTCTGCCTCTTTCCTTCTGGAATTCCTCAGGTATATCTGCTCCGGATATGCAGGAGAGTGCGTTAAGCACCTTGTCAGTGTATTCAAGTCCTATCGGAAGAGGCAGGTCCTGTGAAGGGACATCGAATGTCCTTTCAAGGTAATTGATAGCCTTGTTATCGTTAGTAATTCCAAGACCAATGCTTGCAGCACTGTTCTTCATGTCTGCAATGTCGGCATGTGTCGTTCCTCCTGGCGGTATCTTATGCAGATCTCCTGTCATAGGAGCGTCAAATGTTTCTGATATATCGGGCAGGAGAATGAATGAGTTTTGCCCTACGATCGTGCCGAATATATGTTTAAGTTCCCTTGTATCTTCAGGAGAGATGTTCTCGGATAGTATTACATTGAGCCTGTTATTGAATATCTCCTTCCTTGAATTATCCATTGTAAATGTCCTGACAATAGCTTCCACAGCCTTGATGTATCCGCTATTGTGGCTTTCCTCGTAACTGGGCGTAGGGACAGGGATTATTATCCTTTCATCACCAATGTCTTCCTCTTCCCTGAATTCATTGATAATACGATTAATATCATCGCCGATGGTCTCAGCAAGACATGTGGTTGAAACCCCGATGACCTTCGGGTCGTAACGTATGATAATATTCTTAAGTCCCTTCTTCAGGTTCTCGCTTCCTCCGTATACAGCCCCTTTCTCACTGAGCGAGCTTGAGCCTATATCCACGGGTTCCCTGAAGTGGTGTGCCAGATGCAGTCTCATATATGTACTGCAGCCCTGTGAACCATGTAGCAGTACCATGGAATCCTCCATTCCCTTAAAAGCCATGACACTGCCAATGGGCTGGCACATTATACATGGATTGACCGTTGTATAATTCCGCTCCGTCATGTCATTGACTCCTGTAATGTAATGTTGTTCATTTCATGCATATTGCTTCTCTCCACTGTTATCCTGTCATTATCTGAACCATGTTCTGCGGATCTTTTGTTACATTGTCCGGTCCCTGCAGCTGATGATGTGGCTGCCAGTTTACTTCCAACATATCTCCATACGGGACTGTTGATGGAAGTATCCAGTTCCCTTGCAAAGTTCAGGAATCCGTCATAGCCCTCAAACTCAATTACCCTGTCATGATTAAAATCACAGAAAGCAACTCCCAGCTTGTAAGCCAGGAACCTTTCCTTAACACCTGCTACCATCAGGTCAGCCTTTTGTTTAACAAGAAGGTCGGCAAGTTCCAGTGGGTTTGCATCATCTACAATTACCGTTCCATCCTTTACCTGGTAACTGATCTGCTTGTAGTCATCTCGCTTTCCGGTCTGTGTACCTATTATAACGACTTCCATTCCAAGTTCCCGGAAGCCCTTAATGAGTGTAAGTGCCTTGGCAGCACCGCCCATGTATATTGCGGCAGTCTTTCCCTGGAGCTTGCTTTTAATTGCCTGAATCTCGGGCATTATTCTCTCAGTTTCCATTTCGATGATTTCTTCAGCGATTCTAATCATTTCTTCGGAACCAAAGAACTCAGCTGTCGTTCGAAGTGCAATTGCAATATCTTCTATTCCAAAGTAACTTACCTTCTTGAAAGGAATTCCATATTCCTTCTTCATCCACTTTGCAAGGTATGTCATGGAACCTGAACATTGAACGAGATTCAACTGCGCTCCGTGTGACTTAGATATTGTATCTACTGTTGCATCTCCTGTCATTGAAGTGATGACCTGTATTCCCATCTTTTCAAAGAGAGGCTTTACTAACCAAACATCTCCTGCTACATTGTAATCACCAAAGATGTTGATCCTGTATTCTGAGGTGATCTTAGGTTCCTTTGTTCCTATGATCTGCATAAGTGCATTGCATGCTGCCTTATATCCATCAGACTTTGTTCCCCTGAATCCTTCTGATTTCACAGGTATTACAGGAATGCCTACTCTCTGGGTTGCTTCCTTGCAAATAGCTTCAAGGTCATCTCCGATTATACCGACAATACAGGTTGAATAGACAAAGACTACCGGAGGGCTGTATAACCCGACTATCTCATCGATGCTCTTTGAGAGTTTTTTCTCGCCGCCAAATACTACGTCCAGCTCCTTCATATCAGTTGAAAAACTGGTACGGAACGTTTCTTTATCACTTGAAAGACTACCTCTGATATCCCAGGTGTAGCTTGCGCATCCGATTGGACCATGTACAAGGTGTACTGCGTCGGTAACAGGATTTAATGCCACGCGGGCTCCGGAATAGACACAGGCTCTCTGGCTCATTGAACCGGCGATGGATGTATTGTCGCATGCAAGTTCGCTGCTCTTCTTTGCCTGTTTCAGGGCAATGTATGGTTGTCTTTCATCCAGCGTGTTGATAACGCTTGTAATGTCTGGCATCTTCTCACTCCTAACTAATATAGAATAATATGCGGGGTCGTTATTGGACGACCTCCAGCTCTTCTTCAGGAACTGTCTTGTCCTTTATATCAAGGAAAGTATTTCCTATCCAATCGATCATTCGAGCAGTTCCTGCATATCCCATTACGGGGAAGTGGTGCAGGTTGGCTCTGTCCATTATCGGGAAGCCGACTCTTATCAGTGGTATGTCTTCAGCAAGTGCTATGTGCTTTCCATAGGTGTTACCGATGAGCATGTCCACAGGTTCGTTCTTTATGATCTGGTGGAGTGTGAATAGGTCTGCTCCTGTAAGGATCTGTGAATCTGGGTACAAAGGATGAACCAGTTCTGACATTTCCTCTTCGAACTTCTTGCTGGCAGTACCTGAAAGGACTACTGTTGGTTCCATTCCCATCTCAAGCACCAGGCTTGTCAGACCCTGTATGATGTCAGGATCACCAAATATGGCTACCTTCTTTCCATAGTAGTGTGCATGAGCATCTGTCATCATATCAACGACCCTTGCTCTTTCCTGATCTATTTCCGGTGGTATTGGTACGTTTGCAAGCTCGGCTATCTTCATGATCAACCTGTCTGTGTAACGTACGCCGATAGGTATCGGTCCTATCTGTACAGGCATTTTGAACTTGTTCTTGAATACGTTTGCTCCTGCACCGCCGGCCATGCCACAGAGTGCAATGGTTCCAAGTGAGTTTGCACTGTCTTGCACATCTCCTATGGATGTCCCGCCCTTTGCGTAAAGTGATCCGTCGCCGGAAAGGCCGGAATCGAACACATCTGTCTGGTCAGGGAATACGATAGCCTGGACATTCATGATAGAGAGTATTCTCTTAATTTCCCTGATATCTCCCGGATCAACAAAACCCGGTATTACATTGAGCTTGCCATTTGGCTTTGACTTCTGAGCAAAGGTTGTGACAAATGACTTTACCATGTTGTCATAACCGGTTACGTGGGAACCCACATAACTAGGAGTTGATGCAGCACATAACTTGATGTCCGGGTCAATGAGTTCTTCAATTTTGACATCTTCAATTATCTGGTTCACATCGTCACCGATGGTCTCTGCCACGCAGGTTGTGTGAATGGCAATTACCTCCGGTGTGTAAACTGCTTCAATGTTGCTAAGTGCCTGCCTGAGATTGGATGCGCCACCGAAAACAGCTGTCCCTTCATAGAAACTGCTGCTTGTGCCTGTTGTTGGTTCTCTGTAGTGTCTGGTAAGACACATCCTTAAGTATGAAAGACATCCCTGTGACCCATGGCTGTGAGGCATACAGTTGTGTATGCCCATTGCAGCATAAACTGCACCAATGGGCTGGCATATCTTGGCAGGATTTATCACCAGTGCATCACGCTGAACGCTTTCCTTTGGCGTATAGTCTAACATTTTTCTTCCTCCCTTATTCTGCCTTCCACGGGACCTTCATCAGGCTCCATGTTGGATTGTTCACTGCCATGTCTATGTCCCTTGCGAAGTTCAGTACACCAGAGAATCCGGTGTAACGTCCGCTGTAATCATAGGAGTGTATTTGCCTGGATGGGATTCCCATCTTTTGTGCCATGTACTTGTCCTTTATCCCTGAACAGAACAGGTCTGGCTTGAGTTCCTTTATGAGGAATTCTGTTTCATAGTGGTTGAGGTCGTCTACTGCGATTGCTCCGTCCTTCATTTCAGGTAACATCCCTTCATAGTCCATCAGCCCCAGTTTTTCCTTGAGTTCATGCATACGTTCTTCGCTGATAGCAGGCTCAAATCCTTCCTCCATCTCGTAGTGGAGATCTTCAAGCACTCCACTTGAGGCCTTCTCTTTCATGCCTTCAAGGATATGTCTGCCTTCGTAGTCATCGCGGTGTGCAAACTGGTATCCTGCCACAAGCACCTTCATACCAAGGTCTTCGAAAAGGTTCTGGTAATGGTGTGATCTGGACCCTCCGGAGTAGATGAATACCTTCTTGCCCGCAAGCTTCCTTCTGTACTTTTCAAGTTCTGGCTGGATCTTTGCCATTTCTACTTCAATTACTTCTTCAGTCTTGTTTGTCAGTTCCGGGTCATCGAAGAATTTTGCCATCTTTCTGAGTGATTTCTTCGTACCTTCTATTCCTACATAGTTTACTTTAAGCCACGGAACTCCGTACTTCTGTTCCATCATACGGTTGGTGTAATTGACTGACCTGTGACACAGCAGGATGCTAAGCTTTGCCTTGTGTGCCTTTGCAAGACTGTGGAACGATCCGTCTCCTGTGAAACTTGAGACTATACGGTATCCTATTCTTTCGAATATCGGCCTGATCTCCCAGAGGTCTCCACCGATGTTGTACTCACCGAATATGTTTATGTCAAAGGGAGTCGGGTTTTCCAGTTCCTCAGTACCGACCACGTGTTCCATGAGCACATTACTTGCAATGTGGTGGCCGGCTGACTGGCTCACACCTCTGTAACCTTCACAGCGAAGTCCCATGACCTTGATGCCATGTTCTTGTTCTGCTTCCAGGGCGACGGCTTCTATGTCGTCACCGATAAGTCCCACAGGACAGGTTGCACAGATGGAGATTGCACCTGGTTTGAATATCCTCACAGCATCATTAATAGCTGCTTTGAGTTTCTTCTCGCCACCAAACACGATGTCCGTTTCTACCATGTCTGTGGAAAAACTATATTGCAGGTAGTTGTCTCCGCCGTTTTCAGCCTTGCCCATATTCCTCCTGGTTCCCCAGGTGTAATATCCACATCCAATTGGTCCGTGAACGATGTGAACCATGTCCTTGATGGGTCCCATGACCACACCCTTACCACCGGCAAAGGCACAACCACGATTTGTCATGATGCCGGGTATCACTTTGCTGTTGGCTTCGATATGCTGCTCTGTGTCACAGGAATCCTTGACAACGAAGTGTTTTCTCCTGTCCTTTGCTACTTTTTCAGGATAGATCTTCATCATCTCATCGACGATATTCTGTGAGGATTCTATTTCAGAACTCATTGTTCCTCCCTTAAGACAGTGATATTGCCTTCTTCTCCCGTCCTTATCCTGTAGGATTCAGGTATATCTGTTACGAAGATCTTTCCATCTCCGGAGTGGCCTGTCTGATTGATGTTGATTATTCTCTGGACTACCCTTTCTGCTGCCTTATCGTCGACAACAATAGTGAACAAACGCTTTGGAATGAATGGGATGCAGTTCTTTGATGACATGCCTTCCTGTTCGGGAAGTGGCGGGTCGAATTCATAGCATAATCCCTTTTGCTTTCCTCTGCCCATCACCTTTTCCACGGTGAAAGAAGGGTATCCGCAGTCGGAAAGTGCATCAAGTGTCTTGTGCACCTTGTTCATGCGAATGATTGCCGTTATTTCCTTCATTTAAGATTCTCCTACGGTTTTAAAGTCCGCATTCGCCGGTGCGTATTGTGTAAGCGTTTTCAACTGGATTTACGAAGATCTTTCCGTCTCCATACTTGCCCGTGTGAGCTGAGGTCTTGATTATGTCAAGAACTTTTGACTTGTCCTCATCTTCAACTACTAACATGAGCATGGTCTTTGGAAGCTCATCGAACTGTACTTCAGCTGTGTGGATACCTCTCTGCTTTCCTCTTCCGTATACATCGGTCTTGGTAAGGGAAACATAGCCTCCCTTCTCAAGTTCTTCAACGATGTCGGATACCTTGTTTGGCCTGACAATTGCACGAATCATCTGCATTTTTTCACCTCAAAGTTCTACAATTCCGAACTCTACCATCATTTCTTCCAGATCTTCCATTTCCATTGGCTTTGGAACCACGAAGAGGTCATTGTTCTCAATGTTGGTGGCAAGTGTAAGGTATTCCTGTGCCTGCCCACAATCCTGATCAAATTCGATGACTACCTTTCTGTTGATTTCAGCACGCTGTACAATGTTGTCTCTTGGTACGAAGTGGATGAGCTTGCTTCCGAGTCTCTTTGCAAATGCTTCGAGGAGTTCGCGTTCTCCGTCTACCTTTCTGCTGTTACAGATGATCCCGCCAAGACGTGCACCGCCCTTCGCGTACTTCTGGATACCCTTGCAGATGTTGTTTGCTGCGTAGATTGCCATGAGTTCTCCACTGGCAACTATGTATATCTCCTGTGCCTTTCCTTCACGGATGGGCATTGCAAAACCACCACATACTACGTCACCCAGTACGTCATAGAATACGTAATCCAGATCCTCTTCGTATGCACCAAGGTTTTCCAACAGGTTTATTGATGTGATAATTCCTCTTCCTGCACAACCGACTCCAGGTTCAGGTCCGCCGGATTCTACACACTTTATGCCTCCAAATCCTGGTTGAATGAGCTGGTCGAGTTCAACGGATTCATCGCCTTCACTTCTAAGTGTGTCAAGTACTGTCTTCTGGTTAAGACCTCCAAGAAGCATTCTTGTAGAGTCCGCCTTAGGATCACATCCTACCAACAGGATCTTTTTTCCCATTGTGGCGAGTGCCGCTGTCAAATTCTGTGTTGTCGTTGACTTGCCAATTCCGCCCTTTCCGTATATTGCTACTTGTCGCATGGTCTTTTCCTTCTATACTTATGTTGCTTGTCTTGGGTGTGTTGTACAACTGTGTATATTATTGAAGTCGCTTTAATTTTTATAGTACAACGGAATCCTATGTACCATTTTATAGTATATAATATCAACTCATATGATTTATTGTTTCAATATTTCTTTGCTGAAAACAGTATCATTTGATAGGGAAATTTAGTGCTGTCAAAAAAAGTGTACTTTTTGTTTATGTATAAATTAATCAAAAAAGCAATCTTTCTGAATAATCAGGATGGGCTTATATAAAAAACAGTCAAAAAATTCGATCGTCTTATGTTTTTTAAATATTCAGGCATCAACTAACTGTGTTTATAAAATTGCGGCAAAGATATCTCTTTAACTCTTCTTCATTTAGGATACTATTGGTTTAATGATGCCAGGGTTTTTTTGAGAGGTGAGTGATACAAAGTCCATACAATTATTTATATAATTAATATTATATAATCAGTGATTAACTACTGGTATTTATATACTAATTAAAAATAGGAATGATAATCTTGGATCGAAAATTAAATATTTCCTCCTTAAATGGCATATTCTCCGTCTCATTTTGTCCCGTTTATATTTTACATGGAAGCATCGCATTTAATCGCATTACAGGACTTCTGGGAAACTCATGGAGGATTTGAATTGAAGTATATTATTCTTGCAGTTATCCTTTTCGCAATATTTGCTTTTCCTGCCTCTGCTACATACTATGCTGAAGGGATACACTCATCGACTTTGGATGGAACAGATGACGGGTCTGCAGGTCCTTTGAACATAGGTTTCACTTTCCCGTTCTACGAAACAAACCAGACCCAATTTTATGCAACAACCAATGGTATTGTCAGTTTTGGAGGAGGGGGGTCTGCATATAGTAATACAGTTCTGCCATCATCAAGCTATACTTACCCCGCAGTGTTTCCCTTCTGGGACGATTTAAACCCATATGAAAATGGTTCTATCTTGTATGCTGCAATTGCTGAAGGAGAATCTGGCAATCCTTATGGTACTGATGTATTGGTGGTGCAATGGACAAATTATCGTTTCCATGGTACTGTATTGGGGGTAGATAGTTTCCAGGTTCATTTAGTGTCTGATGGTAATATTACGTTTAATTATAATTCGCTAATAGAACCCACACGTTCTTATGGGCAGTCTGCAACTATCGGTATACAGGAAAATAATACTGGCAGTTTTATACAGCATTCTTATAATATGGATGCTGGAATTAGAAGTGGATATGCGATAATTTTTGCATACGATGATGGTATCAATTATACTAAGTCAGAAGCAGGTATTGAAGTCTTCTGGGATATTTTGCTTTACAAGGCTGGTACTGTACAACCGCCTACAAAACCTTATTCACCAAGCCCTTCTGTCGGAGTTACTACATCCACAAGTCCCACATTGAGCTGGAGTTCTGAGAACGCGACCAATTATACGGTCAAAGTTTCTACAAATAACGATCTGAGCGGTGCATCGTCATATCTTACTACAGAATCATCAGTATCTTTTTCAGGTTTGTCTGCCGATACTACATATTACTGGCATGTGATAGCCCGAAATGATGGTGGGGAAACTCACTCAGATGTATGGAACTTCATCACAGGCTCTGTTCCGGTTGTTAACTTCACATCCAACGTTACCTCTGGTGCTCTTCCTCTTGCGGTTAACTTCACCGATCTCTCTACAAATGCCCCTAATTCATGGGCATGGGATTTTGGTGATGGGAATAATTCAACTGACCAGAACCCTATACATGTCTATGCATCAGTGGGTACTTACAATGTCACTTTGAATGCTACAAACACTGATGGCAATGGTACTATTGCCAAATCATCTTATATTACGGTTGCAATTGCTCCGGTGGCTGTTTTTTCATCCAATGTGACCTCTGGTGCTGTCCCACACTCTGTAAACTTTATAGATGTATCTGCCAACGGTCCTACTTCTTGGTTCTGGGACTTCGGTGACGGCAATAATTCAACAGACCAGAATCCGATTCATATCTATACAAGCGTAGGCAGCTATAATGTCAGTTTGAATGCAACAAATGTAGCTGGCAGCAACGTCAGCACACAAACCAATTATATCCTTGCTGCTATTGCTCCGGTAGCAAACTTCACGGCTTCTGCAACATCAGGGACAGCGCCGTTTGCTGTCACTTTCACCGACCTGTCCACCAACAGTCCTGCAGTATGGGCGTGGGATTTCGGTGATGGTGCGACCTCAACGGATAAGATCCCCACCCACACCTATACAAGTGCAGGTACATACACTGTCAGCCTGAATGCATCGAATGTGGGTGGTAGTAATGTCAGCACTCATGCGGGCTACATTACCGTAAGCTCTGCAAGTTCCGGTTCAGGCACCCGTGCATCTGTCAGCCCCGGTCAGCCGCCTGAGAGTGTTACTTCCACACATACGGCTGTAACTAACGTCATGGGTGGCACTAGTATTCAATACGATCTCTCCGGCACTGGCAGTCCTGTGCTTGGCATAAGCTTTGATGCAAAGGACAACGAGGGGCGTGTGGTCGCAAAGGTGCAGGTGCTCTCGGACAGGGCGGAAGGTATTCCGGCACCAGCAGGCAACTCCTACCAGCTCATGAGTATCGATGTGGGAAGCCAGGGCACTATCTCAAGCCACAACGCTGACAACATCCTTATCCGCTTCAAAGTAAGCCGTGAATGGATAAGTGAGAATAACATCGACCCGGCTACCATCCGTATGACGCGTTATTATGATAGCCAGTGGAACGACCTGCCAACATATCAGGAAAGAGGGGAAGGCGAGTATATCTACTTCTATGCTGAAACCCCTGGATTTTCCATCTTCAGTGTAGTGGGCGATAAGGTAAAGGGAGTAAGTCAGGAAGTTCAACCTGCATCACAGGACTTGGCCGATGAAAACCCGGAAGAACCTGTAAATGAAGAAGATAAGAGCACGCCCGGATTCACCGGATTGATTGGAATGCTCTTTGTATCGGTTGCTTTTGTTGTGAGCAGAAGGTTCAGGGAGCAATAAGGTAAAGTTAAGTAAAGGGCAGTGATCTGTCCTTTATTTTTTAGTATCTGTATTTTTTAGTTTTGTACGATATTCAAATTTTCATTATAGGTCAAACATCCACTATCAGGAAATATCAATGTTTAGGGAAGAGCTCCGGATAACTATGGACGTGTGCTAGGACGTGTGCTATATATTGTGGCAACCGTACTTGCAGCACCCGGTGCAATAGGTATGTTGAATATCCGGGGTTCACTGTGAGTGTTCTGTAATGTACGTAATACGTTTTTAAAAATAAAAAGGGAAAGCACTTACAGTGCTTCTCCGTTTGTCTCTCCTGTACGGATCCTGATGATCTTGCTTACAGGGTAGATAAAGATCTTACCATCACCGATTGAACCGGTAGCTGCTGTCTTGATTATGATGTCAACTACAGCGTCAACATCTTCCTCCTTTGCTACGATCTCTATCTTTATCTTTGGTAGCAGGTCAACACAGTACTTGCGTCCTCTCCACTGCTGCATTACGCCCTTTTGCTTACCACGGCCTTTTACATCGGTCACGGTAACACTCTCATATCCTGCTTCTTCCAGTGCGTCCTTGACCTCATGGATCTTTGTTGGCCTTATGATTGCTTCTATCTTCATCATTTAAATCACTCCTTTACGATAAGGAATTCAGGGTATGCACTGATACCATGCTCTATCTCATCCAGCCCTGCAATCTCATGCTCTTCGGATACGCGTAGTCCTATGGTCATGTCAAGTAACTTGAAGACAATGAATGAGACTCCAAATGCCCATGCTATACTGAGTATTACGCCAACAACCTGGATAAGGAATAATTGGTATCCTCCGTAGATAAGTCCTGCTGCTTCTGCCGTGTATGCTGCATCTGCAAACAGTGAACCCTCGCCTGTTCCCATTGCAAAGATGCCCACTGCCAGCAATCCCCAGCTGCCTGAGTATCCGTGTACGGCGATTGCACCTACCGGGTCGTCCACCTTGAGCACATTCTCATTGAACATTACTCCTGCGTATACTATAATACCTCCGATAAGGCCGATTACGACTGCTGCCCAGTTACTGACCGCGCCACATGGTGCCGTGATCGCTACAAGACCTGCAAGAAGGCCGTTTGCTGTGAGTGATGGATCCGGCTTTCCTGTCTTCATCCAGGTGATGATCATGACAGCTATACAACCCGCTCCAGCTGCAAGGAATGTGTTTGTTATCACAAGGCTCATGAATGGATCATTTGCATCCAGTGTGCTGCCCCCGTTAAACCCTACCCAGCCAAATGCCAGTATAAGGGTACCAAGGAATGCCAGTGGAAGGCTGTGACCGGGTATTGCCGTTGGCTTACCATTCTTGAACTTGCCTATCCTTGCACCAACGACCAGTACTCCGGCAAGGGCTGCATATCCGCCAACTGAGTGTACTACTCCGGAACCTGCAAAGTCATGGTGTGCAACGCCTATGGCATCAACCAGGAACCCACTTGTAAGGATGCCCGAACCACTCCACACCCAGTGTCCGTAGACGGGATAAATGAGTGCGACCATAATTACCGTGAACACAAGGTATGCCTTAAAATCAGTTCTCTCAGCCATTGCACCCGATACTATGGTTGCGCCGGTTGCTGCAAAGACCATCTGGAACCACCAGCTGTTCCACAGTGCGTTGTCAGCACCCATCAGGAAGAACTGGTCAATACCTATTAGGCCTGCATAGTCTGCACCATACATAATGCCCCAGCCCACGGCCCAATAGACAACTATGCCAAGACTGATGGTCATGAGGTTCTTCATTAGGATGTTGGCCGTGTTCTTTGTTCTCGTCAGGCCTATCTCCACAAGTGAGAAACCCGCATGCATCAGGAATACTATTGCACCTGCAACGATGAGCCAGAGGAATGTTAATGCCGTCTCAAGATTTGCAATTGATTCGCTGTTCTCTTCAACAGTTCCTGCAGATGCCGGAACTATAAATGTCATAAATATGATGCTGATCAGCAATAAGGCCTGCCAGATCATCTTTGAATTGGATTTTTGTGATATTCTATACATGAGTAACACCTTTGTTCTGTCTAATTAGGAAGACGGATTCTATGTGTAGACTTAATATTATTTAAATTAATCGGTAAAATGTAACAAAATCTGTTTTATCATATCTACATAAAAATGATGCGGGTTTTGAATGCCTTTTTGGCATCTTATTTGACAGAATACTCAGTAAAACAAGTCTCTTTAGATACTTGCATTTTAGATATGTAGCTATAAGCAGTATGAAGTGTAAACTCCTGCCTATGTAATCACGGCTATTGAAACTGGAATGAAAAATAGTCCTGAAAATCAGGATTGTCTATGCAGAAGTATCTCTTCATACTTCCAATAGCTTAAAAAAAGCTGTGTTTACCAACGCTCTCTATAGCTTCTTCATCTTACTGTATTCCATAACAGTTGAAACAGGGTGTGTTTCAACCTTGATACCAGCTTCTTCCACAGCAGCGACAGCGTTGATTCCGACCATTACAGAAATACCTACTTTTCCTCTTTCTATGGGTGCATAAAAGATATCCTGGTAGGGTTCGCTTATTGTAAAATGCCCATCAATATCATGCTTTTTTGCTTTTTCCATTATGCTGGCTGCTCTGTGGGTTGCAGATGTAGGTATCTGGCGCACGTTTGCAAGCATGTTTCCATATCCTGTGTCAATTGCTTCAAGTATGGAAGTCGATCCACGCCTAAGGAATATCTTTATGGGGTCTATGGATGTACCGCTATATGATATCAGGTCCACAAAACCTGCAGGTTCATGCTCTTCCATTTGCATAACCCCTCCATAGATTGGGACCACCGGCACTCCGCTCTTCAGCAGTAATCCATCAAAAGTGATGCTGCATACTGTTGCAATTGCAACTTTACCATCGGGTACATAAATGTCCAGATCTGTATCCTCTTCGACTATCCCCACATTAGGGCTGATAGTTGCACCATTGTCCATTGCATATCTTATGATATCTGTGGCGTTATCATAATCATCCTTGTCTATATTGGTTATATTGACTATTACATTCCCTTTGCCCGTTTCAAGGTCGTAGTCAGTCCTATAGATGAGCTCTTCTATTCTGGTGATGACAAAACCGAATCTGTCACTTATCAGGGCATCATTGAGTTCCTTCTTTCCACGCTCTGTAATTGTCCTTCCTATGTATCCATGTTTTTTGGTGAATCCTCTTTCATCCAGTATACGTAAATGATACCTGACAGCCCTTTCTCCAATGGCATAACCACGGTTATGGAGCTCATCAGCTATAAGGCGTGCACCAAGGGGTTTATCGCTTTCGCTGATTATGCGCATAATCTCTACAAGCTTTCGTTCAACGTTTGGGTCTGTCATTCTTTCACCAGATTAATGTTGATGTCTATGGTTTGCAGCCTACAGGTTTATAATCTATGTATATTTAACATCTACTGTTTGCCACGTTACTCATATCCTTCCGGTTCTGACTATATATATAACAAGCCACATGCCAAAGAACCCTGCAACCAAAAAGCCAATTACGCCAAGCAGAGGCATGCCCCATATGTACGGTTCCATGCCGGCCTGTATTATAAGAGAGGAACCTATTATTATGGCAGCTATTATCAGGCTGAAAGAAAGCCTGTTACTTGCAGTATCTATTCCTGATATCAACTTGTCCAGGGCATCCTGGTCAAAACGAAGGTTTAAATGCCCTCTTTCTGCGATATCAAGTATATGTGATATTTTCAGAGGTGCTCTATGAAGTACCCTTGACCAGTTATTAAGATCCCTGAATGTTGTATCTGCTATTTTCCTAAGCTTTAACCGCTCCTTTAAAGCTTTCTTTGCAAAAGGTTCGGCTATCAGGGTCAGGTTGATATCAGGATCCATCATGCTGCTGAATCCTTCTGCTGTCATAGAACCTTTGCCAAGCAAGGCTATATTCCCGGGAATCCTTACATGGTGTTTTCTAAGAAGATTGATCATCTCTTCTATCATGATGGCCATGTTCAGCTGCTTAACAGATCTTCCGTAGTATTTGTATAAAAGATGTTCAATATCTGCCTTCAGTGAATTTATATCCACATCATCCTCTATAGACCCAAAGTCCCTCAGAATCTCTATATATAGCAAAATGTCTCCTCTTGTAAGTGCAATAAGGGAGTCAATGAGCATGTTGCGTATATCATGTGAAAGGTACCCTGCCATGCCAAAGTCAAGAAGTGCTATCCTTCCATCCTCCATTATCATAACATTTCCCGGGTGCAGGTCGGCATGGAAAAAACCATCTTCATACACCTGCTTCATGAAAGCTTCAAGCACTTCAGTGGCTATATCCTTCCTGTCAAATCCCATTCTTTCAAGTTCTTTAAAGGAACTGCTCTTTACACCATCTATATATTCAAGTGTGAGCACCTTTGTACTGCTATAATCCCAGTATACCCTGGGGATGTATATATGGGGGTGATCATGGAAATTACGGGCAAAATGCTCAGCATTCCTGCCCTCCTGAGTGTAATCAAGCTCAGCTTTGACAGAACGTTCAAATTCTTCTACGATCTCTACAGGCTTGTATAATCTTGCCTCTGGAAGGTGCTCTTCTGCAAAGGATGCAATACTGTGCATGATGTCCAAATCTGTCTCTATTGTCTTTGTTATCCCTGGTCTTTGGACCTTGACGACCACATCACTACCATTTTTCAATCTTGCACGGTGGACCTGACCAATAGATGCTGCTGCAATGGGAATTTCTTGAAAAAACTCAAAAATATCATCAATCCCGGATTCTAACTCTTTCTCGATAAGCTTTTCAACTTCATCAATTGGAAAAGGTTTTACTTCATCCTGTAACTTGGAAAATTCTTTAGTATATTCGGAGGGTATCAGATCCTGGCGCATGCTGAGTATCTGTCCAAGCTTTATGTAAGTAGGTCCCAGTTCTTCCAGCATCAACCTGGCCTTAACAGGTCCGGTATCTGTGTCCTTCAATACTCTTTCCTGCTTTCTCAGTCTGGACCTTAAAGGTCTCATGCTGCCTATCCCAAGCTTTTCGACAATATGCTCGAATTCATATTTTATAAGGGCATCAACGATCTTTCCATATCTTTTGATCATTGCATATCTGTGAATTTTACGGCGATTCATTATTTTCCTTGCACTTTGGTTTTTTTGTGTGGATGTTTTGGATGTATATTTAGGGCAGGCATCGTTATTAAATTTTCGTTGTTCTTCCTGATGATAGTTGCATCATGTGCTATTTAAAGATAAGAGGGATAGTTATATAATTCAATAAGTCATTTTTCTTTACATCCGGAATTATCTGGATTTTGCTTAAATAAATAATTTATGGAGTGATATTGAATGTTGTTTTTCGACATAAGCACATGGGAACCACAAGACAGTGAAAAGGTAATTGAGCACTTTAAAAAGCTAAAACCACCTGCAGGTATTAAGATTGTAAACCAGTGGATGGACCTTAATGGGGGCAGATATTTCATCCTTTATGAAGCAGAAAATGAGAAGGCATATGCAGAGTTCAACATACCCTGGTCTGATATATGCAAAATCGAAAGCACTCCTGTTATGGAATCAACAGAATTCATAAAACTGATGGTCTCAAAGGGAATTTAATATTTCCCTTTTTCTTATTATTTTTCATTTTGAACTTTTCAGATCTATTTTCTTCTCCTTATCGCCTATCTTTACAGTGAATTCGCCTTCCGGAAGAGAGCATGTATCGTATCTGTGGGTAAATTTGCCTTCATTGTCTGCTTTTATTGTTTGTGTTGCAATGAAATCTGCTTTAACGTTTTTTTCTCCTTCCTGTGCTGTTCCCTGTACGACTATCTCATAATTGCCCGCTGGCACATTCTTTTCGAAGAACTCAGCTATTCCATTATCCGCCTCAAAACTTCTCTTAAAATCTACGAACATGCGGACTATAAAGTTAAGGTCCTTCACTTTTTGTGACCTTACAAAAAAACTATTGCTTCCACCTGGTATTTTGATGTTATCAAAGACATGGCTATATTCATTGTCAACTACAGGTATGCTGATGCTAAATGACACCCTCATGCCTATATTCTCCCCGGGATCTGTTCTGCCAACAATATCAAGTATATCTCCCGGGCACGGAGAAGGTGGATGTATTTCCCAGTCGTCCACTGAAGCATCGGGATTCTCTTCATTCTGTCTGTGTATCAATGAATATATACTTTTAGAGACAGTTAAAACTATATTTTTCTCTTTGCTAATTATTAGCACCCCTAAACTTTATATTTTCTTTTTACGGATGTTTTTCATTGTTTAACCTATCTATCTTCTCTGATAATCGCTTGACAGTATCCATTAGTTCTTTTACATCTTCCTTGCTTGCAAGATCTATCCTGTCCAAGCTTCCGTTAAGATCAGAATGGATCGCTCTTTTCATATCTTGCTTCTGCCTTTCAGAGACCTCTGTGATGAATTGTTTCCCTTCTCTTTTCTTTTCCTCTATATTGCCTATAAGGTCAGCTGTAATCTCCTCCATCCTTTCCTCTGCAAGTCCCAACAGACCGAATCCAAATAGAAAACCTTTATCCATCAGTTTTTCAATATTGCTTTGTTTTTTAACCCGTGATCTTGGAGGCATTAAAGTTATCATCTTTTCATTATCGCCTATCTTGACTATAAACTCCCCTTCTGGAAGGGATGTGGTATTGTATTTAATATGGAAGTTACCGTCACTGTCTGATCTGATGGTCTGTGTTGCAACAAAATCAGCTCTTACCTCGTCTTCTCCCTGGTAAGCATTTCCTTTTATTACTATCTCATAACTACCTGATGGTGCATCCTTTTCGAAGAATTCGGCAACTCCTTCATTTTCCTCAAAAGTACGTTTAAAGTCTACAAACATCCGGACTATAAAACTCAGGTCCCTCACTTTCCGGGTCCTTACCAGAAAGCTATTCTTACCACCCGGTATCCTTATATTTTCGAAAACATGGCTATATTCACCATCAATAACCGGTATCATCATTGTGAAAGAGACCTGCATATATATGTCTTCAGCAGGCCCTGCTCTGCCTGTGATGTCCAGTATGTCACCTGAACATGGTATTGAAGGTGAAACACTCCACTCATTCTTTTGGAACATATGCCGATTCCTTTCTTTCTGTATATCTCCCATATTATCCGGTTTGCCGGATCCTGAAAGACCTTAAAGAAGCAGATCCCACCGTGTGGGATCATACCTCCTTTTCACTGTCATCAGAGGCAGAAAGCTTGTCTATTTTCTCTTCCAGCTGCCTTATGATATCCTTTAGCTCTTTTACTTCTTCTTTAGTTGCTATGTCTGCCTTGCCGAAGGTTTCGTGGATCCTTGTAGATATCTTACTCTCCATATCTTCTTTCTGTTTTTTTTGCTCTTCTATTATCTCACGAACAAATCTCTTACCTTCTTCCTTCTTGATCTCGCCGTTCTCTATTAGCTCATCTGCAATGTCCTGTATCTTCTCTTCGGTAAGTGCCCACAAGCCAATTCCAAAGAGTGCTCCCTTTCTCATTACTTCTGAAAAATCATCATCTTTCATTTTAAACCTCCACTGGTTAATTATTGTGGATTACAATAAATATCTTGTTCTGATATCGTGTACTCTGCTAAGATGGCTGCAATGTCTGACAACAGATAGTCTCTAATATTTGATATATGTCTGTTTATTCAATGCCAGACTAAAAAAAGTGGTAATCAGGAGGATGATGGTGAATTGTCACTTGGCTGACAAATCCCTGATATCACGCTCAAGATATCTTGCATGCCCCATTTCGATTAGTTTTTTACAGGCTTTATCTGGTCTTTCATCCATGATAATCCTTGCATTGTCCAGAAGGATAGCCCGATGTGCAACTTCTTTTACAAAATCCGTGTGATGGCTTATAAATACAACTGTAGTGCCAAATTCCCTGTTTATGTTCTTCAGGGAGTTTGTGACATCCCTGAGAGTTACGGGATCCAGGTCACCGAAGGGTTCATCAAGCATCAATATCTCCGGGCTTGATACAAGTGCAAGTGCAATATATGCCCTGACATGTTCTCCTCCACTTATCTGGTATGGGGTCTTATCCAGCACGGACATTGGAAGGTCAAGGGCTTTGAAGATCTTAGCAGCATGTTCATCTACTACGTCCTTTGTGATCATGGGGAAAAGTTTGGCGTAGATGTCAACTGAAAGGTTCATTTCCTTCAGTGTCTTATCCTTTTCCTCCTCTGCAACTTCGGTGAGCTTGTACAGTGTATCAAGTGCCTCATCTGATATGCCAAGTCCACGGGCTTTATTCCTTGCATATTCAAGGGACCCTTCTCCCTTCAGGCGTAATTTGAATGCAAGTTGATCTCGGATGGTGGAGTGCGGGGAAAGTGTGAATTCCTGATGCATGATACTCATCTTTCTGCGCAGGTCCAGGCGCCGTGTTGTAAAATCTACGATATTGAGCCATTTTCCTTCGTGCAGGTAGCTGATTTCTCCTTCTTTAGGCAGCCTTAGTCCCTCTATCATCTTAAGCAGTGTTGTCTTCCCGGAACCTGAAGGTCCGATAAATGCTGTTATCTCACCTTTGTTTATATCAAGCGAAATATCTTCGAATTTCAGTACTTCACCAACCCTTAGGAGTACAAAACGGTTAGAAAGCCCTCTTACTTTTATTATTGGTCTCCTTTGGTCCACTTCGGGAAGAGGGACCTGTTCATTGAGGTCTTTCAGGAAGTGTTTCAGCACCTTTTCAGTTTCTCCGGTCTCGATTATCCTTCCGTCTTCCAGGTATGCCACTCTGTCTGCAAGGTATAGGTGGATCTCTGGAAGGTGTGAAACGACGATTATCGGAATGTTAAGCTCTTTTTTTATGTCCCTGATAACATCAAGCATTTCCTGTTTTGTGCCGGGGTCGGTCATTGTAACAGGTTCGTCAAGGAGCAGAAGTCGCGGTTTTGCTGCAAGCTGGCGTGCAAGTATAAGCCTTTGCTTCTCACCGCCGCTTAACAGATTAGAAGAATGCTGCGCCTTGTTATCCAGGCGCACAAGGCGCATGTAATACATGGCCTTATCATAAAGTTCATCGTAGTTTGAAGCGTCAGGTTCAGGCAATCCTTCATGTCCCTCTGCAAGGAAATTGAGTCTTCGGATTATATTCTCAACTGCCGGGCCGTTCCAGAGTCCGAAATTGCGCTGTAGGTGTATTGCACTGTTATATGCAAGGAATCTGAGCTTGTTCTTTTCAGCGCCAGGTTCTATTTTTTCTCCATCGAGTATGAAGTAGCCGGAATCAAAATCTTCCATTCCTCTCAGGATCTTCAATATTGTGGTCTTGCCACTTCCGCTTTTTCCAGTGATCCCAAGGATCTCACTGTCTGCAACATTGAAACTTATATTGTCTAGAATTCTTTTTGTTTCATTGTTAAACTCATAATCCTTTATGATATTGCATACTTCAAGCATAACCAGTCCTCCTCGAATGGCTTTGTTATGAGGGAAATAATAAAGAAAAAAGTATCTGATTATCTTTTAATCGCAGAAACAAGTTCTTGTATCTTTGCTGTAACATTAGAACTCTCTTCCAGGATTGTCCCTGTTACTATCATGTCTGCTCCTGCAAGGGCACAAAGCCTGGCGGTCTGGCCGTCGCGTATGCCGCCTCCTATTATCAGTTTATTGTCCCCCAGTACATGCTTCACAGCACCTATCATCTCAGGGGTTACCGGAGCATTGGCACCAGAGCCCGCTTCCAGATATGTGTAGTGCATACCAAGGTATTTTCCTGCAAGGGCATAGGCAACTGCAATCTCAGGTTTATGTCTTGGTATGAGCTTTGCATCACCGACCCATCCTACAGTCCCGCCTGGCTCGACTATAAGGTAGGCCATGGATATAGGTTCGATCCCACTCTTGTAAACGATCGGTGCTCCCATAGCCTGGTTGGTGGTGATGAAATTGATGTCACGGGAATTTAGCAGGCTCATGAAAAATATCGCATCAGCATATATGCTAACACCTGCAGCATTTCCCGGGAATAGGATTTTGGGTTTGTCTGTCTTCTCTTCTATCTTACGAATAGTCTGATCAAGGATCATTCCCCCGGCTCCTGTGGAGCCACCTATCATGATGGCATCTGTTCCCCCAAGAGCTGCCGCATGTGCTATCTCTGCGGCCTGATCAGGGGACTGGGATGCCGGATCTATAAGTGTCAAGTGAACTGTACCCTCACTTTCAACGATCTTGTTAAGGTACTCTTCCACTTGCATAGGAATGATCAGCCTCTTGTTTCCTTGGATTTCATACGCAGGTCTTTGTTGCCGCATTTCCTGCATCTTGTTGCACGCGCTGCATTGCGTGCATTGCAATCCATACAGATCTTCTTGATCAGTATCCTGTTTTCAGCTTCTGGGAATCTTGCCATTATTTTTCACCTTAATGATTGTAATATGTATATTAGAATAATAGGCTGCTTACATGATGCTCAAAACATATAATTGTTTTGGCGATTCCTGCCCGGTTTATTATTATGTGGGATAAACCAGTCACAACGTTTTAATGTATAAATATTACTGCTCGTTTTGTCCACAGGACAAAGTATTTAATTTGAATGGTCATTGATTATGAACGATTCACATGACAGACGATGACCTGAAGATAAGAAGAGATGAATGGTACGAGAAAGCCAAGAAAGAAGGAAAGCTTAAGGAGAATCCCACAGAGGACCACAAAGCAGGCCTGAGGACCATGCAGAACCCTGTTCGCAGGCACATTGTTGAAAGCCTTGGTGAAGGTAAAATGACTTTCGATGAGATCAAGACCAAGTTTGATCTTAATGACGTACAGGCAAGACTGGATCTTGATATGCTTGTGGATACTCTATACATTGAAAAAGAAGATGACACTACTTACGTTATCACAGTACGCGGTGAGGCATTCCTGAAGAATGTCGATCCAAAGCACCTTTAAAGCTGACACTCAGCTGTTAAATCTAATAATTAACTGCAAAAGTGGGTTTTAGTCAAATAGATAAAAAAGTTCTAAATGGGGTTATAACCCCATTTTTTAGCTTCAGATTCATTCTTTCAATTCTTCAAGCACTTTCTCCCTTGCCTCTCGGGCATCAGCTCGTCCCTTGGTCTTCTGCATTACCTTGCCCACGATAAAGTTAAGGGACTTTTCCTTGCCTGCAAGGTAGTCTGCAACAGCTTCCGGATTTTCAGCAATTGCTTCTCCAACTGCTTTTGCCACGATGTCGTCCTCAACCTTGAGCAGCCCTTTCTCATTGACAATATCCTGAGGCTTGCCACCATGGTCAAGGACTGTGCGGATGATCTCAACACCGCTCTGTTCTGTTATCCTGTTAGATGTTACAAGTTCCACGATATCTACTATATCATCCACTGTGAAGGCATCGATTGCAAGGTCGCGATAGTTGAGCTCTCCCTTTAGTATGTCTGCAATCCATACGGCTGCTGCTTTTGGGTCCACCTTTGCTGCCACTTCTTCATAGAAATTTGCCAGCTTTATCTCTGTGGTCAGTGCTCTTGCGTGCATATCAGCAATGCCGTACTCCTTCATGAAGCGTTCCTTCTTTGCATCCGGAAGTTCGGGCAGTGTCTTAAGTACCTCCGGCACCCTGTCAGCAACTCTTAGAGGTACCAGGTCTGGCTCGGGGAAGTAGCGGTAATCATGTTCTTCTTCCTTGGTACGCATGGAAAGTGTCACACCCCTTGCCTCATCAAAGTGCCTGGTCTCCAAAGTAATAGTGCCACCACGTCTGATGTGGTTCTTCTGTCTCATTATCTCGTAGAGCAGGGCCCTCTCAGCTCCCTTGAAGGATGATATGTTCTTGACCTCCACGCGCTCTCCGTTAAACACAGAGACATTTGCATCCACCCTCATTGCTCCTTCCAGGTCGCCGTCAAAAACGTCAAGGTAGTCGAGGATGCTTCTGAGTTTGTCCAGGTAGCGCCTTGCCTCCTTTGGGCTTCTCATGTCCGGCTCGCTGACGATCTCAATAAGTGTCATACCGGATCTATTGTAATTTATGAGCGTACCCTTGGACCTGTCTATACTTCCCATGTGCTGCAGCCTGCCGGGATCCTCTTCCATATGGGCACGTGTGATCCTTATCACACGTTCTCCGTCCTCACCTTCTATCATTATCTTTCCCTGTCCGGCGATAGGATAGTCATACTGGGTTGTCTGGAAACCCTTTGGAAGGTCGGGGTAGTAGTAGTTCTTCCTGTGGAACTGGGTCTGCTCAACGATGCTGCAGTTAAGGGCCAGGCCGATCTTCATGGCAAATTCCACAGCCCTTTCATTGATGACCGGCAATGAGCCGGGAAGCCCCAGGCATACAGGGCATACATGTGTGTTCGGTTCGGAGTTGTGGTACTTTGTGGAACAGCCACAGAATAGCTTTGTGTTCAGCTTGTTCAGCTGGACGTGTACCTCCAGTCCAATCCTTACTCCGTCAGGGTTCTCGTAAACCATTATGCCACCTCCGGAGGTCTTTTGTTGTGATGGTCTGTATTTTGCTCAAAGCTGTAGGCTGCCCTGATGATAGTGTTCTCATCGAAGTGCTTACCGATTATCTGGAGTCCCACGGGCATTCCGTCTGCAAGTCCGCATGGTACTGAGATGGAGGGCACGCCTGCCAGGTTTATGGGCACGGTGTTAACATCTGTAAGATAGAGTGAAAGCGGATCCTCTATCTTTTCCCCTATCTTAAAAGCTGGTGCAGGCATTGTCGGTCCCATGAGCACATCAACGTTTGCAAGTGCCCTGTCAAAGTCCTGTTTTACAAGGGTGCGAACTTTCAAAGCCTTAAGATAGTACTTGTCATGGTAACCTGCCGAAAGTGCGTAGGTCCCAAGCAGTATCCTGCGCTTGACCTCTGCACCGAATCCTTGTGCACGTGTCTTTGATGCCATGACATGCCAGTTCTCACCATCTGCACGGTAGCCGTATCTTGTACCGTCAAAACGTGCAAGGTTTGAAGAAGCCTCGCTCATGGCTATGATGTAGTATGCTGCAAGGGCGTATTTTGTATGTGGCATGGATATCTTTTCATAAGTAGCTCCCATCTCCTCGAATTTTGAGATGCTGTCCCATACTGCAGCTTTAACCTTCTCATCGATACCCTCTGCGAAGTACTCCTCAGGTACGCCGATCTTCAGTCCTTTGACATCATCCTTCAGGGCATCGCTGTAAGTGTTATCCCGGTTGATGGATGTGCTGTCCCTGTGATCATATCCTGCAACTACATCCATAAGTGCTGCTACATCTGCCACATTTGTTGCCAGGGGACCAATCTGCTCCAGTGAGTTCGCATAGGAGATGAGTCCATACCTTGAGATGCATCCATATGTCGGTTTTAGTCCTACCACGCCACAGAATGCTGCCGGACATCTGACCGATCCTCCGGTGTCAGATCCAAGGGAGGCCGGTGCCTCACCTGCCGCAACCACAGCGGCGCTACCTCCTGAAGAACCCCCGGGCACCCTTTCATGGTCCCACGGATTTAAAGTGGGTCCGTAATAGCTGGATTCTGTGGATGTGCCCATGGCAAACTCGTCCATATTTGTCTTTCCAAGGATCACTGCACCTGCCTCCTTTAATCTCTCGATGACATGTGC
Organism: Methanolobus sp.; assembly: GCA_029762595.1. Taxonomy (GTDB): domain Archaea; phylum Halobacteriota; class Methanosarcinia; order Methanosarcinales; family Methanosarcinaceae; genus Methanolobus. Next base: position 62,030 of record JARVGJ010000003.1, on the reverse strand, counting down.
ATCGTATGGCGGTACATATCCCTGAAGTATCTTTGATGAGCAGGTGGTGGATAGTCCTTTTGTGGATATGTTCTCCTTGATAGCTATCGGTATGCCTGCCAGGGCCCCATCATGGCCGTTTGCATCGATCTTGCGGGCTACGTTGATAGCTTCATCCCAGAGGGTCGTGAAGCCATTTATCTTGCTCTTGCCAATGGTTTCAATATAAGAAGATGTGACCTCTTCTGCTGAAGAGTCTGTGATCTTCTGCCTGATGACTGAAATATCTGTCCATGCTGCCATATGCAAACCTCACATGATCCTCGGGGCCTTGAAGTTGCCTTCCTGCTTGTTTTCGGTGTTTGCAAGTACTTCTTTCTGCGACAGTGATTCTGTTACTTCGTCTTCCCTGAAAACGTTAACAATGTCCGCTATGTGGTATGTGGGTGCTATATCTTCGGTATCGACCTCGTCGAGCTGTCCGAAATAGTCCAGTACGGAGTTAAGCTTCTCTGCATAAGAATCGGACTGTTTTGCGTCAATCTCGATACGTGAGAGCCAGCCTACGTGTTCTACTTCTTCTTTGGTGATCATCGTAAGTTCCTCGGATTTGAAATATGCTAAGGTCTGTAGATATTTAAGTGTTAGAAAAGCAGACGATTATATTAAAAATGTTGGTTACAAGCTTTCTATTAAGTTCTGATAATCTCTCATTTCGATATTCCAATGAAACTGGTAATTGAAATGCAGATGACTTTTCTCGGATTGCTTTTTTGGGTAATTGGATCTATGATGTGCAATGTAGCTTCTATTTATTTCATTTGCTATTTCTTAATTGTTGTCACCCATTAACTATATATTTTGTTAGTATTGTTATACTAACAAAGATGTCTGCAAAAACAATCTATAGTAAAATCGGTACTTTCATAGAGAAAAGCCCCAAGCTCATCATTTTGATAGCTATAGCCATGATGTTCGTATCACTTTATGGCGCAGGCATGATCGAACACAAGAGCGGTATAGACACATTCGTCAAAAAGGATTCATTGATCTATCAGGACTAAGACCACCTGTACAAGAAAAACTTCGGCAATGAGGTGCTTGTAGTTCTTGTGGGATCGGACAACGTGATGGATGCTCATATACTGGGGTCAATTAATGACTTTGCCCAGATCATTGAGCGGGACAAGGATGTTGAGAATGTAATGAGCATGGCATCACTTATCAAAAGTGCAGCCTATTCAGCAACAGGGCGTTCTGAAATACCTGCTGATCCTGCCTTAGTTGCTTTGATCGACAAACTGCCAGAGTCATATGTCAAACAATTGATGCCCGATGAACAGCATACCCTAATCATAATCCAGATGCCTGGAAGCATCAGTGATACGAATAAGAAAAGATTACTTCATGAGATCCAAAGGACCCTGGAAGTGGTGGACTTTCCTCCAGGCACAACGGTTACAGCTACCGGTGAACCGGCATTTATGATCGCAATGGAAGAGGAGATGACTGCCAGTCTTATGTATATGTTAATGCTGGCTTTTATCCTTATGGTATTTGCTCTGCTCATGGTATTCCGCCATGTAAGGTGGTGTCTGCTTCCGGTGCCAGTTGTCCTTGTGGGTCTTATATGGACCTTTGGTGCAATGGGACTCATGAGCATTCCCATGACCATGGCTTCCATGGCAGTATTCCCTATTCTGATCGGTCTGGGAGTGGACTATGCGATACAGTTCCATAATCGTGCGGAAGAAGAGCTTGCAAAAGGGGAGTCTGCAGAAGAGGCCATAATCAATACCGTTAAGCATACCGGTCCAGCAGTAGGGACAGCGGTTGTAGCTACCTTGCTTGGGTTTGTTGCCCTTCTAATATCCCCGGTTCCAATGGTGGCGGACTTTGGTAAAATGAGCATTGTAGGGACTGTTCTTTGCTATCTTGTTTCGGTCTTCGTCCTTGTGCCTCTGTTATATGTTCTTGACAGAAGGGCCTTAAACAGGAAGAAGGGCATAGCAAAAAAGCCCGAAATGAAACAAGGTAATGATGACTCTCCCCTGGGCAAGTCCATAGTCAGGGTTTCTTTATTCATGGCAAGGAATCCAATGATCATTATCGTACTTGCAACTGTCCTGGCTGTTGCAGGATTATATGCAGATGAGCGTGTGGGTGTACAGACAGATACAAAGGACTTTGTCCCTCCTGACATGCAGGCCCTGCAGGATCTTAACAAGCTGAACAGGATCACCGGCGGTTCAGACCAGCTCAATATAATCATCAAAGCAGAAGATATACTTGATCCTGGTGTGGTGCAATGGATGGTAGATTTCGGGTATGTGGCAGAGGAAAGCCACAGCCATATCAAGTCATCCGATAGCATTGGCTCATTTATTTATTCTATATATGGCTCGATACCATCTGACAAGTATACGATCCTCACTGTTACTGGTACTATGCCCTCCATTGTCATTGACCAGTATATAGAAGGCGGCAATCTGGGAGTTCTGAATCTCAATCTTGAAGAAGGACTTAAAACCAAAGAGTTAGCCAGCCTTATAGACTCAGTCGAGAGTGATCTGTTGTGGTATGAACCGCCACCCGGGGTATCTGTTACTATCACAGGACCAAAAGTTGCGACAACATCTGTAATAGATGCTCTCACATCCGGAAGGACTACTATGCACCATCTGGGAATAGCCATTATCTTTGGAGGTATGCTACTGGTCTTCAGGGACTGGCTGAAGACGGTCGCAACAATACTGCCTATTGTCATGGTCACGGGCTGGCTGGGAGGCGTGATGCATCTACTGGGTATGGAATACAATCCACTGACAGCTACACTTGGTGCACTTGCTATCGGTATTGGTGCAGAGTTCACTATACTTATGCTTGAGCGGTATTTTGAGGAAAGGGAGAAGGGAATGGATCCTTTTGAAGCCATGGAAACTGCTGCATCCAGGATAGGCCAAGCAATTCTTGCATCAGGCTTCACTGTAATATTCGGGTTTTCAGCCCTTATTATCTCATCCTTCCCAATGATCCGCGATTTCGGGATCGTTACAGTAATAGCTGTAGCATTCTCGTTGTTCAGTACCATCGTGGTTCTACCACCTATAATGGTCAATCTGGACAAATGGAGAACGGCACGCAAAGCATCTGAAAAAGAAATTGAAAATAAAATGGTGAGTACATGATCATAAATAAAAGAACAAAGCTACTTCTGGTTACTATCATATTGTTAAGTTGTGTGCAGATCGTTTCTGCAGGTATAGATGAGGACGTTATACATGCAATAAAGAACGATTATTATGATGTATATGGGTCTGCAGACCTTAAAGCCAATATTGCCTGTGATAATGTGTTCAATAGGGGAGAAGACGCAGTCCTCAATATCAATATAATGAACGATGGACAGATCACTGGGTTTGAAGCCAATACAAAACAGATAGACGATGATATTGCCCAATATGGAGAAACCCTCACCCGGACTTTTGTAGCTAATGAACTGCTATCTGACAGGACCATCACAAAGGCAGATTCTATGACTGCAACACTTTCCGTTGCAGATCCAAATACTCCTGTAGATATTAAACTTGATACCCTTCTTCTGGGCTCGTTGAGCGCAGGCAAATCCCTGGGAATGCCTGCAGGCTTTCCTATAAAGGTGCAAGATAATGCAAAAGCTGGCACTTATCCCTTAATGCTGCATATCTCTTATAGGTATCAGAAGGATTCTGCAGTAACTCCTCCCTATGGAGATACATATTATTGGTATGAGGAAATGAACCAGACAATGTTCCTTAATATCGTTGTTAAGGAAGAGCCTTACTTTAAGGTCACAGATGTTGTATCTGAGCTTAATGCAGGAAACAAAGACATCATTAAGGTCACTTATACCAACAGTGGAGAACAAGTTGCACGTGAGTGTGTTGCCAGGATCAGTGCTGTAGACCCATTTTCCACAACAGATGATCAGGCTTATCTGGGTGATATCTACCCCGGAGAATCCAGGACTGCATTATTCACAGTAAAGGTAGCAGATGATGCAACAGTAAAGGAATATTCGGTCAATAGCGAGGTCAAATATAAAGACATACAAGATAGCACCAGATATTCAAAAGGTATGAAGGTACCAATTGATGTAGAGCCTGCCGTATCTATGAGTGAAAAAGTGAAAGACAATGCATCATTAATGGTGGGACTATTGTTCATGGTGGGTATCATCGGAACACCAGCATATATGATAAGGAAGAAGAAGAGAAATCATTAATAGATTGGTGACACGTAAGTATGACAATGAAAGAATTGATAGACTCACTCCAGCAACTTGGTCTTACTTCCTACGAGTCAAAGGTGCTTATTGCACTCACTCAGTACGGAAGTGGAACTGCAGCGGATATACATGCGCTTTCAGGGATACCTCGCTCTGCTGTGTACGGAGTGATCAACAGGCTTGATGACAGGGGAGTGATCGAGACCCAGAATACCAAGCCTATGCGTTATAAAGCACTGGCCCCGAATGTCATTATCAATAAGCTGAAGGCAGATTATGAAGAGGCAATTGAATATTCCCTGGAACAGTTAAAGACTATATATAATGCCAGGGAGGTAGAAAAGGAAGAAGATTCTGTGTGGAACATAAGTGGTGTGAAGAATGTGAATGATAAAATCATCCATATGCTGGAATCGGCTGAAAATGAGATCATATTCGCTTCTTCATACCCTTCTTTGTATGAAGTGACAAAAATCTATCCCATTATGGACAATATAAAAGAAACAGTCCGCAAAAAGATAGGCCAGGGTGTAAATATCAAGTTAACCGGACGTGACAAAAGCAACGTAAAAGAAATTGTGGGGGAGTTACCCGGGGTGCAGGTCAGAACATACAGCAATGACAGCAAATCTAATCCTCTTAAAGGTGGAATACTTGTCATCGACAACAGGGAAATACTTGTCATTACAATCAAGGAAGATGTTGTCCCCATTAACCTTAATGCAACGTGGTATAACGGGAAAGAGCATGTCCAGATATTCAAGCATTTCATTGATACTGAATGGGAAGCTTCATCTCCGATCGATATTTAAGTCGTTAATTTCAATATGTGCAATAAGACTTTAACTGATAAGTTGATTTTAAGGAGGTATGGCAATGGGCATTATTACAATGGTCCTGAAAGCTCTGTTGAAAGGAAGGTTCTACAAGCTTCAATTACACACAAAGACATTATCCCTGGCCAGTAAAAGGTCTGACCTGCCTCTTTATACGAGACTGTTTGCAGCTTTTGTGGTCATTTATGTCTTAAGTCCCATTGATCTCATTCCCTGCTTTGTTCCTGTTCTGGGTATTATTGATGATATTATCCTTATCCCGCTGGGATTTATATTTGTCATGAAAATGATTCCAAAGCACATCATGAACGAGTGCCGGAACCAGGCTGAGCAGATGCTGTTATCTAAAAACAATACAACGGTCAGTGCAGAAGCGTAAGATATGTACTTTGTTTTTTTATTATCTGTTTTTTTATTCACAAGTCATTATTAATACAGTTTCAGTCTATAGTACGTATTAGGAAATTTGTAATTTCAATGGGCTCAGCATATATAATTAAGTACTGGCTGCATTAATATAGCAAACATGAAAAACCATATCAAACCGACTGAAAATAAGAACAGCGGGGTGTTCTTATAGTGCAAAAGGGCAGGCTTCCAGGTTTCACGAAGGAAAGGAATGACTACATCACAGAGTTACCTGAGCCTGAAAAGAAAGCATTTGTTGCATCAATTGAGAAAATTAAAGAAAGCAAGAATAATGTAGAAAAGCTATTACTTAAGAAAGGGGATAATAAAGGTGTAGACGACCTTCTTTTTTCATTTGAGAACCTTCCTCTTTTCGGGAAAGAGTACTGGTTCATGAAATTCACTTCCGATGACGGTTCAAGACGCCAGTTCTTCTACATGTTCGGTAGAAGCACCGGAGATATAGAGGTCAATGGCAGGTATGTGGAGGGTAGTCGGATAGTAGATGACAGAATAGAGGGTTATTGCGTTTGTTGGGCATACGATGAAGTTTACAGGAAGATCACAGATGATCTTGGGTCAATTAAGGTGAAAAACAATAGAGTTTCCTGTTCAAACAAGAATATTCAGGCATGTTTCCATGGTTCTTTTCCTAAATATAAGCTTAAGATCACCAATGCCGATGGGATTATCTGTTCTCTGGATATAGATGAGCCTCAAGAGGACATATACAATACGGAACTGATGGAGAACTTCAAGGGTCTTTTCGGATACAGGGTGGCAAATCTGTATTTTGATTTCAATGGTGAACTTTTCGGGAAGGATTTCTCCGGGAAGTGCTATGTACAGAAAGTGATCGTTATTGGCCCTTTGCTTCCCTGGAAATGGTCACGGATCATTTTTACCAATGGGTCTGTACTGACCTACTACACATCAAACATAGGCGTCATAGGATTGGAATATGAGATACGGAATTTCATGAGCTTTTACGATGCAACTACAAAGCAAATGCATAATTTCAAAAAGGCAATGGTGCACGAGTATCCTTCTGAAAAAGGTGATAAGAGATGGGTCATCACCACTGAGGACTTCCGTGTTTTTGTGGTTACCAGGAGTTATTGCAGGCAATCCTTCAGTTTCACGAAGAATTTCAATTTCAGCTATATAGAGAACCTTGTGGACGTGGTGGACCTGAGGATCGAGACTGAGGATAAGATCATAACACTGGAAGAAACAGGAAGTGGCCTGGGTATGGTTGAAGATACTTCCGGGTTTGTGATCTAAACCGACTAAGATTAAATGAATGAATGAATGAATGAATGAATATGGATCTTTCATAAAACCAGAAGTCTCCTCATGTGGGTGGGGATTAAAGCGGATCTGAGGATATATGAAAAAGCTAGTGAACGATCGAATGAATCCATGGCCCTGCATAAAAGGCAAGGATATTCCGGCAACCATCGACCTTGATCCTGTTATCTATAATTATGCACCTACATGTGCCATGGTTCTTGATATTGGTTGTGCCTGTGGAAAGGTAAGCATTCCCCTTTCAAAGCATGGCTATTCGGTTACAGGTATTGACATTAACACAGATGTGCTGGAATTGGCAAAGGACTCATCAGGCCCAGACTGGTCCCCGTCACCTTCTTTTTTGAAGGGCAATGCCACAGCTCTTCCCTTTCCCGATGAAACCTTCGATCTCACCGTGATGCAGGCCTTTTTGACCACAGTGGTCTCAAAAGAAGAACGTGACAGGATCATCCGGGAGGCATGCAGGGTTCTCAAACCGCAGAGCTGTCTATACATTGCCGATTTCGGCCAGACCTGGCATTCAAAGATCTATCGTGAACGTTACATCAATGACCTGCCGGTAACAAAGGAGGAGGGTTCATTTCTGGCATGTGATGAGAAAACCGGTGAGTGTGATTATGTTGCTCATCACTTTACTGAGAAGGAACTGGTGTTTTTACTGATCGAGAACGGTTTTGAGGTCGTGTTCTTCAAGAGGGATACGTTTGTGACAAGGACCGGTAACCGGGTCAATGGGTTTGTTGTGGTGGGGAGGAAATCCTGAACAATAATTGTGGATGTAAATCGGGATTTTGGATGTAAATCGGATATGAATCAGATGTGGATCTTACAAGTAGCATTTTTTCATCAGAAAGAATTAGGTATCTAAGACAGTCTTCCAATTTATACAAAAAAGTTAGTATTGAAGGTCTACTTTTCATTTCCTTCCCAATCCCTTAAAAAAGGTATAAGAAAAAGCCCCTTCCTCTCCCGCTGTCCTGTGCAGGTCCCTAATTCCCCTGTCAAAGGTATCCTCATCGATTATTCCCATCCCAATGGCACTCTTCCTGACGCCCTCAACCATCGGTATGATCGTCCTTCTCACAAAACCTTCCTCCATGTGCGGACGGCTTGCATCGCTGTAGACCATGCGGGGTGAGACTGCAACGTCACTGAAGCCTGCTTTTTTCAGGAGCGTGTAGGCCTGCCTGCCGATGAGCGAATTGCCGCCAAGCCTTGCCTGCACTTCCACAAGGCTGTGCCAGGCTTTCACTCCTGCTTCGGTTTCGGGGTGGAAGAAGCATGAGCCGTGGTCGCCTTCGATAACTGTTATTGTGCCACCTTTTCTTAGCACTCTGCGCAGGTTTGCAAGGGCCTGAACTGGTTCTTTGAGGTGTTCCAGCACAAAGCAGACAAAAACGTGGTCGAAACTCTCATCCTCAAATGGGAGGTCGAATATGCTTTCCACACGGAACTCCACATTCCCGACTCCCTCTTTTGCGGCACGTTCTTTAGCTTTGTTCAGGGAATCCTCTGATATATCAATGGATGTAATCTGTGCCTGGGGGCTGTTCTTTGAGAGGATTACTGTCTGGGCACCGATGCCGCATCCGGCTTCCAGTACCTTGCTGCCCGGAGGGTATTTTGTATCGCTGTGAAGGAGCTCTTCCAGTGTGCTAGCCTGGTCGCAGAGGCGGAGTGCTTCTCTTTCGGAATAGCCATGGACATAATCTTTGGAGTACATGCTTGTATATTGTGCGTAAGTGTTTAAAAACACAGGAGTTTTTTGTCCTCAGATATTCTGCCTGCGATTAAGTGAATACATCTGTATCTTCTTCATCTTTGCGAGGTTGAGAACATTCTTCATCTCGTTTTCCTCAAGCAGGCGGGACTCGATGTATCCGTTATCCACCGCCTCGTTGAATATCTCGTATCCAATTCCGGAACGTGCAAGCACAGTGGTCCAGTCCCTGGGGGTGCCCACACCGCCAAATGACAGATCTGCACTCTCAGAGGCCATGTCGGTGCAGTACTTGCACGAACTGCTCCTGTACTGGTCAAGCTCACTCAGCGGGAACACCTTAAGTTCATCCCTGGTCTGGAACTCGAACCTACCCTTGCGTATCTTCATCCACTCGACATCAGCAAGTTCCATATCCTTGCTTTTTACGAATTCCTTTATTCCCTCATAATAGAAGGTGTCCATGCAGAATAGCCCCATCTTCAGGATATTCGCCCTCATGAACAGGTGCAGGAATCCGTAGGGGCTTTTCTGCATCTTGGTCACGGCATCGATATTACAGCTTGGGCCAACAAAGGCAATGCTTCGCATACCCTGTTTGATAGCGCTCATCAAGGCCTCCATTGTCATACTATGGCTGTAGATACTTCCTGTTCCTTCAAGGATATCATCATAGGTCTTTGCCACAATAGGAACAGGTTTCCAGGGCTCCTCATCTGACCGGGTGGTTACAATGGCGCAGTCGATGAGTCCTTCTTCCAGGGCATAGGCCAGCATGGATGTGACCACTCCTCCGTCCTGTCCCTTCAGCTCAGGTATGGCCGTTCTTGCACAATAGGCATTGCGTATCCTTCCGACAAGCCCTTCCTCTGTTGTAATTGTCCTTGGGCACTGGTTATAACAGACACCGCAGGCTGTGCACTTGCCGATCAGACTGGGTTGCTCATCCTTTATAACAATAGATTCACATGATGCGGCGCAAGCTCCGCAGAGAGTGCATATTCCGGGCTTGATTATGTCCTTCCTGAGTTTCCCAAAAGATATCTTTTCCTGCTCTGCAATGGACCTTTTAAGGCGGATGACTCTTTTTTCAAGCAGATCGAACTTGTTCTTACATTCATAAGAGCAGAACCGGTAGAGTTTCCCACCATATTCCGTATAATAGGGGGTCTCTTCATGCACTTTATTTTTACATATAGGGTCAATAGGCATCTTAATCTCCCAGGATCGCGGATGTCCTTGTGGAATTGCTATATACATGCTCTGATATATAATGAAATTTGAATCGTATAATCATTAAAAACCCTGAGCACTTTGCCGATACTGTCATAGGTCACCCCGGAATTGATGGCTCCCGGGGAAAATATAATGTATCTCCTGCAAAATAGGTTATATTAAGGCAACAGTTGCCAGATAAATAAAAAAAAGGCAAGTTATCTGGTATCGGAGCACTCATGAACGCAGAAACAAAAGCTCAACTTATCTCCGCAGGTTCGGTCAATATGGACCCCTCTCTCATCCGCAGGCTGACAATTCCCACAGCAGGACCTGGGGCCGGGAACGTAGCCTTCTTCTTCAGTTCGGGAGGACATCGTGTACGTCTTGCTGTTAAAAAAGAATCCTCTCTTGAAGCCACAATGCAAGGTACTGAGCTTGTGATCAGGAAAGATGGTATCGAGATTGCAAGAGGCATTATTGAAGAGGAGCTGATCCACTGCCCGGACCAGGCCTTCATCACAATGTGTGAGAAGTGTATCTTTGACTGTAAGTTCTGTCCTGTCCCCAAACTCTCCGGAAATGTCAAGAGCATGGAACAGATGCTTAAGATGATAGCAGATGCACATGATACCGGCCGTATGAAGGCAATATCTATCACCTCCGGTGTTGAGATATCAGCAGAACATGAGGTAGACCGGGCTGAAGAACTTATTCGCAGGCTCAGGGAGCTATATAATGTCCCAATAGGTGTTTCCGTCTATCCCACAGGAGATTCCACACGCAGGCTCAGGGCTGCGGGTGCTGACGAGCTAAAATACAATGTCGAGACCATGGATAGGAAATTGCATGCTATTTTATGCCCGGACCAGGATCTGGAATTCCTGCTTGATGCACTCAGGGAAGGTGTAAATGTATTTGGCAGGAATAAGGTCTGCTCTAATTTCATCATCGGTCTGGGGGAAACAGAAGAATCTGATAAAAAAGGCATAGAAGAGCTTGTTTCCATGGGGGTTGTCCCTATCCTCAGGGCAGCCGCCAGGCATCCATTGAGGGAAGGGGAAGTATTTATAGAGCGCCCGTCCGCAGAAAGGCTGCTTATGCTGAATAATTTCCTCCGTGAAAAACTGGATGAGTACGGCCTGCGTGCTGATACCTTTAAGACGATGTGCCTGCCCTGTACGGGGTGCGACATCAATCCGCACGTAGATATTATATAATGGCCCCCAGCCATTTCTTTTTCCTTCTTTACTTACTTTTTGTTATCTCTGTCTATTTTCCATTGTCTTTTCTATTAACCCGGGCCAGACCGAAGCCGCAACTATCATGCTGAGGATGAATACAAAGATCATACCTGCAATGATATCCACCTGACTGTACAGTGGTATTGTTCTGGAGCTGTTCACCACGAGCGAAAGCCCTGCAAATATGGTCACAAGTATAAATGAAGAGGCCACACTGGCTATAAGTGCATATTTACCTGTATTGTAAGCTTTTCTTTCCATGCGGACATCTCCTCCTTTATTATTTTATCCTGCTCCTTTTCATTAGCAGGGAGTTCGTTGTGACAGACACCGAGCTCATAGCCATAAAAGCCGCCGCCAGCTCGGGGGTGATGACTATCTTTGTGATGAAAGGATAGAGTATTCCTGCTGCAAGTGGTATACCGAGGCTGTTGTAGGCAAATGCCCAGAATAGGTTCTGTTTTATCTTTCTCATTGTAAGACGACTCAGTCTGATGGATGCCAGCACATCCAGAAGATCATTCTTTATAAGGACTATCTGTGCAGACTCCATTGCAACATCGGTACCTGCTCCCATTGCAATGCCGATATCCGATTGTGTAAGTGCTGGAGCATCATTGATCCCATCTCCCACCATTGCAACTATCCTGCCTTCTTTCTGCAGTTTCATGATCTCAGAAGCCTTGTCACCAGGAAGTACTTCTGCCAGTACTCTGTCAATACCAAGCTGCGCTGCAATCGCATCAGCTGTCCTCTGGTTGTCCCCTGTTATCATCACGACCTTAATTCCCATCTCCTGCAGTTTTTTCACGGCCTGAGGGGAGTTCTCTTTGAGCGTATCTGCAACGGCAATAAGACCGATAGCATCCATTTCCTTTGCAACTATCATTGCAGTCTTACCTTCTGCTTCCATTCTTTCCATGTCTGCATAGAGTGCTGAGATGTCAATGTCATTGTCTTTCATTAGCCTGCGGGTTCCAAGCAGTATCCTGCTGCCACCTGTGGTGGCTTCAACACCATGCCCTGCGATGGACCTGAAGTTTTGCGGATCCCTTATTTCAAGCCCTTTCTCCTCAGCAGCCTTCACGATGGCCTCACCAAGGGGATGTTCAGAGCCTTTTTCCGCACTTGCAGCGATAGAAAGTACTCCATTACTATCCATCTCTCCGCCCGGGGCAAGCAGGATGTCAGTAAGTTCGGGCTTGCCTTTTGTGAGGGTCCCTGTCTTGTCAAAGACAATAGTGTCTATTTTCAATGTCCTCTCAAGTGCTTCTCCTCCTTTGATAAGTATCCCGTTCTCTGCACCTTTGCCTGTACCTACCATTATGGCTGCAGGTGTTGCAAGTCCCACTGCACAGGGGCAGGATATCACAAGAACCGTAATTGAGATGAGCATTGAGAAGAGGAATGGACTGGCCATTGTGGAATTCAGTGCAACAGCAAATCTCTCGTAGCCGATGAAATACCAGAAGAAGAATGCTGTCAGGGCGATAACATGCACTGCCAGGATGAAATGACCTGCAACAACATCAGCTATACGCTGTATAGGTGCCTTTGAAGTCTGTGCATTTTCCACAAGTTCGATTATCCTTGCAAGGGCAGTGTCAGCTCCAACATTTGTTGCCCTGAACTTAAGTGCACCCGACCTGTTAAGGGTTGAGCCGATGACCATGTCCCCAACATTCTTTTCCACAGGGATGCTCTCACCGGTTATCATTGACTCGTCCATTGCAGAGGCACCTTCGATGACAACACCGTCAACAGGCACCTTCTCCCCAGGTCTCACAAAGACTATATCATCTACCTGTACCTCTTCCACAGGTACTTCCTTTTCCCGGTCGTCAACTACTATGCGGGCCGTTTTTGCCTGCAGGCCGATGAGCTTTTTGATGGATTCAGATGTCCTGCCCTTTGCTTTTGCCTCCAGGTATCTTCCAAGTACTATGAAAGCGATAAGCATGACCGCAGTATCGTAGTACAGATGGTCGTAGCCGGGTCCAAGGTCAAGGTAGCTTGAAGCAACGCTAATAACATAGGCAGCCCCGGTTCCTGTGGCAATTAACAGGTTCATATCTGTGACCCCATGTTTCAGGCCCCGGTAAGTTCCGACGAAGAATTGTCTCCCCGGGAAAACCATCACAATTGTAGTGAGCAGGAAAAGCATGTTCCTGTCCAGGAAGAGTTCCGGCACAAAAGCGAAATATGCGGGAACCATCATTTTCATGTGCCCGAGCATAACAGGGATCATTACTGCGATCGAGATGAGCAGGTTGTTCCTCTGCTGTCTGATCTCACGCTCCCTTTCAATTCTTTCCCTGTCCTGTGTTTCAGACCTGCTTACCGGAAGCGACGCTGAGTATCCGATCCCTTCGATGACTTTTTTCATATCATCTACTGTGACAAGGGATGAATTGTACTCTACAGTTGCCTTTCCTGTAGTAATGTTCACATTTGCAGAACTGACTCCTTTCAATTTGCTGAGCACCTTCTCCACATTCCGGGAGCATGCTGCACACTTCATTCCTCCTATATCTAGCACGACCCGGTCCCTTACAACATTATACCCAATTCCTTCGATGGCTTTTTCCATCTCTTCGGGTGTGATATGTGCCGGGTTAAAATCCACAGCTGCCCTTTCCATAGGCAGGTTAACGGATGCAGATATTACACCATCCTGTCTTTTGAGTGTCGTTTCTATGTTCTGTGCACAGGCAGAGCACTGCATCCCTGATATCTTGAAAACAATATTCTTTACAGGGTCCGCTTCATTTATTGTTACATCACTTATCCCGACATCATCAATTAGGACAGGACACACAGCCTCTTTTTCGTCTGTGTCAGGAACCGAACAGACTTCTTCCCCGACTTCGTATCCGGCATCTGTGACTGCCTTTTTAATATCGACAATATTTATCCTGTCAGCATTGAATTCCACCGATGCTTTCTCCTCTTCAAGGCTGACTTCCACAGATGTCACTCCTTCAAGGGATAATATGGCATCTTCCACGCGTTTGTGGCAATGCATGCAGGTCATGCCATATATTTTGATATCTGCTTTCATGTTGCCCTCTAATGAAGTAAAGAACCCATATCCTGCTGCTTTCAGATGATTTTATATCCTGCGTCAGTTACTGCTTTTTTGATGGAATCAAGATTTGCAGTTTCAGGGTCAAAGGTGATGGTGGCTTTTTTTCCAGAGAGGTCTACTTCAACTTTACTGACGCCGTTTATTGCAGCTATGGCTTTTTCCACGTTTGCCTGGCAGTGACCGCACATCATACCTTCTATATTTATTGTATCTATTCTCACTGATTTTCCTCCAATACACATTTAAAAAGCTTTGTTCTTTATTTGACTCTTCAATATATAGTTTTCACGCGTGTGAAGTTCCAGGAAAAATTCAGTAAATTCTCACATGTTCTTCTATCATTTCTTTCCACCTGGCAGGAACATCGACATCAAGATGGTGTTTTGTCATTACCCCGGTATCTTCTGTGATTGTCAACATTTCTTTTTTGAGAAAGCCCCCTTTAAGTTCAACACCAATGATCTTAGTGTTGATTATCTCCTCTTTTATGCCCTGTGTAACATCGGTAATAATTATGCGTTTGTTAGTGAGAATTATAATTTCAGTGCCTTTTCTTGATGAAAGTGTAAGGTATTCACCTTTCAGGTATTCGGGGCGAAGGGTCTCAAGTGTCTCTCTAAGAAGGGAAATGTTTCCGGAGCTGATGGGGTATATTCTGAGCTTCTTCTTGCCTGTTATGAGTATCATCCTGTTAGGTTCACAATGTATGCCCAGTATTTCCTTTATCTCTATGCGCTGGTCAACATTGGAATTCGTTGTAAACAGGCCTGAACTTTCCTTCTTAATGAAAATGTTCCTGTTTGTCAGTGTAATGCTGGACTTTTCGCAGCCTATCATCACAACTTCCCTTGCAAGCACCTGTTCTCCTCTTTTTAATATAGTGCCATTGCCAATATCGTTCATTTCCCTTCCGGCATATGTTTTTTTACCATGTGTTTTTCCATCATGGTCCGCTTCTTTGCATACATCAGGCAGGTAATGGTTAAGCATTTCCACAAGCAGTTTTCCATCTATGAGCTTAAGGTTATGTTCTGCAGCTTCTTCAATTGCCTCTTTTGTAAAAGAAGAGGTTGTGACCATGATCACTCCATCCACCCGATCCCTGTACCTGAGACTGCTATATTCCCTCACGTCTCTTACGCCCACCGGTCCTGTATATCTCTTTGCCTGTACCAGCCAGGTGTGCGACAGTCCGAAATTCTCTATCCTGATAACAATATCGACCCCTTTATCCCTTGAGTACTGTGTGAGTTCAGTTTTGTAGCCCATTTTAGAAAAAAGTCCTGAAAGCAGTGTCTCAAAATCTTTAGGGTCTATACGGTGCAGAGTCTCGATTGTCCATTTAGTCATTTTATGCACCTTATCTATCATTTTAAGTTAATACTTTTTCCCCGTTATAATTTGTCAACATATGGTAGTGTCTAGTTATTGCACAACCATACAAACAATTAAATGCGTTAAGGGCAGAATATGAAGAAATTAAGGAAAAATGGCATAAATCTATTAAGTCAGTTTATTGGTATCTATATATAACCCACAATAAACATAACTTGACATAACTATACACTAATAAGGGTGAATCAAGGGTGAATCTAATGGATGAATTAGAATCTATCAGGCAAAAAAGGATGCAAGAACTCAAAACATCTCTTGTGAAAAAGGACTATCCAGCAAGTACGGTATCAGTTACAGATGCTTCGTTTGATGAGCTCATATCAAAATATCCTCTTGTTCTGGTGGACTGCTGGGCACCCTGGTGTGGTCCCTGCAGAATGCTCTCTCCTGTTCTTGATGAGTTGGCTCTGGAAATGCAGGGGAAAGTGGTTTTTGGTAAGTTGAACGTAGACGAGGAAAAAATGACATCAATGTCCTTTGGGATAAGCAGCATTCCAGCGATGCTCATATTCAGCGAAGGAAAATTCGTTGACCGTTTAATAGGTGCTGTTCCAAAACAGAATATCATCCAAAAACTTAAGCCTTACCTGAGGGAATAAAATGGCACACAAACCCAGAATTGCAGAAAGCCCTTCTGTCCGCTTACTTGACCTTAAGGATAAATCCAAATCCTATTTCATCGTGGCATCGGTGGAAGTGGGTAACACCACTACCAAGTGTATACTTACTGCCACAAACCTCGAAGATGGCAAAACACGGCTAATAAAGAAGACCGTAAGTATGACAAGGGACGTCCGTCCGCCAAAACAGGGGGAAGAGATCTTTGGAAAGACACTCAACGGTGTTGAACTGACCAGGGACTCGGTTGGTGAACTTGTTAGGGATACCCTTCTGGGGGCTGTAAAAGAGGCAAATCTAGATATCAAGACCGATATTCATTTTGTTGTCAGGTCCACAGGTGTTGTAGCGGGCTTTGACTCCCCTGATGAGGTTGGTGAGTTCATCAAGGCACTTGCAGATGGGTGCCTGATGGCGGGTGTGCCACCAAACCGTATGACTCCTCCAATGTCTATATCAAATATCCCACAGAGATTTCGTAAATATTCCAAGCTTGAAAAGGTAATATTTGATGGTGCAGTAGCAAGTGTGACCCCACCAACCGGTTCAACTGGTGTTGAGATAGTTGCCAACGAGATGGAAGGTGAACTTGCAACAGCCGGAATAAAGGAAGGTGCAAAATGGGTGGATGTGGATTTCCGTAATCCCTGTATATCTATGGACTTCGGTACTACGCTTGATGGCAGGATAATAAGTCCGGATCTTCCCTATGCAAGGACCATCGGAAACTTCTGTGGTTATGCAGGTGCAATACCTGATGCAATAATCAAGGGCACAGGTCTTGTGGATAGCAAAAAGGGTACAGCACTTGATATTTCAGATCGGACATCTCTTGGCGGTCTCTCCTTTATATTTAATAAAAAGGTCATCCGTGAATATTCAGAGAAGGTGTTGGACTGCATTGTTATCGAAAAAGTACCCACAGGTCGTAAAAGATATGGTAGCGTACCTGTGAACTCTGAGGCTGCAGATGCTATAAATGTGGTCCTGATCGGTTGTGACGTGGGCGATAACGGTTCTGATATGGCCAGACTCTCATCACTGGGCGCTGAGGTTTATGAAAAATACAACATGAAGGTATTGTTTGCGGTTATTGACGAGGTCATGGCACGTGTGGTACAGCGCCTTGTAAAAGTTGCACAGGATGAAGGTCTTGTCTATGAGGATACTGCAATAGGTGTCACAGGAAGGGCAGGTATAACCGGTAACAAGCCAAAGCTCATACTGAAATATCTGCATGAACTGGGGATCAATCATAAGATCGATGAGAATGTTGTCTTTGTGGATGATGGTCTTGCCCGGGGCGCTGCCGTTATGGCAAGGTGCATGAATTCCCTTGGAACCACCTTCAATCCCCTTGGAGGACACAGGGGGGGGAAATGCATACTTGGGCAACGTATAAAGTTACAGAATAAGTGACAAAAAACGATAATAGGAATTGGCAGGATCTTCCTGCCATTAATAAACATTTTCATCTGGTCCAAAAAGTGCTAAGTTCATGCTCGTCTTTTTTGCTGTCTTTTTATCTCTTTCTGGAACTCTATTTCATGTCTTTTCACAGGTCTGTCATGCCTGTTGGGTGTTTTACTTTTCAAAATTGCACCTCATAACCAGTCATGGATGATGCGTTTAACCACCTTCAAAGCATAAAGCGTCTAAAATCTCGAAAACATAGTCTACAGAACTTTTATTTTTAAGTGAGCAGCTCTCTTTTTTGTATCAATTGAATTAAAATCCACATCACAGGAATTTATATTTTTTGCTTTTTACTTATTGGGAAATAAGTACCCTCTGTTTTTCCACATTTTAGTGTATGTTAATAACAATTCTTTCTATGAGAGTTATTTTTTAACATAATTATTCAATATTATTTACCATATCATTCCTTTGGAACACCCAAGCACGCACATATCTCTTTCAGGTTCATGGCATTAAGCACATCATCCGGCTCTATCCAGCTTCTTCTTGCAACATCTATTCCAAAAGAAATGTTGTCAAAATGTTCTATTGTATGCGTATCTGTGCTGATGGCAATCATAACACCATGCTCTTTTGCTTTTCTAGCATTGATGTCATCAAGGTCAAGTCTCCAGGGGGAGGAATTGATCTCAAGAGCCTTTCCTTTTTCTTTTGCTACTGTCATTATCCTGTCCATGTCCAGGTCATATGCAGGGCGCCTGCCGAATTTCCTCCCGGTGGGATGGGCAAGTATGTCCACATGCTCGTTCTCAAGTGCAGCAATTATCCTTCTTGTCATCTTGGCCCGGTCCTGTTCAAGTCCGGAATGAACCGCCGCTATGACAATATCTAGTCTTTCAAGGATGTCATTACTGTAATCTAACTTTCCGTCAGTACGTACGTCACATTCGGTCCCGGAAAATATCCTGATATCATCATATATTTCCTGAAGATGTTCTATCTCTTCTATATGTTCAAGGAGCCTTCTTTCAGATAGACCGTTGGCAATGCCTGTTGATGGTGAATGATCGGTGATTGCAATGTATTCATATCCTCTCTGTATTGCAGCCTGTACAAGCTCTTCAATGGAATTTACCCCGTCACTCCAGTTGGAATGGATATGCAGGTCACCTTTGATGTCCTCTTTAGTTATCAATTGTGGAAGTTTTCCTGTGAGGCTGGCTTCTATCTCTCCTCTGTCTTCACGAAGCTCAGGTGGGAAATATTGGAGTCCAAGGAAATCGTATACTTCTTTTTCCTTAGTGCATAAGGTTTGTCTGCCACTGCTCACATCCGTGAAACCGTATTCATTAAGGATGTAACCTCTGGAGAGGGCAAGTTTCCTTAGATGTATATTGTGTTCCCTTGAACCTGTGAAATACTGCAGCATTGAACCGCAACATTCTTTATCAACGATTCTCAGTTCTACTTTTATATCTCCCTTATATATAAGCGAAGCTTTTGTTGTACTGGTCTGAAGTATCTCAATCACATTATCAAGGCCTGTAAAAGAAATGATTGCTTTTTGCGGCTCATTGGAAAAAGCTATGAGATCTATGCCGCCTACAGTATCCATCTTTCTGCGCAGGCTCCCGACTATGAAAACAGATTCAATATGTGGATTTGAAGCCAGTTCCTGCTTTATTTCCCTGGCAATCTCCATTGCAAGCGCTATTGGATGTCTTCCATGGTCCCTGTTCTGTTGCAGGCGTATAAGAGACCTGAGGATCCGATCTTCCTGCTTCTCTCCCATTCTGGGTAGCCTTCTTATCCTGTGTTCCCTGGCAGCTTTGCTCAGCTGATCAATAGATATGATGCCAAGTTTCTCGTAAAAGAGCCTTGCCATTTTAGGCCCTATTCCGGGAACCTCCATGATCTCTATGATCCCCGGAGGTATCTCTCCTGTAGTTCTCTCATAAGCTTCAAATGCACCGGTTTCAAGCATTTCAACAATCTTTTTTTGAAGTGTCTCGCCGACCCCGGGAATGCTGCCCATATTTCCACTGGTGTACAATAGTGCCAGCTCTTCATCTAATCCTTTTATGCTTCTTGCGGCATTTACGTAGGCTCTGATCTTAAAAGGGTTCTCACCTTTGAATTCCAGAATCTTTGCCATCTGGCTGAACATCTCGGCTATCTGAACGTTATCCATATCCCACCATATTCAGCTTTTTTCATTTTTCTTTTTAAGGGCTTCTTCCACAGCTTTTTTGTGTATTTGCCCGGATCTGTGGATGCCTCCAGTGTTTCCCCTGACAGCCCTGCATGGGTATTGTTGTATCAGAAGGCCGGCCCTGGCAGGTGCATCTTCTGCCTTTGTCCCCACAAGTTCCCCTGCCATATGCCAGGTACTTCCACATGGAGCCCCGCACAATACTTCCACAGACCCTACTACTCCATTGTCAATCTGGATCTCAAGCACAGGGGTTGAAAGACAGGAGCAAAGATCTTTCGTTTCCGGTTTTTCCTTAAGCGTGCAGCATATTTCCTCGATTTCAATGAGCATTTCATATTGTTTGGAGATCCTCTCCAGTTCCACAACCGGTGCCTTTGAGTCTCCTCCGGGGACTATGAGGGCTTTAACACCTGCTTTTCCTGCCCGGTGGGCTATTGCCACTGTAAGATCCGGGTGTAGTGAATATGTGATAACTATGTCAGCCATGAAAACAGAATCGTCTATGTCAAGTCCTCTCAGGAACTCTTCAGGCTCGTCAATAAGGTCAGGTAGTATCTGAGGCACTTCAGTATGGAGTACCTGCAGCCGGGTCTTTGCAATGATGGTCTCTATCAGACGTTTCCCATATTTTCCCCGGGTTATCACACCTATCGTTGTCATTGATTATCCTTCTCAGGGTTATTTTCCTTTACATATATGCCTGCCGGGGTAATATATTACCAATTAGTATATTTGTAATAACATATATACTCTGTATTAGGTGCTATAATGGAAGGCTATGATCCCACAAAAGTATATTTCAGGTGCGATACATGTGAATTCATATTTATGGAGAATCCTGACCTTTTTCCTGTCACGTGTCCCCAGTGCGGCAGTGAGAATGTTTCAAGGACATGATCAAAATCCCACATTTAGTCCGGAACAAATACTCTAAATAGTATCCCCTTGCTTTCATTGTTGATGTCAATGAAAGGGAAGCTCATTACACTGGAAGGTATAGACGGTTGTGGGAAATCCACGATAACTGCCCGGTTGAATTCTAATCCTAAGTTATCTGGCTTTGTTTTCACAAGGGAGCCAACTACCGGGTGGATAGGTGAGGCGGTGAACCGGGCAATACATTCGGATACCGATGACCTTGCAGAGCTTTTGCTTTTTACAGCAGACCATGCCGAGCATATATCAAAACTTATTGTTCCTTCTCTTAAAAGTGGAAACCACGTTATATCCGACCGGTATTCAGGAAGCCGTTATGCCTACCAGGCCGTGACACTGAAAGGCCGCTTTTTGGACCCTCTCAGATGGATACAGGGCATACACGAAGGCTGGACAATAGTTCCTGATTTGACAATACTTTTTGATATTGACCCGGAAATTGCAGTTGAAAGATGCGGGAATCGTGGTGCTCAGACTAAATTTGAGAAAACTGACTTTCTCAGGGAAGTAAGGTCCAATTACCTGCGTCTGGCAAAAGAAGATCCCGAAAGGTTCCTGGTGATAAACACCGACAGGCCGGTGGATATTGTTGAAGAGGATGTTCTGGATGCTATATTTTCCCTGGCAGGTATCCAGCAGGACTGATTGCAAAAAATTATGACTATCATTTACTACCATATACAGCAAAAAGCATGGTAAAAAACGTTCTGTAGAATATCACTAATATTGCGATCCAGAGATAATTTAGTATTAGGAGGCTTTTGTGAGTCATCGCATATACGATCACACATGCTGTTTTCCAACAGTTGCATTTAAATCTAATTGTTAGTATGGCAGGTACTTTCTCAAGTAGTGAGCTATATAATCCTTATATAGGCCTTAATTGTCAATCAGGGCATTATATACTCTTATTCGTTGGAAAACAACTAAATAGTTTCCAATTCCTTATGTCTGTGATGAATATTAAAAATTTATCAATGATACTGATATTGGGAAGTGTCCTCCTTCTCAGTGGTTGTGTAGACAATGATTCTGCACATGAGGTTTCAGTAGAAAATGGAGACATTGTAACGTTGGATTACACTTTAATGTACGAGGATGGAACAGTTATTGAA
The DNA here is from genome assembly GCA_029762595.1 of Methanolobus sp. Taxonomy (GTDB): domain Archaea; phylum Halobacteriota; class Methanosarcinia; order Methanosarcinales; family Methanosarcinaceae; genus Methanolobus. Next base: position 40,261 of record JARVGJ010000003.1, on the reverse strand, counting down.
ACATCAAATCCCGCAACTGCAGAAAGTAATGACATGGAGGTTGTTGCAGAATTACTTGTTTTTGAAGTGGGAGCTGGTCAGATGCTTGCCGCGGTAGACGAAGCTGTTCTAGGAATGGTTGAGGGTGAACGGAAATCACTGACTTTGTCACCTGAAGAGGCTTTCGGACCTTACAGGGAAGATCTTGTACAGGCTATAACTATACCTGAATACCAGGAAGCTACAAACACAACTGAAATCCCTCATACAGGAGAGATGTTGATGACCCCGACGGGCCCGTTAACTGTGGCAGATGTCAATGAAACTCATATCCTGCTGGATGCAAACTCTCCCCTTGCAGGTGAAACATTGGTATTTTATATCACAGTAGTCTCAATTGAGAAAAGTGAAGAGTTGAGCCCCGATCTTGAAAGCATCCCTGTTGGATCAGATAATTAATCAGAGATACCGTTAAGATGTCGGGAAAGATTGCTACATTAGGATCTATTCGAAAAAAGAACTAATAGTTCATTTTTTCAAAGACTAAAAAGCAAAAGGACGAAATAAAAAGGATTATAATCCGTTCTCGTCAGAGAACCGGATAAGTGCCTCACCAAGCACACGGGCATATTTGGGATTGAGATTGAAACGTCCCTTTTTCTGTCCGCTTCTTTCCTTGGCGATCTCTATGTATTCTTTTTCGTATCTTTCACTTGAGGCGAGGGTGATGGTCAGGAACCAACCGGCTCCCATCTTTATCTCTGCATAGTTTTCGCCTACATCTACTATCTGTTCTGTTTCTTCCTTGTCTGCCATGATAACACCGGTATTATATCATTATTAAATCATTGCTGAACCATTTGCAGGGGTATTGAGCCATTGTGCAATGCAGTTGCCACTAGAGCTCCCTTCAAACCGATCTCACCCAATGCTTCGATATCCTCTACGTTGCGTACACCGCCACCGAGAAGTATATTGTGGTCTGAGATATCAACTATCTTACTTAAGAATTGTGAGTCCACGCCACTGGATGTCCCGACCCTGTCAAGATCAAGGATGATTATGTCGTCCAGTTCATAATCATTTAAAAGTTCTACTATCATGAAAGGGTCTTCAGGTATGGAAAGGTCGTTTGTCAGTATTTTTCCCTTCCTCTTGTCAATGCTGACATTCACCCTTCCGGGATACAGTGAACTTACCTGCTCTATCGTATCAAGGGATGCGGTCTCTGTTCCAAGGACAACTGAGTTCACTATCTCCATTATATCCTCTGTTTCGGAAACAGCTGTAACACCCGGGTCCAGCATCACTTTTGCTTTTCCGGCAACGTTCTGTATTATGTCAAAGTTCTTTTCCCTCTTGCCTATATTCTCAAGAAGATTGAGATCTGCGATGTATACCTCTGCCGGTTTTACAGTTTCGACTATCCTCACGGCATCAGAGGTATTGCATATATGGCTGGAGAAATGTATGGGCTTGTACTCACTGCGTGTACCACCCTGCGCATGAACTACGGTACGGTTGAATATATCAAGAACGAAAATGATACGAAACATATATAATTGATACATCTGTCATGCTATAAAAAAGAGGTCAATACTATGAAATTACTTATCAGTCCGATCAGCCCTGAAGAGGCAATTGCAGCACACAAAGGAGGTGCTGACATCATTGATGTGAAAAACCCTAAAGAAGGCTCCCTGGGTGCTAATTTCCCTTGGGTCATAAGCTCGGTGAAAGAAGCCATCAATTCGGAAAAACCCATCAGCGCCACGATAGGTGATTTCAATTTCAAACCGGGAACTGCTTCTCTTGCGGCCCTGGGTGCGGCAACAGCCGGTGCCCATTATATAAAGGTGGGTCTCTATGATGTGCAGACCGAGGAGCAGGCGCTGGAGATGCTTGTAAATATCACAAAGGCCGTAAAGGACATGGATCCTGAGAAGAAGGTTGTAGCATCGGGTTACTCCGATTACGAGCGTATCAATTCCATCGATCCTCAACTCCTTCCAGCTATAGGCGCTAAGGCAGGTGTTGATGTTGTTATGGTGGACACCGGTATCAAAGACGGTCGCTCAACCTTTGAGTTCATGACCGAGGAAGAGCTCACACAGTTCACAACAGCCATCCGTGCGGTAGGTCTTGAGTCCGCACTTGCCGGAACCCTCAAGTTCGAGGACCTTCCCATGCTCAGGCGTATACAGCCTGATATCATCGGTGTGCGCGGCATGGTCTGCGGCGGCGATCGCTCATCCTGCATACAGGAAGAACTTGTTGCCAGGTTGAAAAATGAGATGTGACTGAATTTATGTGACATATTTTTCTTATATTCTTTAACGCTGACATCCTTTAACGTTCATATTTTTTCTTTTATTTTCCGTGAAATTCCAAAATATTAAATCATAGGTCTGCTCAATGTATTGCAAATGAAGACTATTGATGCAATAAGCTGGAATATATTGGTGATGCAATGACTGAAGAGATCATCGTCAGTGTTGGTCAGGCTTATCCGCGGGATGCAGGCAGGGGGATTGCCAGGCTTGATAAGACTCTTATGCAACAGATAGGTGCCATAAGCGGTGACATCATCGAGATCCAGGGAAAGGAGAAATGCTATGCTATAGTCTGGCCCGGCTATGTTGAAGATGCTGGTAAGGAGCTTGTACGTATTGACGGGAACCTGCGCAACAATGCCAGGGTGGGTATTGATGAAAAGGTCACTCTTTGCAAGGTTCAGATAGTAGAGGCGGACTCTGTGACCCTTGCTCCTACCCGGGAGACTCATCTTGTGGGAGGGGCACGTTTCATTCTAAGGATACTGGAAGGCCGTCCTGTTGCAAAGGGGCAGAACATCCGTGTAGAAACGGTAAACAATCCTATTTCTTTTGTTGTGCTTTCCACCAAACCATCCGGTCCTGTGGTTGTGAGCCGCAACACCCAGATACAGCTTCGTGAAAAAGCTGCTATCGCCGAAACTACTGCAGGTCAGGTCACGTATGAGGATATCGGTGGCCTTCAGCGGGAACTGGGGCTTGTGCGCGAGATGATCGAGCTTCCCCTGAAACATCCGGAACTGTTCAACAAGCTTGGTATCGACCCACCAAAGGGAGTGTTGCTGTTTGGTCCCCCAGGTACTGGCAAGACCATGATAGCAAGGGCTGTGGCAAGTGAGACAGATGCCAATTTCATATCCGTCAGCGGTCCGGAGATCGTGTCCAAGTATTATGGGGAGAGTGAGCAGAAGCTGCGTGAGATATTCGAGGAAGCCCAGCACAATGCACCGTCTATCATATTTATCGATGAGATCGACTCGATCGCTCCAAAGCGTGATGAGGTCATCGGGGAAATGGAGCGCAGGATCGTTGCCCAGTTGCTTTCCCTTATGGACGGCCTTGCTTCAAGGGGTAAGGTCATAGTCATCGCTGCTACAAACCGTCCCAATTCCATAGACGAGGCACTGCGCCGGGGTGGCAGGTTTGACAGGGAGATAGAGGTAGGTATCCCGGATTCTGCGGGCAGGCTGCAGATCCTTTATGTGCATACAAGGGGCATGCCTCTGGAGGAGGGACTGGGGCTGAAGGAGATTGCAGCCACAACCCATGGTTTTGTGGGAGCCGATCTTTCATCTTTGTGCAAGGAGGCTGCAATGCATGCACTAAGGCGATTGCTTCCTGAGCTTAAGATCGATGATGTTGAGGATGAGATACCCCCGGAGTTCATGGAAAAGCTGGAAGTTACCCGCAAGGACTTTGATGAGGCGCTGAAGAACATTGAACCTTCTGCCATGAGAGAGGTCTTTGTGGAAGTGCCACATGTAAACTGGGAGGATATCGGCGGGCTGGAGGGTGCCAAACAGGAGCTGGTGGAAGCTGTGGAATGGCCCCTGAAATATCCGGACCTGTTCGATGTGGTCAGTACCAAGCCCCCTCGCGGGATCATGTTGTTCGGCCCTCCGGGAACCGGTAAGACTATGCTTGCAAAGGCTGTGGCAACGGAGAGTGAGGCCAATTTCATCAGTATAAAGGGTCCCGAACTTCTCAGTCGTTATGTAGGGGAGTCCGAGAGGGCCGTGCGTGAGACCTTCCGTAAAGCAAAACAGGCAGCTCCGACCATTGTTTTCTTCGATGAGATAGATTCTATGGCTTCAGAACGTGGTTCAAGCATAGATACACATACAACAGAGCGTGTGGTAAGCCAGATACTCACCGAGATAGACGGAGTGGAGGAACTGAAGGATGTTGTGATCATCGCAGCCACCAACAGGCCGGATATTGTTGATCCTGCCCTGCTTCGACCGGGGCGCTTTGACCGTCTGATATACGTGCGCCCGCCGGACAGTCCAGGTCGTGAAAAGATATTCAACATCCATCTGGCAGATAAGCCTCTTGCACCTGATGTGGATGTCCATGAACTTGCGGAGCTGACCGAAGGTTATGTGGGTGCAGACATCGAATCCATCTGCCGCGAAGCCTCTATGCTGGCTCTGCGTGAGGTGATCAGCCCTGGGCTGAGCCAGGAGGAAGTCATGGCTAGAGCCGCTGTTTTGAAGGTCACAGCCCTGCATTTCCATAAAGCCAAAAAACGCGTCAAGCCAACCACTTCCCGCAGTGCCATGAGTTTCTACGAACAGGCGGCTGAAGCTTTTGCCAGGTACGCTGCAAACGAGGAAGAAAAAAGTTCGTTAGAGGATGAGCGGGCATATCAGTGAATTATATTAGTTCCTGATTTCCATTTTTTTTAGAAAACTCCGTGGCATCAGGAATAAATGGGTTCCATTAAAAAATCAAATGCCTACTACTACTACTACTATAAGCAGATGTGAATTTGGATCAATGACTACCAAAAATACTTAAGCTTATTCTGCCCTTTTATATGTGGGACGGAGCTTATAAACTGTTCCTATATGAAGGTGATCTCATACTAAGACAGCGTTTTGTTCTGGATACAACTGCACTGACCGATCTGCAGGCAAGAGAGAGACTTGGGATTGATGGTGTATGTGAGGGAATGAGGGAAGTTCTTGCACTGATAGCCAGTTCCAGACTGAGCCTTGGTATAAGTTGTTATGTGCCATTTCCTTCAGTCTATAATGAGCTCCAGGAGTTTGCCAAGAATAATGGCTGTGATACAGAGGTCATTGCAAAGATAGATACATGGCTTGTTAAGAAGGCTCCTGACCGTTACAATGTGCAGATACCTTCAAAGGTCTTCCATGAATATGTGTCGCACATGCGTGAACGCATCAACAAGGGAATGGTCATTGCCGAGGAAACTATATGGGCTGCTGCTACGGAATGCCTGTTCATCGATACAAAGGCAGAAACAAAAAAAGATATTGATTTTGACACCGAGAGAAGGGTCATAGGCGGTCAGATCGGGAAATTCAGGAACAAATACCGTTCAGCCCTTAGATATGGGATTCTGGATAGTGCTCCTGATATTGATGTGCTCATACTTGCAAAGGAACTGGATGCTGCGGTCGTAGCAAGCGACTTTGGGATACAGAAATGGGCCGAGGAACTTGGTGTAAGGTTTGTGCCTGCAAATACGTTTCCAATGATACTACAGGAGTATCTAAAACATGCTGACTCATATGTGCAGGATAGATCGGAAAAGGAATAGTTATTAACAGGCTACTGTCATAATACTATTCAACATGACAATTATCATTGATTGATATCCTGTCATTGTTATCAACAAAATACTATCATGGGAAGGGGTAGATTGAGAAACATAACAGTAGAGGAATTCAGTTCTTCAAGTGCACCTGAGCAGCATCTTGAGATAGTGGAGAGGAAGGGTCTGGGTCATCCTGACAGCATATGCGATGCTATCATGGACCGGATCTCTGTGGATCTGTGCACCGAATATATTGAGAAGTTCGACACAATTCTTCATCATAATATAGATAAATGCCTGCTGGTTGCCGGAGAGACAGCAGGTATCTTTGGCGGAGGTGTTGTAGTTGAACCCATGCTCCTTGTAATTGGTGACCGTGCAACCTTCAGGTCTGAAGATATCGAGGTAGATGTTGCCAATATAGCAACGGACACTGCAAAAAGGTGGTTTGATGAGAAGCTGCGTTTTGTAGAACCGGACTTCGTTGAATACCAGATCGAGCTTAAACATGGCTCTGCAGAACTGACTGACATCTTCCGCAGACAAAAGGACATACTTGGCTCCAATGACACCTCAGCAGCAGTGGGCTATGCACCTCTGTCCTTCACAGAAAAAGCTGTGCTTGATATGGAAAAACATCTTAACTCTGATGCTTTCAAGGCGGAATATCCTGAATCAGGAGAGGATGTAAAGGTCATGGGGGTCAGAAGAGGCAGCAAACTTGACCTTACAGTTGCCATGCCTTTTATTGATTCATTTGTGGATTCTGAACAGCATTATTTCAATATGAAACAGGATATTTTTGGAGCAATGAACGGATACCTGGCCGATTATATGGAAGAGAGAGGTGTTTGCATGAATGCATCAATTTCGTTCAATAATCTGGATGTTGTGGGTCGTGGGATGGGCGGCATTTATACAAGTGTCACTGGTACGTCTGCTGAAGATGCGGACTGTGGGCAGGTTGGTCGTGGAAACCGTGTTAATGGTATAATCCCTCTGAACCGGCCTGTGAGCAGTGAGGCAGCGGCAGGTAAGAATCCGGTGAGCCATGTGGGTAAGATATACAACGTGCTATCTCATCACATTGCAGGAAAGATCGTAAGTAAGGTACCTGATGTGAAAGAGGCCTATGTATGGCTTTTGAGTGACATAGGCGTTCCCATTGACACACCCAAGGTCGCTGCTGCCCAGATAATAATGGAGAAAGGAACAGTTGCATCTGTGGAAAAAGAAGTGGAAGAGGTAATTGACCTTGAACTTGAGCACATCCGGGATTTCTGCATGCAGCTTGCCAGGGGCATGATACCTGTCTGCTGATATCAGGTCCCTGCAATGAACGATATCAGTGCCAGGGCCATTGCCATCTTGAACATGCGTGAGGATCTGGCGGGCTCATCCCTTATAAGTATATAATAAACAGCAACTGCAAAGAGTATGTCTGCAATACCTACCAGGAACAGGTAGCGTATGCTCATTAATGACTGCAGGTATGGTATCGGGCTTGCAAGTACTGCAACAAGTCCTATTAATGATGCCACATAAGCAGCTTTTTTCTTCCCGATGATAATGGGCAGTGTGCGTGCCCCGTCTTCTCTATCCCCTTTAATGTCCTCTATGTCCTTGACGATCTCCCGGGCCAGGGTTGCCAGGGTTGCCAGGAGAAAAAGCACAAATACCCCGCCAATACCGCCGCTTGCATAGAAAACAGCTCCTCCGAAAAGGAATGTAGACCCTGTAAGGTAACCCACGGCAATGTTTCCCAGAAGTGGAGTACGTTTAAGGGTGCTTGCATAATATATGAGAAGGAGGGAGTTTACAAGGGCAATGGCACCGCATATAAGGTTAATTGAGACTGCCAGGAATGTACCGGCAAAAAAGAGTGCAAGGGAAAAATACAAAGCTGTTCCAAGCCCGATCTCTCCGGAAGGGATGGGTCTTTGAGGTTTGTTTATTCTGTCGATATCGATATCAAAATAATCATTGATGGCATTTCCTGCACCGGTTACAAGAAATACTACAATTGATACTTTCAAAGCATCGATCACAGGGAACGGGATAGGGAATGGAATGTGCTCAGGAATGTTGGCCGTAACTATGTTATATGCGATAAAGACTCCAATTACCGCGGCAATAGCAGCCATCAGGCAATTGCCCGGACGCATCAGTTTCAGATATGTCTGCATGGCGTGATTACCTGTTTCGTTTCACTTCCAGCATCCTGTCAAGTGCAAGCCTGGCTCTGATCCTGATGTCTTCATCAACGGTGATGACATACTGCATATTCTCAAGTGAAAGCAATAAAGAATCAAGGTCTATTGCCTTCATCTCCGGGCATACGGTATATTCTGATACATTGTAGAATCGCTTTTGGGGATTATCCTTCTTAAGTTTGTGGAGTATACCAGTTTCAGTTGCAATGATGAACTCATCACCTGCATGTCTTGCGTATTCTATCATTCCCGTGGTACTGAATACCTGGTCTGCCAGGTCTATGACCTCCCTGCGGCATTCGGGGTGTGCCAGCACCTCTGCATTGGGATGTTCCTCTCTGGCTTTGATGACATCTGTGAGAAGTATCTGGTTATGTGTGGGGCAATATCCTTCCCAGGGAATTATCTTCTTTGTACTGTACCTTGATACGAAATCTGCAAGGTTCCTGTCGGGAACGAAAAGTATCTCGTCCTCTTCTAAGGAGTTTACAACCTCCACCGCATTTGCAGACGTACAGCAAATATCGCTCTGTGCCTTTACATCGGCAGTTGAGTTCACATAGCATACTACTGCAGCATCCGGGTATTTTTTCTTTTCTGCGCGTAAAGCCTCAGCCGTAACCATGGATGCCATTGGGCAGCCTGCATATATCTCTGGCAGGAGTACAGTCTTCTCAGGACTCAGGATCGCTGCACTTTCCGCCATGAAATGCACTCCGCAAAAGACAATGACATCTTTGTCCTGCTCCATTGCCTGCCTGCTAAGTCCGAGCGAGTCCCCTGTAAAATCCGCAATATCCTGTATTTCCCCACGCTCGTAGTTATGTGCAATGATGACAGCATTACGTTCTTCCTTTAGTTCCATAATCATTTCAATGATTTTTTGAGTATCCCGCATGTAATCAAAACCTTTTGTGTCCAGCATTTTTTTAACGAGGTTAAACTTCCCTTTTGCGTTTACCAGAACCTGAGTGTTATTTGGTTCATGTGCCTGTCTGGAAGGGGTCAGTTATCCTTTTAAGTGTTGCGATGGCAGAAAGGGATGCAAGGTAACTGCTTTTTGGGTTTGTCGGTGATGGAAGGTTCTCTGCCCTTGTTGTGAACTTCCCGAATGCTCCTTCAACGCAAATTTCATGTATGTTACGTGTAAGTTTTGGATCGGCCACTATGCGTACTCTCGTTTTCTCAAAACCGATACCTGCAATGCTGATGGTGGCAGCGACGTTCACGTTTGCCGGGAATGCCCTGACTGCCTCAATGGCAGCTCCCTCAAAAAGAAGGGTTTCCTCTTCTATGCTTTCAAGGTCTATATCGTTCATGGTGATATATGGTGCACCTTCAAGCCCTTGTGGTGGTTTTTTTGTGGTGAGCGTGACAGAGTATATATCCTCTACAGATGCAGACTTGAGCCCATCCAGGCCAACGATAGCTCCTGAAGGAAGATATACCTTGCAATTATTATCCTTTGCAAGTTCTCTGATGTCAGTGAATAATCCATTATCGGCAAAAGCACCTACACTCATGATCATTACATCACAGTGTGCCTTTAGGGCCAAAGGTATCACTTCCGGGACTGCCTCCTGTGAAGCGCATTCTATCAGAAGGTCTATATTTTGGATCATTTCGGAAGTTTCCATTAACAAGGGTTTTTCCTTCCTGAGGGTGGACAGGAGCCTTTCCACATCCTCGGTGTTCCTGTCATAAATAGCAAAAAGCTGTGCTTCAACGGTCCCGTCATCGATCGCTTTGCAGATGGTGGTACCAATTGTGCCGCAGCCGACAAGTCCTATCTTAAACATTGTTCATCCCTGGTCAATGAGCTGATTAGTAGATTTGTTGGATACTGCATATATTGATTATTTAAGTATGTTTTGCTTATATGTTAAAAGCATATAAATGCCTTTATTGTGTAGATATCCTTTAGATAATATGATGTTTACTAATGAAATAGAGTCCTTTCTTGAAGAGGACCTGGGTTATAATGATATTTCCTGTACCCTTGTTCCTGAAAAGGTTGTTCATGCCATTATTTTCACAAAGGAGGATTGTACACTGGCAGGTCTTGATGTGGCAAAAGCTTTTTTCGATTACTTTGGTCTTCAGTATAGCACAGATCGTTGCAATGGAGATAGGCTTTCAAAGGATGATGTAATCTTTTTCTTACATGGCAGCTCTCATTCTGTTTTAAGGACTGAACGGATTGTCCTTAACTTCCTGGGTCATCTATGTGGCATAGCGACTAATACCAGAAGATGTGTGGATATAGCACGGCAGTATTCGGATGTAAGGATTGCCTGTACCAGGAAGACGACCCCAGGACTTCGTAAATATGAGAAGATGGCGGTAATAGCTGGAGGTGGTGATCCCCACAGGTTCGATCTTTCAGATACTATAATGATAAAGGACAACCATGTGAAGCTGATGGGCATTGAAGGTGCGATCATGTCTGCAGGAAAGAAGGCAAGTTTTACTCAGAAGGTAGAGGTGGAAGTCGAGTCATCTGAAGATGCCCTAAGGGCTGCAAAAGCCGGAGTGGATATCATTATGCTTGATAACATGGATCCCGGGGAGGTTATCGATACGTTAGGGTTGCTGAAGAGCTCATCAGTTCCCGGCCCTATGATAATAGAGGTTTCCGGCGGGATCAATGCAGGCAATCTGGAAGAGTATGCAAAAACTGGTGTGGATGTGATATCCATGGGCTCTCTTATTCACGGGTCACGTTGGATAGATGTCAGTCTCGAGATCATGAAATAAATGTAACATTATATATATGTATATATAAAAATCAATGGTTAATAGGAACGTCGGCTGTTGGGTGAGGTATCTTTGCGACGAGGTCTATTATTTGTGCACAAAATTATAAAAGCGATTAAATCATAAGCTTTATATCAAAAATAGCGTATCTTACCTGAAAAACAAAACAAAATCTGATCCCTGAGGAAAACATGGTTCAACCCACTCGCTTATTCATTATTTCTTTATGCATGATCCTTTCATGTATCGCCCTTGCAGGGAGTGCCTCCGCGGCAGTAGAGGTCTATAACTCCAGCATTGAAATGGGCAATGGTTATCAGATAAACAATTACGTGATAGATGTTACAGATGTCTTTGTAAGTGCAAATAGTGCATCTTTTTATGTTTATGAACAGAACAAAGAGGTAAAGAATATCCTGTTAAATACGGGTGACTTCTTTGAGTTCGATTTTGAAGGCCGGGGTAAAGTAAAGGTCACATTACGCACCGTCAGCAGTGGGATAATCCCAAGGGCAGGCGTATCAATAGTTCTGAGTAACTATAACTATCAAAGTCTCTATAAGAACGATATCGTTAACGGAGGGCACGAGTTTGCAACATATTCCGGCACTCCTGAACTCCGGATGTCAAAGACAATAGATAAGTCTGAGATAGGTGTCGGCGATATTGTACGTGTTACAGTGACTGTTGAGAATGTGGGGGACGACAAGGCAGTGGATGTGATCTTTCAGGATCCTCAACAGGCAAGGTTCTTGCTTTATGAGACTTTTGTGACGCATTCCGGCCAGACAACAGTCGATGTTGGTGAATCCAAGACCCTTTATGTTTACCAGTTAAAGGCAACAGAGGCAGGTACATATACACTTTCACCCACAACTGCGAGTTTTTCAAACACTGCGGGTCAGAAGTTCCCTCTGGCTTCTTCCAATTCCCCGGTTGTTACCGTAGGGGCCAGTGAGGACCTTGTAAATGCCGAACTTGAAGTCACAACAATCCTGGATAGATATGCTGTCAGCAGGAATGAAGATATCCAAGGAACTATCAGGATCAAGAATACAGGGGATGCCCCTGCTACAGGTGTCACTGTATCTGTGCAGGTTCCGGATGGTATGGAATTAATAGGCAGTTCGGATATTGAGACAATCTCCGGGGTCCCAACCATATATCTGGAATCCTTTGGTGTCCAGCAGGAAAGAGAATTCTCATTTACCCTAAAACCGCAGGAAGTAGGGACTTATACGCTTTCTGTCCAGAACAGTTACCGTTTCAATAATGGTGTTGATGCCCAATTGCAACAGGTCAGTTCAAGTTCTGTAACTGAAAATATATATGTTTCCAAGGGGAAGTACGATTACCTTTTCGAGCAGCCTATATATGTGTATCTCGTACCATTGCTCATAATCGGGCTAATAGCTGGCTGGATCTATTACAGGCACAAACAATATAAGTTCTGATACTAGATTTAGAATTAAAGCAAACCTGTCATAAGATTTATCTAATCATAATTATATTATCGCTTGGAGGAATTACTTGCTCAACATACTCATCGTTGGGAACGGACAATGTGGAAATCGTATATTGGATGCTATTAACAGGGAATCTTTTGGAAAAAAGAGTCGCTTTGCCAAATACCTGTCCCAACAAAAATATAAAAGCAATGTGCAAACAATTGCTATCAACACAGCTGTGAATGATCTTAAGGAGATGAAATTCACAAAAGCAAAAGACAGGATTCATATTCCTCACCTTCATGGTGTCGGTGCAAATCGAAATGTGGGCAAACACGTTTTTGAGGATAACAAGACTCATATCATGAGGCAGATAGAAGAACGAGGTGACTTTGATGTATGCTTCGTTATAACATCGGCTTCAGGAGGCACCGGCTCCTCCTTTACTCCGATGCTGATAAAGGAAATGAAGTCCAAGTATGATTATCCGGTCTATTCCATAGTGGTCCTTCCATTCAGGGAGGAAGGTACTCTTTATCTTCAAAATGCCGCCTTCTGTCTCAGGGATATCCGTGAAAGCGGTTCAGACGGGATTATACTTGCAGATAATCAGTTTCTCAAACAGATGGGTGGAAATGTTGAATCCGCCTATAATGGCATAAATGACATGATCGCCAGACGCATACTTTTCCTTCTCGATGCACTTGACAGTGAAATGATGATGGTCACTGATCTTGGTGACTTCAAGACTGTCATGAATGGCGGTGCAGGCCTTGCAACGATCGGTTTCTACGAGGCCGGGGCGGATATACCTGTAAGGAGCGCTATCCAGAAGGCTCTTTCTCCTTCCGGTCTTCTATTTTCCAGTGATGTTTATGAAGAAGCCAGCAGGGCAATGATCATCATACGGGGTGACAGGGAGCGTCTAAGCATTGATGAGATCTCCACGGAGGTGGAAAAATTATCCAGTGCTGTGGGTCATGTTTTCAAAGGTATAATTGTCAGGGACGGTGAACTTCCCCAGGTACTGGCGGTCCTGACTCTGGAATCAGCATCAGAACTGGAGAATCTTTATTCTGTAGCTGTGGATGCTATCAAACACGAACGCGATAAAAAGGAGCGGGTGTCAACTATAAAGGAAGTTGACAAGGCATTTTCCCAGATAGATGGAATGGATCCTTCTTACTGATCCATTTGATCTTCTTTTCTTTGTTTAATATCTTTCAATGCTATTTTTCTTTATATCGGCAAAATAAAATACATTGAAATAGTCTAAGCTTTGATTAAGGTATCAGAGGTTTTTAATTTTGCTTTCTGACAATGATCTGAATATCATTCAGGTGCGTGGGCTTTCCAAAATATATATGAACGGTGTAGAGGTGCTTGCCCTTGACAATGTTGACCTTGATATTAAAAAAGGTGAATTCATTTCTATCATCGGTCCATCTGGTTCTGGAAAAAGTACCCTTTTGCATATGATTGGTATTCTTGATACTCCTACATCCGGAAGTATAACCATGGGCGGAAAAGTTGTGACCAGCATGTCGGAAAAGGAAAGGTCCGGTATACGTAATAGATTGCTGGGCTTTATTTTTCAGTATCATCATCTCATGCCTGATTTCAATGCCCTTGAGAACGTAATGATGCCGCTTTTAATAGGGGGTATGAAGAACAGGGATGCAAAAAACAAAGCAGCTGCCTTACTTGAGGAAGTTGGGCTAGGTGATAGGATGGATCACCGGCCTAACCAGCTTTCCGGGGGACAGGCCCAGAGGGTTGCTATTGCCAGGGCCCTTGTAAATAATCCTGCTATAGTTATCGGGGATGAACCAACAGGGAACCTTGATACAAAGCCCAGTGACATGATATACGACCTTCTAAGGAAGCTGAATCGTGGCAGGGTCAAACATTTATCCTCGTCACACATGATGAGGAAATGGCCAGAAAGACAGACCGGATAATAAGGATCGTCGATGGGAAAATATCCGATGATTCAATTTAAAGATGAGTAAAAGGGTGCGAAAATGGATTATTCAGTAGGGAACATAGGCAGAGTATTTACAGTTCGCCTGGACCACGGGGATGATATTCTCCGGGAGCTTGAAGGACTTGCTGTGGCAGAGGATCTGCATTCTGCTGCATTTATTATGCTTGGTGCGGTGAAAGAGGCAAACCTTGTTGTGGGTCCGAAGACAAATGAGGTTCCACCGGACCCTTCATGGGAGAAGATAATCGATGCTCATGAGGTCCTGGGTATAGGTAATATATTCCGGGAAGAAGGAAAGCCGAAGATCCACCTTCATTCTGTTGCCGGAAGAGGTTTATCTGTTAAAGCAGGTTGTTTGCGAAAGGAAAGCGAGGTTTTCATGGTTGCGGAGATATTCATCATGGAGATATGCTCAATATCGGCATCAAGGATATTCGACCACAAAAGAGGTTTTTCACCGCTGGCTTTCAGATAAGTCCGGTTTCAAACCCCATTGTTGCTAAGCCCTTTTAGCTGTTCCAGGGCTTCAACCATTTCCATGTTCTTTTTAAGTGCCTTTGATTCGAACATCCTGACGATATCATCAAACGGAACGATCAACTTATAGTACTTAACAGGCCTTCCTTTATCTGTATTCTTCTTCTGGCTCCTTTCTTCTATCCAGCCTCTTTCCCTTAAAGGACGCATGGCAATACTTACCTCAGGTTGCCTTAATCCGGAAGCCTGCTCGATGTCCTGGGATGTCATTTCTCCTCCGCAAACAAGACAGGCAATAGAAATGGCTTCTGTCCTGGGTACTTCCAGGCCATGTAAGAGTTCTATTATATCATACCCTTTGCCACTTAAAAGATCGGTATCATCGCTTTTCATTTGTATACTATAATACTTTTAAGTTTATATAATTTATGAATATATAAATAAAAAGTGTTTTTCTTTTTAGAGAAGTGTTTTATCATGGAATATATTGAAATGAACGGTAACAATATATACGGTAATTGCAAAGTAGGTGTAAATATAAGCCAAGGTGGAATAGGATGCCGTATATTGATGATGACAATAGCTATAAGATAAAAAGGGTTCATGCACGTGAGATCCTGGATTCCCGGGGAAATCCTACAGTTGAAGTGGATGTATATACTACATGCGGATTTGGAAGAGCTAGCGTGCCTTCCGGCGCTTCCACAGGAAGCAATGAAGCACTTGAGCTGCGCGATAAAGAGGACCGTTACGGAGGAAAAGGCGTACTTGATGCAGTTGACAATGTCAACTCCACAATAGAGTGTGAACTGCTGGGCATGGATGTAAGGAAACAACGTGATATAGATGGATTGATGCTGGCACTTGATGGCACCGAGAACAAGATGGAACTTGGGGCCAACGCCATTCTGGGAGTTTCAATGGCTGTTGCAAGGGCTGCCGCAGATTCCCTTAATATGCCACTGTACCGCTATCTGGGTGGTATCAACTCATATACCCTTCCTGTTCCTACAATGAATGTGCTTAACGGTGGCAAACATGCCGGCAATGCTCTTTCAATTCAGGAATTCATGATACAGCCAAAGGGAGCAGGCTCATATTCAGAGGCACTGCGCATGGGTGCTGAAACATATCATGTCCTTGGCAAGATACTGGAGTCCAAATATGGCGCCTCGGCAACCAATGTTGGTTATGAGGGAGGCTATGCACCTTCCATTGAGATGACACATGATGCCCTTGATGCATTGGTTACTGCTATTGAAGAAGCAGGCTATACCGAATCCGAGATAAGCATTGGTCTTGACGCAGCAGCTTCAGAGTTCTTTGATGGTAATGACTATTCAATAGACGGTAAACTGTTAAAACCTGCAGAACTTGTAGATTATTATCTTGAACTCATAGAGACATATCCTATTATCCTGATCGAAGACCCATTCCATGAGGAAGCATTCGAGGACTTCGTGACCCTTACCAACGATGCCTGGGACACTTTCATCGTAGGTGATGACTTGTTTGTCACCAATGTGGAACGTCTGGTAAAAGGCGTTGAAATGGGTGCAGCTAACTCATTACTCTTAAAAGTGAATCAGATCGGTTCCCTCTCAGAGGCATTTGATGCAGCCAACATGGCAAATCGTAATGGTTACAGTGTTGTTGTAAGTCATCGTTCCGCAGAGACCGAGGACACCACCATTGCCGACATCTCAGTGGCCATTGGGGCAGACCTGATAAAGACCGGGGCACCTGCAAGAAGTGAACGCACTGCAAAATACAACCAGCTCCTCAGGATTGAAGAGGACCTGGGTGAAGCAGCACGTTACATGCAGATATAATAGCTTATATCAATAGCCAATGACAGATATTTACTCAAGTAAGGGGACGGTCAGGCTTCCCTGCGGAAGGATTACCGCATAAGGTTCCTTTCCCTTCCTCTTTATGGCTTCCACTGCCATGTCAAAGGTTTTCTGTATATCTTTGTGCGGGTGCAATTTTGCCTTTCTGACAATTTCATCATCCAGGCCGGATACCGCCCACATCTCAGCATACACTCCTATCTGTGCCATCTTGGCAGCTTTGTGATATCCGAGTTTATAACCTTCTTCTATCCTGCACATAACGTCATGACAACTATTTGCAGAACTCAGGAGCTTCAGGAAAGCATCATCTCCTATACCATCTCTGCATTTGGATACAAGGATCATTATCCCGCCATCTTCCAGGGCAAGCCTGCCATTCTCCAGAGCTTTCTGAGACTGGTAAAGATCGATGTCCATTGGATAGGGGGCAGCAGTAAGCACAATATTCCCTTTACGGCTGCATCTGGAGCAGAATACCTCGTTAGCTTTCTCCACAGCGATCTCAAATGTTCTGAAAAGATCGCCTGCAACCATGGCATAAAGGCCGTGGTCTGCTGTCAGTACAGTCTGTATGGAGAATATATTAAGGTCCCTGAGAACATCCATTGCATCATCCATATCCTCTGCAACAGGATTTCCCTTGATGGCCAGGGGTTGTGCGGCATCTGAGAGTGCGTGCTTGTGATTCATTTCAATTGTTCTGTATGAAGCCACACCAGGGAGGAAAGCCTTTCTTCCACCTGTGTATCCGGCGAAATAGTGAGGCTCCACACTTCCAATTACGATGATGTTTTTGCTCTCATTCACCATTTTGTTGAGGAACATCTCAGTCCCGTTGGATGAAACCCCCAGGTATTCCATATCCTCATCCCGCCGGGCATTATGGACGAATATCCTTTCTTTGAACTCTTCGTAGATTTCCCCGAAAATGTAACTGAACTCATCCTCTGTAGGGCCCCTGTGTGCACCTGTGGCAACCAGGAATCTCACATCTCTGTGACCTCTGAGAATGTCCCGCATCCTGAGAAGGACCTTTGCTGTAGGTGTAGGTCTTGTGGCATCATTTACCAGTATAAGAAGCCTGTCGCTGTTCTCTACGAACTTTTCCAGCGGACCCATTTCTACGGGATTCTGCAGGGCCTGGTCGATAATCTCAGACTCATCTCCTGCCATTACATTGTTAGGCGCTATTACCTCATGGGGTATATGCACATCAAGGTCAACGAAATCTTTTCCATAGGGCATCTGTATATTGATAGTAATTCCTCCGGATTCCGGATCCTGTTTTATTTGATTGCTTTTCAAAGCAATGTTCATAATGGGATCTATTATTTATATCATTCCTTGATTAAAGATTATTATATATGCCATTTATCTTATTTTTGACTCTGGTTTTCTAAGACAGGTGAGTAATTGATCGAACCCGTGCAGCTTCTATACTTCATTGCAGCTTCCATTGCCCTAACACTTTTACCGGGTCCTGATATCATCTTTGTTATCACGATGAGCATATCACAGGGTAAAAAGGCCGGTATGTTAACTGCTTCGGGCCTTTGTACCGGATTGCTGTTCCACACTGCCGCCGCAGCACTAGGTGTCTCTGCAATATTGTACAGTTCTGCGCTTGCCTTTTCTATCCTGAAATATGCAGGAGCATTGTACCTGCTCTATCTTGCATATAAAGCACTGCGCGAAGGTGGGAGCTTTGCATCGGCAGGACATGTAAAAGAGACCGACCTTTCACTTCTTTATCGCAGAGGCATCTTCATGAATCTCTTAAACCCCAAAGTATCCCTGTTCTTCCTGGCTTTTTTGCCTCAGTTTATAAACGCCGGGGCAGGAAGCATTCCGTTACAGATGCTCTTCCTTGGAGGTGTGTTCCTTGTACAGGCTCTTGCGGTATTTTTCATAGTGTCTTTCTTTGCAGGTTATATAGGCATCAAGGTCCTAGAAAGGCCTAAAATAGGCAAACATGTCAACAGGGCCAGGGCCCTTATATATTCGTTCATTGCCGTGGAGCTTGCATTGTCACGCCAGTGAAGGCTCGTTTTATCCTTTTGTATCTTAGGGAATAGTTATATCGGTACAATTGAATCTTAATTCAGGCGGTACTCATCAATGTATGAACTGAGGATAGCCCTGAGGCATATAAGCGCTCTCAGGCGTCTTACTTTCTTTGCAGTGTTCGCAGTAGCCCTGGCTATAGCTGTTATCGTTGTACTGATGTCTCTGATGTCCGGTTTCACCGATGAGCTAATATCCTCCACAGTTGAGAATTCTCCTCATATCGTTGTAAGCTCATCGGATAAACGCGAGGATTATGTCTATTTCTACAATCACTACTCCGAACAGATATCCATGATCGATGGGGTTGTTGCCGTATCTCCGGTACTTACAGGTCAGGCGGCAATAAGTTACAGGGATAAGGCAGAAGGTATGGATCTTAATGGCATCGACCCCGTTGCTCAAGACAATGTAATGCAAATTTCCGGGGATATGGTGTAAGGAGATGTACTTTGGTCTGACTACCCTTTCTCTTAAGACGGATATAATGAACTATGCTTATGCAGTCATTTTTCCTTTACTTATCAATATCTTTGCAGGTGTCTATCCGGCAAGACGTGCGGCTGTACTTGATCCCTTTGAAGCTATTGAAAGTGATTGAAACCTTGTATGATGGTCGTATATGGTGATTCTGATAAATAGGGATGTTTTGTTCGTACATTGGCGAAAGATATATATTCTCAAATGTCGTTTGTACACTTGCGAACGGGTTGTTCTATAGTACCTCTACAATACACTCCAATGTCACCAACCTGTATATTCAATCCCCTTTGCCCGTTCGCATCCTTTATGCTTTTTTATGAGGCGCGCCAATAACTTTAACATGAAGATTGTCATCGAAACATCAAAGTACAGTTTTTCTAAATATCACAAAAACGGTTCCGACTTTGACAGGGAATTTTTGTCTCCCATTCCTACGATCTTCAACTACGGCTTCATTGAAGGAAGCCTTGCAGATGATGGTATGGAGAAAGACGTTCTTGTAATAGGCCCGCGCCTGGTTCAGGGAACTGTTCTGGAAGTATCCCGGACAAACGGTGTTGTAAGGTTCATCGATGATTCTTTTGAAGATGACAAGGAGATAATCTACATAGGCGGTTTCTTTTCAGTTCCGGTTCTTTGCTGCTACTTTCATCTTTATGCAGCTTTCAAGATGATGTATTACCTTTTACTGAAAAGAAAACTAACAACCTGCAGGTTCAAAGGAATTATCTTGTACCATAAGCAGCCTAAAAACAAATGATATTACCGGTATCTATTAACGTGTGGATATGGCATCCACAGGATCAAGCCTGGCAGCCCTCTGTGCTGATTATATGCCTGCTATGAGGTTCAGCAAAAATACAATTGTGGTAATCCACATTATATATGTAGTTCTCACCACCACTGGTATGGATCCAATGCCATACACACCTTCAGGGAGCTGATAGCTTCCAATGGACATCGCAAGCACGATACCCGCTGCAGTTCCAAATGCTGCTCCTGCAAGGCCAAGTATAGCACTCTCTATCAGGAAGATAGATCTTATCTCTGATCTTTTGTCTCCCATTGCCATTAATATGCCTATCTCTTTCACCTTTCCCATGACCACAATGTTCAGTGTGCTCACAACCCCAAAGGATGCAATTAGTAGAATGAATTCAAGTGTCACATTGTTTGATATGGTCTCAATGGCAATGGTCCTGAGTATTTCAGGGTTGTTCACTGTCCATCCGGCAGCATTGTAACCGTCGTCTTCTATTATCCTGGCTATTTCCCTGTCCCTGTTAAAATCCTCCAGGCGCAGAGATATTCCGTTTATCACATCCGCAGTGCCGTAGAAGTCCTGGGCTGTCTTAAGTGAAGTGTATGTCAGGCTTGTGTCAAGTGATGTGCCTGTGTCATAGATGGCTACCACTTTAAGGGATGTGGGATTTGCATTGGGGAAAGAGGCCTCCACCCTGTCTCCAACATCCAGCCCCATATCCTCTGCGAACTTATCTCCTACGATTATGCTTTTTTTTGAATATGTAAGTTCGTCGTAATCACCTTTTATTATATCATTTCCTGTGTGGGCTACATAGTCTTCCTGCAGGGTATTATCCCTTTAAGGACGGCATTCTTTGTATTATCCCTGAAATTAAAAGAGGCCTCTCCTATCAGGTAGGGTGATGAGGCTACGACGCCGTCTATATCGTTGATCATATCTACAATATTTTTATAAAGGTGGATGTATTCATCCTCTTCCCTGGGCAAAATAACAACATGCGGCAGGTTATTTACAGTCTTGTCGTAGAGCTCCTTGGTGAACCTTGCCATGAATGCCTGGGACACCATGAGTATCATGACAGCTATCCCTATGGCTGCAACTGAGAGGATTGTCTGTCTTTTTCTTGCTATTATATGGCGTAGTGCAATGAAAAGCTCATATCGCATCGTTCACACCTTTCAGTGTTCTTTCCGTCACGTCTTCATCCGGACAGCAATTGCAACAATGGCCAGACTTCCCGGGATAATGAATCCAGGGCTTTGTCTGGTATCATCGGAATCTGTTGTTCCTGTCCCTGCTGACTTCCATTGGCTGGGTGTGCACGGAGACTTTCTTTTTGGTGCTTGAGTAGATCACATCTGATCCCTCTATCAGCATGTACTCTACATCAAAGAGCACTGCATTCATCGGAGTTATCATAATAATTGCACCTTTGGAATTGGCGACAATGTCATTAACTACCAACCGTGAGAGTATCTCTCTGCCGGATACGAAATTGTATGTATTCTCAATGAGTTTGCATCCATCTCTGCTGACAACAGTTACAATGGTATATTTCCCGCTACCTTTGTTGTCAGTGTCCCATTTGAATGCTTTTGTAACACTCTTTCCAGGCGGGATATTTTCAATGGAAAAGGTCTGTCTGTCCAGTATGCTACCGGCATGCTCCAGGGTTATATCAAGATTAAGTCCGCTGACATGCTCTGAGCTTTGTAATGTTATGTCGTATGTCTGAAGGTCAGAATAGATCTCTGTGATATACAAGCAATTTATCTCAGACTCGCAATCAATTCCTGATGATGGATCTACGGAGCAAATGATAAGATGATCAATAAAAGGGACAAAAAAGCAGTTCTCATGAAAAGGCTCCAATATTTAAAATAAATTTTTTTTGATACTATTTATATCAATCTGTGAGCTCAATTAATATCTTCATACTGACTACTGGATATAAGGAGTAATGATATGGTACTTTCAGTCTCAGAAATATACAGTAATATTATCCATGAATTGGAATCTAATTCAAGACCTGAGGCAATTGAAGGGATGGCAAGGTATGGTATCACCCCTGGGAAGGTATACGGTGTTTCCATACCTGTGTTGCGCAGGATCGCAAAAGGTGTGGGCAGGGACCATGAACTCGCAATGAAACTCTGGGAAACCGATATCCGTGAAACAAGGATACTTGCAGGAATGGTGGATGATGTATCCCGGGTTACCGGGGAACAGATGGACGAGTGGGTCCAGGAGTTTGACTACTGGGAGATATGCGATCATTGTTGCATGAATCTCTTTGAGGATCATCCGCTTGCCTATGATAAATCCATGGAATGGGGTCGCAGGAACGAGGAGTACGTAAAAAGGGCTGGATATGTTATGATGGCAAGGCTTGCCGTGAGTGATAAAAAAGCCGATGATGCGCAGTTTGAACAGTTCTTTCCATTGATCCTTCATGGTTCGGATGACTCCCGTAACTGTGTAAAAAAAGCTATTAACTGGGCTTTGCGGCAGATCGGTAAAAGAAACCTCGCTCTTAACGCACGTGCCATTACAGTATGTGAAGAATTGCTAGATGGAAGCCACGGCAGTGCCAGAGGGATCGCTGCCGATGCCCTCAGGGAACTGAAAAGTGCAAAAGTTATTGGAAAACTGGAAAAAACACGTGGATAAGAGTGTATCACTCGTATCTCAGTGCATCCAGCGGCTTCATTCTCGAAGCCTTCCATGCCGGATACATTCCACCAACAAGGCTTGTAGCTATGCCGAAGACGAACCCCTCCAGAACATAGAACATACTGGATAACGTTAACAGGTAAGAGGTGTTCTTGACAATCAGGGCCATTATAAGATAACTGCCGCTGATCGTCAGTATTGCACCTGCGGTACTGGCAATCACTCCAAGGAAGAGAGCTTCGAGCAGGAACATCTTAAGAATGTCCTTCCTTGATGCACCCACTGCTTTCATGATACCTATCTCCTTTGTACGTTCCATGGTGGACATGAGCATAACGTTGAGTATACTCACACCGGCAACAAGAAGTGATATGGAACCTATGCCAATGAGGAACATGGAAATGGACCTGAACACATCATCCAGGCTATCTGTAATGACGTTCATGGCAAATACCGTCACAAGCTCTTCTTTCTTGTTGATGCGCTCTTCTATCTCATCTGAAACTGCGTCTATATTGTCTATGTCCTTTACTATGACTATGACCGTGTTATACCCTTCTTCAGCATCCGGGTATAATTTATTGTACATCTCTTGAGAAGTGAATACTCCGCTGTCGGTGTTGATGTCAAACCCCATGCCTTTTTCCTTGAGTATTCCAACGACCCTGAGTTTATTGCCATCTAGCTCTATCTTCTGCCCAGGGGTAAGTTCAAGGTTAGATGCTATGCCTGCACCCACAACACAGTCCGTGGACCCGGCTTTGAAATATCTTCCCTCTTCAAGTTCTGCCAGTTTTTCAAGATCATCCTTGCTGATACTGTATACCGATACGAAAGACTGGATAGTAGCTCCGCTTTTTTTGTACTCGATGATCTCCCCACTGGATGATACGGGTATTATGCTTTCTATATTCGCTACCTTTCTCATCTGGTCTACCTGCCTCTCTGTAATCTGGTTTTCTCCAGGAGCAGGAGATACCACCAGCCTGTCTCCCACATCAGCAAAGGAGTCTGTGACCGAGAGCTTGAGACTGTTACCCAGGATGCCCATGGAGGATATTGCGATCACTCCTATGATAATGCCTATGGCTGCAAGTATGGTGCGCACGGACTGCCTTTTAAGATTACGCTTTGCCAGTTCCACATACATGTTGTTTTTGAGCATGGAAGGCATGGATGGGAATATGTCCTTCATTTTCATTTTATGATCTCCCCGTCCTGTATCCTTATGGATGTATTGGAATATTCTTCCATTTTAGGATCATGAGTGACAACGATAACCGTCGTTCCGCTGGCATTCAGCTGCTTTAGCAGTTCCATAATATTGTTTCCGGTCCTGGTATCAAGGTTACCTGTGGGCTCGTCAGCAAGCAGTATAGGAGGGTCGTTTGCCAGTGCCCGTGCAATTGCAACTCTTTGCTGCTGTCCACCTGACATCTCATTGGGCTTGTGGTTTGCAAATTCCAGTGGCAAATCTGCTCTTTTCAACATACTGAGGGCTTTCCTTCTTCTTTTTTCGGAGGACTGGCCATTGAATATCATCGGTATCTCAACATTCTCGATGGCAGTAAGGGTCGGTATCAGGTTGAACTGCTGGAAGATGAAACCTATATTATTCCTGCGGATTGCCGTAAGGCCGTCATCATCAAGTTTTGAGAGGTCGATGTTATTGATCTTTACTTTGCCGGAAGTTGGAAGGTCAAGACATCCGATCATGTTCAAAAGGGTACTCTTACCCGAGCCTGATGAGCCCATGATGGTTACAAAGTCTCCTTTCTTAATAGAAAGACTGACCCCGTTCAGGGCATGTATCCTGTTATTTCCGAGTGTATATATGCGCTTAACATCCTTCAGATATACTATGGGATATGGCCTGTCAGAAGGGACTATCTTCTTTTTGGGACTTGGCGAGGGTTTTGCCTGTTGCATATGAGCACCGTTTATTTCAGGAATTCTTCCTCATCAATTATGTCCTCTGTTATCTCGCCATCTTCCAGATCTTCATACTCTTCCTCTTCATATCCTTCTTCTTCTTCTCCTTCCTCCTCATCCCTGCGTTTTTTCCATGAATAACCTATTACTGCAATGATCCCTATGGCAATTATCCCGGCCATAAGCCAGAGGCCGGTGGAACTTTCGTTCTCATCGTTTTTTACAGAGAAAGTAGCTCCTGTTCCAGAATGGATTGGAATTTCCTGGGAGATCGCAGTGTAGGCATTGTCAGGGTCCCTGAATTCAATGAGTATTGGTATTGCAGTTATGTTCCCGGATGTCACCCTGGCGCTGAGCTCAAAACTGCTGAAGTCGTCTGCCTCCAGTGTTCCTATAAAGTAATTTGCATAAGGCTGCACAGGTTCAAGTCCATCACGGCTGGCTATTGACACCATCACGTTCCTGGCATCGGTGATGCCGAAATTGTTCAGGTCCCCTGTGATAGTATACTTGTTTCCTGTACTCACTGTCTCAATACCTGTGAACACAAGAGGGGATTGTTTTATGATCCTTACATCCTTTGACGTATTCTCTGTGTGGTGCAGGTTGTCTCCATTAAAAAAGGATGTATAGAATGAAACAGTGTTGTGTTCCTTCTCTGAGGACATTGTATTAAGAGTGAATGTGGCAGTTGACTTGTCCCCCTCTTGGATTGCTCCTACAAAATAATCGGAGGGTGTGAAGATCATGCCCTCTGCATAAGGTGTGACAATGACGCTCTTTACATCATTCGGTCTGCGGTTAACCACATCTATGCTGATTATGGAAACCTCGTTCATGAGGGTTGAAGGAAGATCGGATATGATAAGCTTTACACTCCTGTCATCCACTTTCACAGGTATGGGGTAGTTAAGGTCGTACATGTTGCTGCCACCAATTAGCTTAAGGTCAGCATAATGGACTCCATTGGCAACGTTATCCTTTACTTTGACATTGAATGTGAGCTTCAGGTTATCTCCGGGACCCAGGAGTCCAACATTGGTATAACTCTTATCAAGGATCTCCAGCTTCCCATTACCATTTAGGCTGCCGCTTGCAATATAAGCGTTCATATCCAGTGTCTCATCATCCTCCCTGACATATATCTCCCCGGTTGCCATGTTCTTAAGGGTTACTGTGATGGTGCCTGTATCTCCGGGCATGAAGACCTCCGGTTCCATCTCGTAGTCAAGGGAGACCGTAGGCCTGATCGTTGTACTTGCAGCCCCGGAAAAAGAGAATGTGGTCAGAAGTACTGCCACAATAAGTACTTTCATCATGTTTTTCATGTTCATACGCCAAATATTTTAAGGGTATATAATGTATACAGCACATAAAGCCCTACCGGGATACCCACTGCAATCGCAGCGTTCTTGAAACTCAGGTTCCTTGCATACATCATCGCGAATATCCAGATGTTTGCACTCCATAGTGTAAAGATTATTCCAAGTATGCCTGCTATCTTCATGGAAGGGTCTGCCAGAATCATATCTGCTATCATTGTGGGGTCATCCATGCTAAAATCAATACCTGAAAGAACCTTGTTGGTGAAATAGAGACTGACAGCAGAGCTGGCTATGCTTGGTATGAAACCATATGACACAAACTCCATGACTCTCTTAAAACTTCCTTCTCCGTTGAATACCAGTGATATGAGGTAAAATATTGCACTATATAGGACCCATGCAAAAATAACGCCGATTATAGCACCAACTATGCCGAAAGCTGCGCCAACTCCTGCAAATGCTGCCGCTTCCGGGGGCAGTGATTCCATTACTTTCGTCATTGTCATATAAGCACTTAAAGCACCAAGTATTGCCATAACTGCTACTATGATAAGCGGGGTCTTCCACTCTTTTTCTTCGTTTATCTTCCTTTTAAAGAACCCGTTAGGGTCGGTTAATACTTCCAGCATGGCTTTCTACATCCTTCCAAGTTGTAAATCTACAGGTCATATGTTATATAGTCTGATTTGTCGATATTTAGTCATGTAATCTATATACTCTACGATATTTATAGTTTATTGCTTTATTGTGTAAACTGGTCTTCCAGCAGTATGAACAATTTTGTTTCATATGGGTCATGGAAAATAACTTTTTATAAGTTCAGCTCCGAATTACCTTACAGTCTGGAAATAGAAAATCTCTCAATATTGTATCTTCTCAATGTTGTGTATTATCATTTTAGAGTGGCAAATTATGTCTGAGGATAATAACGGTGGTATTAAGGTTCTAAACAAAGCTCCTGTTATCGAGCTGGTTAGCATCTGTAAGAGTTATCATGTGGGTGACATGGATGTGCCCATACTCAAAAGTGTGGATCTTAGGGTAATGCCGGGGGAATTCGTTGCAATAATGGGCCCTTCAGGTTCGGGAAAGAGTACACTGATGAACATGATAGGCTGCCTTGACAGGCCAAGCTGCGGACAGGTTCTTTTAATGGGAAGGGATGTGAACACTCTCCCCGACCCCGAACTTGCAAAACTGCGAGGACTGGAAATTGGTTTTGTCTTTCAGAATTTCAATCTTGTCCCAAGGCTTACAACACTGCAGAATATAGAACTCCCTACTTATGCTAACAAAAAACCCGGTGTTGATTCCAGAAAAAAGGCAAAGGAGCTTGTGGAAATGGTTGGCTTGAAAGACCGTATGAACTATAAACCCTCGGAAATGTCAGGAGGCCAGCAGCAGAGAGTTGCAATTGCAAGGGCACTTATCAATGATCCCTCACTGATACTTGCGGATGAGCCAACGGGTAACCTTGATTCTGTAACAGGGGATGATATTATGAGGATCTTTTCAGACCTACATAAAAAAGGCAGGACAATAGTCATGATCACCCACGATCCGGACCTTGCTCAATATGCAGACAGGATCGTACACCTTAAGGACGGCATAATTGAGAAATGAATTTTATGTTGTATTAGAAAATATTCAAACATTGAGGACGGGAAATAATAAAATGAGGAATAAATATGTTGGGGAAAAATAGATCAATCATTATTTTTGTTTCCGTATTGTTGTTATCACTTCTATCACCACCAACTGCTTTTGCAGCAGATGGGGCGGACCTTAAGGTAAGTATACTTAAGTACGAACCTGTGCCTGCAGAGATAGGGGAATATGTAAATGTCTGGGTCAAGGTGGAAAACCTCGGATATGCAAAAGCAAGTTCCCTTTCCATCAAAGTAGTTCCTGATTATCCATTTTCGATAAGTGATGAGAACTCTCAGGTAAATATAGGTATACTGACACCAAACAATGCTGCAGTTCATGAGTTTCGTCTCTATACCAGCTCCGATGCTAAACCAGGTATAGGGGCCATTGAAGTATGGTTCCAGGAAAGTGAAGGAGTTGCCTGGTTCAAAAAGAAGTTCGAATTAAGGGTGGGTTCTGATACATTTGACAGCAAAGGGACTGTACAGCTTGCATCAGTTCCTGTAAAAGAGCCCCAGGTTTTCATGCCCGGGGATAGAGGTACCATCTCATTCAGACTTATCAACAGCGCCACTCAGTATACGGTCACAGTCGATGACAATCAGTATGATACCAATGCAAGGATACAGTCCGCCTCCCTTGATGGTGTTGACGGCATCAAAGTGACCACTGGAACATACTATGGTAACGGTGTCGTTGGTCCCGGTGAGTCAGTTGACCTGACCTATAATGTGCAGGTGGATGATGATGTCCTTGATGGGACATACTACCTTGATTTTTCCATAATAGGGAGTTCACACTCGTATAATAATAACTGGAGAATTCCCTTAAAGGTGGATTCGTCTTCTGTCAGGGTCATCCCTTCAAAACCCCTGGTCCTTGAGAACGGTGTGGGGACACTGGAATTCGATGTTGCTAATATTCATCCAAACATGCTTTCCTCTGTCAGTATAATACTTGAATCAGAGGGCATTGAGTTTTCTCCGGCTGAATATTTCATTGGTTCAATGGATCCGGATGAACTCTTCACTATCGAGATAAATGCAAAGGCTGTGGACGATGGCATATCATTTCCTTCAGACCTTGTAATACATGCGGATTACAGGAACGGGCTGAATCAGCATACAGAGCAGATAGGTGTTCGTCAGTTGCAACATCACCAGGCTGAAAAGGACAATAGCTCAGCTGTTTATATTGCATTGCTCCTGCTGATCATTATCGGCGGGGGGGCATATGTTCTGTACAAAAGGAAGTTGAATAAAGAATAAGTAAGCAGGACAGGAAGCATATTCCATGTTAAGTCTGTCTCAGGCTGTAAATATATCTCTGGGTAGTATAAGCAGTTCCAAGCTCAGGTCTGCCCTTACGACTCTTGGTATCATCATAGGCGTGGCGGCTGTGATAGCCAATGTATCGCTAGGAGTCAGTTTCAACCAGTACTTCGATGATGAGATCGGAGCCATAGGCTCTAATTTTGTGGTCATATTCAGCCAGAACATAGACGTGTTCTTCGATAAAGAACTGGAGGTTATAAGGAACACTCCGGGAGTTGAGAGTGTTTCCCCGATCAAACAACAAATGGCCAGGGTCACTTACATGTCGACCTCCCGGCAGATCGATATTCAGGGTGTCACTGAGGAATATGCTGAAGTGGCAAACTTCAATATGGATTCGGGAACCTTTCTCTCTGACAAGGACCGTTATGTTGCGGTTATAGGTGCAGATGTTGCCTACGAGAAATTTGGTAAGAAGGTCTCTGTCAAGAATCCTATTGATATAACTTTCAGGAAAGAGGATGGTGATGTGGTCACAAGGACCTTCATAGTCAAGGGTGTTATACAGGACCCGAACACCACATTTACACAAACAGGTGCTGAACCTGAGATTCGCATCTTCATTCCTATAGCGACCATGAACGAGATACTTGGCAGGGATGATTACGGTGGTTTCTATGTAAAAGCCCAGAGCCTTGAAGCTGTCAGAGAAACTTCGGATGAGATCGACAGGCGACTTGCACGCAGTCTGGGTGTTCCTGGCAGAGACCTGGATAATCCTGATGCAAAACCATATGTACTGTTCGATCAGATAGAGATCCTGGAGCAGACCAGCCAGCTTTCAAGTGCATTGGCAACTCTTTTGACATCGGTTGCTCTTATCTCCCTTATAGTCGGTTCAATAGGTATTATGAACATCATGCTTGTTACGGTTGCAGAAAGGACAAGGGAGATAGGCCTTTTGAAATCCCTTGGATACAGTGAAAAGGATGTTCTTTCCCTCTTCATAATCGAGTCCATTATCGTAGGGCTAATAGGCGGGATCCTTGGCACGGGTCTTGGGATAGGGATTGCCATGATCGCAAACGGTTTTCTAGGTGTGCCTAATATATTTCCATTGAGCCTTATACTCCTGGGCTTCTCTATCTCTGTGCTTGTAGGGCTTTTTGCAGGGGTTTATCCTGCAAGGAAAGCTGCGCGTCTTAATCCGGTGGAAGCTTTGAGGAAGGAGTGACATGATAGACCTGAAACATGCATTTGTTATTGCCTTTGGAAGCATAAGGAGTGCGAAACTACGCTCTACTCTCACAGCCCTGGGTATAATAATAGGTGTTGCAGCAGTTGTTGCAAACGTTTCTCTTGGAGCCAGTTTTAACCAGTATTTCACAGATGAGCTTGGTTCTCTGGGCTCTAATTTCATAATCATCTACAGTGAGGATGTTAATTTATTCTACGACAATGAGATGGAGCTGATAAGGAACACGCCGGGAATAGAAGGTGTTTCAGGGTTCAACCAGCAGACAGCGGCTGTTACATATCGGTCTGTAACCCGGCAGATAGATGTACAAGGTGTATCCCGGGATGCCCAGTACATATCCAACCTCCTTGTTGAAGAGGGAAGTTTCCTTACAGACAAGGATAAATACGTGGCAGTATTGGGGAAAGATGTAGCAGAGGATAAATTTGACAGGGATGTCTCCATTAAGAACTATGTCGATATAACCATCAAACGTAATGATGGAACCAGTGTTACCCGCAAATTCAGGATCAAAGGTATCCTTGAAGGGGAAGACAATACTTTTGTGCAGGGCGGTCCTGACCGTGATGCTACGATCTATGTTCCTATAGCGACATTGAACGAGATGTTGAATGTCACTGATTATGGCGGTTTTTCCGCCAGGACCGGGAACGCTGAATCTGTAAGGGAAGTCTCAGAGGAGGTTGATAAACGTCTGGCAAGGTCACTTGGGGTACCGACAAGGGACCTTGATAATCCTGATGCTAAACCCTATCGTATCTTCAATCAGGCAGAGATAATCGAGCAACTGGACCAGCTTGCAAATACACTTACAATATTGATCACCCTTGTAGCTCTTGTTGCTCTTATTGTGGGGTCCATAGGTATAATGAATATAATGCTGGTCACGGTTACCGAGAGGACCAGGGAGATAGGTCTTTTAAAATCTCTTGGATATACAAGATCCGGGATCCTATCACTATTCATAATGGAATCGATCATAATAGGTGTCATTGGTGGTATTCTCGGGACATCCCTGGGACTTGTGGGTTCTTATATGGTGGAAGTCTACCTGAATATTCCTCCGGTATTCCCATTTTATCTTATTTTTCTGGGATTTTTCATATCTGTTCTTGTAGGCCTGGTGGCCGGAGTATATCCTGCCAATAAGGCGGCAAATCTGGATCCTGTGGAAGCTCTAAGGCACGGGTGATGTAATTCTGATCCTCTGCCTTTAGCATTTTTGCCAACAGGATTCCGCAAACCATAGTCGCATCTGTCGATGTATAGAAAGGTTTAAGTATATACAGCGCATTGTCCGACTTGACGATTAATAGTCAAGTTGGTGTATTAGAGGTGAATTACAATGGCTGATTACAATGGATCTGTTCCTGATGGTAACAATGTTATTGATATCAGGTGTCTGAAAAAGAGCTACTTCCTTGGTGACATGGAAGTCCCCATCTTGCATGGCATAGACATGTGCATCAAAAAAGGGGAATTTGTTGCCATAATGGGTCCTTCCGGCTCTGGCAAGAGCACACTGATGAATATGGTGGGTTGTCTTGACAGGCCTACATCAGGCAATGTCATGCTAATGGGCAGGGACACGAACACCATATCTGACAATGAACTTGCAGAGCTTCGGGGATTTGAGATTGGTTTTGTGTTCCAGAATTTTAACCTTATCCCACGTCTGAGTGCTTACGAAAATGTGATGTTACCTACTTATTCCAATACAAAGAAGGGAATGGACACATCTTCGCGTGCACAGGATCTGCTGAAGCTGGTAGGTCTTGATGATCGCATGGGCCACAGGCCATCAGAACTTTCAGGCGGACAAAGGCAGAGGGTTGCAATAGCCAGGTCTTTGATAAATGATCCGTCTCTCATACTCGCTGATGAACCAACAGGAAACCTGGATTCGCGGACCGGAGAAGAAGTCATGGAGATATTCTCTGACCTGCACAGGCAGGGAAGGACAATTGTGATGATAACCCATGATCCTGAAATGGAACAGTATGCTGACAGGGTGGTTTACATCAGGGACGGCTATATCGTTAATAATTGAACGGGTGGTTTATAATGAGATTAATGGATGATATTAAAAGATACTTAGGGATTTTTCTTTGTGCAGCAATTTTAAGTGGATCTTTCATGGTTCCTGTTTCAGCAGCATCACCTGCTACCATGAAGGTTGACATAATAGACTATGATCCTTTCCCGGCCCGTATAGGTGAATATGTGGATGTGAGGGTGAAGATAGAAAACACTGGCTATGGTAGGGCAGATGCAGTGTCCCTTAGGATGGACCCTGGATACCCTTTTGCTCTTGATTCTGAAAAGAATGCTATTAAATACATAGGCATACTTGCACCGGATTCTGCTGCAGTTCACGAATTCCGTCTTTACGTGGATGAGAATGCAAAAGTTGGAACTGGTTCTGTGGATGTGTATTATCAGGTATCTGAAGGTGAAGTATGGTATAAAAGTTCCTTCAAACTCAATGTAGGTTCCAGCACATTCAACAGCAAGGGGACAATGGAACTGACCCAGATCGTCTGTGATCCTGTAGTATTCATGCCCGGGGACACCGGAACAGTAAGCTTTGTTCTCAGCAATACGGCAAAGGTGAGTTCTGTGAACATGGATGCTGTTGATTACGATTATAATGCACGCGTGCAGTCAGCGATGTTAAAAGGTGTCGAGGGTATAGATGTGACAAGTAAGATCTACGAAGGCTCCGGTATTATAGGTCCCGGGGATTCCATCACTTTAAGCTATAATGTTGGGATAGCAGATGATGTCAGGGATGGGACCCATTATCTGGATCTGTCCATGGTGGGCAATTCCCATGCCTACAATAATAACTGGAGGATACCTGTAAAGGTTGATTCAGCTTCTGTCAAGGTTATACCTTCTAAACCACTCGATATTATAAACGGCAATGGTATCCTTGAATTTGACGTGGCCAACATGCACCCAAATGACCTTAGTTCTGTGAGTGTGAAACTGAGTGCTGATGGTGTTACTTTCTCTCCAGAGGAATATTTTGTAGGTTCTATGCGTGCAGATGAACTCTTTACTATCGAGATCAAGGCAAAAAGTGACAGTGAATTATCATCGGTTCCGGTGACCATTACAGTTGATTACAGGAATGGTATTAACCAGCATAGCAATGATGTGGCTGTTCGTGAACTTTCCATTGTTACAGAGGGAAAGAAAAACAATGGCGCTTTGGTAAGTGTTGCTGCAATCTTATTATTTCTTTTTGTACCTGCTGTTATATTCATGAAACGCAGGAAGCAGTAATAAGGTGAGATTGCTCAGGGTAAGGCGATATTTATGCTAAGTCTGAAACATTCCTTCAGGATGGCTGTTGCAAGCATCGGAAGTTCAAAGCTGCGCTCGGCGCTGACCACACTTGGAATAGTCATAGGTGTAGCTGCTGTAATTGCCAATGTTTCACTGGGTGCCAGCTTCAGTCAGTACTTTACTGAAGAGATAGGTTCTGTGGGTAACAATTTCATTATAATTCAGGGAAAGACTGCAAACCTGTTCCATGACAGTGAGATGGATATAGTGAAGAACACTCCTGGTATAATAGGTGTATCTCCTCTGAGTCAGGAGGTGGCCCAGGTCCGTTATATTTCCACTATAAGGCAGATAGAGGTTCAGGGGGTTTCGCAGGACTACGAGGAAGTTGCCAACATAAGGATGGAAAGTGGGACTTTTATCAATGACAAAGACCAGTACATGGCTGTTATAGGTCATGATGTGGCATATGATAAGTTCAATCGTAAGATCTCGGATAAGAATACCATAGAACTGACGTTCACAAGGGCCGACGGGGAAAAAGTAACCAGGCAATTCAAGGTCAAGGGAATTATGGCCAGCCCTGAATCAACATTCGTGCAAAGCGGGATCGAGCCGGATGAAAGGATCTTCATTCCCATAGCAACCATGAACGAGATAATGGGTGAGGATTATTACTGGGGATTCTTTGCGGCTGCTGAGAACCTGGAATCTATTAACGATGTCACAGATGAGCTAGACAAAAGACTTGCCCGAAACCTGGGCGTTCCTTTCAGGGATCTTGATAATGAGGATGCTAAACCGTATCTTCTTTTAAACCAGGCAGAGATACTTGAAGAGGTTGACCAGCTCTCAGCTGCCCTGGGATCGTTACTCACCTCAGTTGCCCTGATATCTCTCATAGTGGGTTCTATAGGTATTATGAATATCATGCTGGTCACAGTAACGGAGAGAACCGGGGAAATTGGTATCATGAAGTCCCTTGGATATAAGAATTACGAGGTCTTATCCCTGTTCATGGTGGAATCCATGGTTGTGGGACTTTTAGGTGGTGTACTTGGAATTATCCTTGGTGTGGCAGGTGCATATGTTGTGGATACTCTAATGAATCTCCCCTATGTGTTCCCGATGTATATGATCCTGGCAGGTATGCTTGTATCGCTTGTTGTAGGTCTGCTTGCTGGAATATACCCGGCTAACAAGGCTGCAAGGATGAATCCGGTGGATGCTCTTCGGCATGAATGATATGAACTTATTCAATGTTATGACAAAATAATCAATGTGGTCTCACTTAGTAAATATATATGTATGCAAATATAAAAAGGAGACGAAAAAATGTATGATATGTTCTTTGCATTTTCATTTTCATTCCTTATTTTTTTCCTTTTCTTTGGAATAGGGATTATAGGGACTTTATTCTGGTTATGGATGTTGATAGATTGTGCTACTAAAGAACCTTCTGAAGGGAACGATAAGCTCATATGGGTAATTGTCATCATCTTTGCTAATTTGCTTGGGGCTATTATATACTTCTTTGTTAGAAGGCCAAAAAGGATTCAGGAATATGGCAGATGATTTTTCCCAGAGAGCATTGTGGACCTCTGAAATAATTTGATTAGCTTGGCATTGAACATTGGATACTGAAATCTTATGGGAAAGTGAATAATTCCGTGATAAACAAGAATAATATAAAACGAAAAATAATATAAAACGAGGATAAATGGTTGAAATGGAATCATCTTTCAGGGAATTTGTAAAGGTTGTCTTTGAAAAACAGACATACATGAATATATTGTATCTGTTATTCTCATTCCCGCTGGGTACGGCTTATTTCATATTCCTTGTGACTGGTCTGTCACTTGGTTTTGGACTTTTGATCATATGGATAGGTATTCCTGTATTGGTGCTTTTATTCCTTTCTTGGTGGGAAATAGCATCTTTTGAGCGCCAGATGGCTATATGGTTATTAGGGATAGACATTCTCCCCATGTCCTTGAAACCAGTCGGGGAAAAGAGTATTCTTGGCAGGATAGTCAGCAGGATAAAAAGCCCTGTGACATGGAAAAGCTTGCTTTTTTTGCTTGTCAAGTTCCCTCTGGGGATATTTTCACTTGTGACCATGGCATTTTTGTCCGTCCTGACCTTGTGGTTGATAATGAATCCTGTTGTCTATATACTGGGTAACAGTCCTGCCGGGACTTTTCAGGAAGCGTTGCTTTTGTCAATATCGGGGATATTTGTAGGGATTGCTTCACTACATGTGTTAAATCTGCTTGCGAGCCTGTCGGGTGCTTTTGCAAAAAAGATGTTAGGGAGTAGTTAAAATAAGGGCATGTCCTCTTTTGACCTTGAAGTTGGTCACACGGTGTCCTTATTTCCTATATCGTTGAGCCGGTAGTAAAAATCAAGTATGAGCTTTGTTTTTTCATTGTCAAGGTTTAGCCGGAATGTCCTTATTTGTTTTCCCAGGGGTTTTTCGATTACGATGTTGCTTTTTATAAGGGGTGTTATCACCCTTGCAACACTTGAATGCGACAGTCCGGTCTCGTCTGCAATTCCTGATAGGTACGTTGACTCTTCCTTGTGTGCAATAAGGTTTTTAAGCACTGTCATCTGGGCTGTCTTTCCAAATATCTCTTCAAGGGCATCCATTTATATCCTGATTAGATATTCTGTTATGGCTTATAAGATTTTCTTCTATTGGATAGTATGTTTACAAAAACATAAACCCTCTCATATTTAGAAAGGTTTTAATAATATCGTTCTTCTATAATTTATGAGCTTATTTCAGGTAGAATTATCATGCACGAAGAAAACATTCGCGGAAAAATCCTTTCACTTTTGGAGAGCGATCCAGGGATCACTATTAAGGAGATCTCGAATAATCTGTCGGTCTCCGTTGATGAGGTTGAAAAGGTCTTGAAGGCTATGTCCGATGTAAGGCAGAAAGTCCTTGTAGTTGATGATGAGATGGACGCTCTTCTTGCCCTGAAGGTAGCCCTGCAGACAGAAGGCTACAATGTCGTTGAGGCAAAAGATGGCCATGAAGCTATAGTCAAAGTGCATTCAGAGCTGCCGGATGTTATATTGCTTGACCTGATGATTCCGCAGATTGACGGTTTTGAGGTTTGCAGGCAACTTAAATCTGATCCTGTCTACAGTCATATTCCTGTGATAATGCTCACTGCACGCGGAGAGATCGATGATAAGGTTGAAGGTATCGAGCTTGGAGCAGATGACTATGTGACCAAGCCATTTAACCTCAAGGAATTGAAAGCGCGCATAAAGATGGTTCTGAGAAGGAATCAGGACATCTGAACACTATAATCTTATTAAGTACCAATAAAGAATCTATGTGGAACCAGAGAAGCAGATGGAATATAATTCTTTTTGCCGTGATAGTCCTGCTTTTGATAAGTTCTATTGTCT
Source organism: Methanolobus sp. (assembly GCA_029762595.1). Lineage (GTDB taxonomy): Archaea > Halobacteriota > Methanosarcinia > Methanosarcinales > Methanosarcinaceae > Methanolobus. The sequence goes on along the minus strand of JARVGJ010000003.1, from coordinate 3,777 downwards.
TTTTGTGGATGAAGACAAATGTGGAGATAAGAGCTGTTGTTGAAGAGCAGTACCAGAACCAGCAGTTGCTATTGACCCGGCAGATATCTGACAGTATAGAAAGATCCCTGACTGAGAAAGTACTTTTGCTTGAGGTCATTGCAAAAAAGGATAGTGGTGTACCGCCTGATAACTTCAGCTCTGATCTTAAAAGTGTCTATGATGTGGCAGGCATGTTCTATGTGGTGGAATATGTCACAGCGGATGGGACCATAGTATCAGGTTACCCGGAAGAACATGTTCCTTACGGTTTAAATCTTTATGAGAACAACGAATACCGTGCCTTTGAGCGTGTGAAGGAGACAGGTGTTGTATATATCACAGATCCACTGAGGCTTATGGAAGGTAATTATGGTTCTTTTATATGGGTCCCGGTCTATGATGGTGATGAATTCAAAGGAACCTTTATTGCAATAATCAGTGAATCTGACCTGAGGAGCAGATATGTTGTAGAATCCAATTCCTCAAGTTATGCGTATCTTCTTGATAAAAGGGGAAGATTGCTATATGATGAGTCTGGGACATATGAAAGAGGCGTCAATTATGCTGAACTTATGAATTCCAGTTCTTCCGGTTTGCTGGACATCATAGCAGCTCAGGTAAACGGTATGGAAGGAAATGGTAAATATCTACTTCTTGATGAAGGAAGTGTTGTTGAGGAGATGCTGGTGTCCTATTCTCCTATAAGCTGGTATAACCAGCAATGGTCACTGGCAATTACAAGCCCTTCTTCTGACGTTGACAGGCTCATAGTTTCGGTCTACCTTAAATTATTCATCGTTGCTGTTGTTTCAGTTCTATTCATAGTGTTTGTGAGTTCGTTCATTGTCCTGATTCTCTTCAACTGGAGCAAGAGCCTTGAAAAAGAGGTGGACTGGAAGACTCAGGAACTCAAGGAGTCAAATGCATCCCTCCTGCAAGCCAATAAGAAACTAAAGGAGCTTGACAGGTTAAAGACAGAGTTCCTTTCCATAGTTTCTCATGAGCTGAAGACTCCTCTGACAGCTATGAAAACATCAAGTGAGTTCTTAAGGGAGAATGATGAATGTGATACTGCCCTGAGACAACAGATGCTTGATATAGTGATCAGGAATATTGACCGCCAGTCCCGTATGGTCGATGACCTCCTTGATATTTCCAGGATCGAATCCAATCGTATGAAATTCCACAGGGATCTGGTTGACATTGAAGACACTATCCTGTTCTCAATTGGGCTTCTGGAGTTGCCACTTAAAGAGGCAGACATGTCTGTGCAGGTTGATATACCAGAGAACATTGGTCATATCTATACTGATAAGGATAAACTGGTGCAGGTCTTTGTAAATCTTCTGAACAATGCTATTAAGTTCAGTAAGAAAGGCGGCAAGGTCACTATCTTTGTTGAGGAAGAAACAGACTTTATAAAAGTAAGTGTCAGTGACAATGGTATAGGCATCTCTCAGGAGGAGATGGGTAGGATATTTGATAAATTCTACCAGATAGACAGTACTTCTACCCGCAAGGTTGGCGGAAGCGGTCTTGGTCTGTCAATTGTAAAAGGTATAATCGAAGGTCAGGGAGGAACTATTACTGTGAGCAGTGAATACGGAAGGGGCAGTACTTTTGTTTTCACATTGAAGAAAGAACAATGATCTGTAATGGACAATAGTATGGTCATGGCATATTGTATGGCCTAGTACCTTCGAAGCAATATTGCTGTTGGAGTGGTGGATATTCTTGTTTTTGTATCTTAAAGGTTATTTGTCTCATCTTCAGGACGTATGGGGATCATAAAGGTGAAATTGCTACCTTTGTCCACTTCACTTTCAACCCGTATGTTACCGCCATGCATTTCCACGAATTCTTTAGTTATTATAAGTCCAAGACCCGCACCATCGAATTTACGGCTTAGTGATGAATCTATCTGTGAGAATGGCTGGAATAGTTTTTCCATATCATCCTCTGATATTCCGATTCCTGTATCCATCACCGATACAGTTAAAGTATTTCCTTCTTCTGATATGCTTACTTTTACATCTCCATATTCAGGGGTGAATTTTATACCGTTGTGTATGAGGTTATAAAGAACGGTCTTTATTTTATTCTTATCAGCCTGTATGGTATTTACGTTATCCTTAATTTCAAATTCAAGAGTTATGTGTTTCTTTTTTGCCATAGGTGCCGTTGAATTCCTTATCTCTTCAATTATATCTGGAAGGGTGAAATGCTCTATTTCAAGCCCTGCCTTGCCTTCTTCAATAGCTGAAAGCTCTATCATGGAATTGATAAGAAGCAGCAAATTGTTACCACTCTTTCTAATTATGTCAATGTATCTTTTCTGCTCTTCTGTTATGGTTTTGCTATAGTCTTCGTGAAGTATCTCAGAATATCCGATGATGTGATTCAGGGGTGTTCTTAGCTCATGGCTGACATTTGCAAGGAACTGGCGTTTGGTGCGATGTGCATTATCAGATACCATTTTTGCAAAAACGAGTGCTTCTTCGGCCTTTCTCCTCTCTGTGATATCGTTTCCTGAAGATAATACACCTGTGATCTTTCCTTCTCTGTCCTTAAGCAGGATATTGTGCCATGCAAAATATCTTGTTTCTTCTTTTATCCATATGGGTGCTTCAAAATAGGGGTGTAGCTCTATATCTCCATGTATTAGTTTTGCATAGTCTCTCCTGGCTTTTTCACGAAACTCTTCTGTGGCACATATATCAAACCAGTTCTTTGATAAAAGTTCATGTTCATCGTATCCAAACAGTTCACATCCTTTTTTATTTATAAGTTTGATATTTCCTTCTCTGTCAAGTGCAAGGATTATGACACCTACAATATCGAGGTATCTCTGGGCCCGGTCTCTTTCTTCCATGAGTTTGAATTCCACATGTTTCAACCTGGCGATATCTACCATCAGGCCGTTGATGCCTATCATTTCTCCGTTTCTGATAATGGGGCGGGATGTTGTGTGGACGTAACTTATTTTTCCATCCTTTTTCATAATCCTGAACATATATGGCTTATGTTCGCCTGCGACCGTTCTTTCAATATCTGCCAGTAGTCCCTTTAGATCATCAGGATGCACATATTCTGTAAAATGTGTGCCAAGTACTTCTTCGATCTCATATCCTGTGATGTTTTCTATGGCAGGATTTACGTATGTGAAATAGCCTTTCACATCCACGGCAAAAAGGACATCATTGAGATTGTCAAGTCTCTCTGTGCAAAATTCGTTGACCCTTTTTAGTTCAGTCTGGGAAGATTCCAGTCTGAACTCCAGCTCTTCTATTTTTCCTTTCAGTTCTTCTATGGTAGCCTGCTGATCATGGCTATTCTTTCCATTTTCGGGTTTGTATTCTTCTATCATTTTCAGGAAAATAGCGTTATGTTTATCCATTCAGTTATGGTTTATGTACAATATAAATGTATTATACTTATATTATTTTTATGCTTAATATTATTTATATTTAAATCTTGTATCGATTTTTCATACAAATATAATATCCTGTCAATTGTAATTATATATCAGTGGAATTAGAAATGGTATTGTGTCCTCTATATAAGGTTTTATACATACTTGAAACCTAAAAAAGAATAAATGAATAATCAGTTAATGACAAATATTGAGCTGATAGCGCAATCAATTATGAACATATTTTATGTAAATTATTTACGCCGAGGTTGGGGGCAGGCAACACAGTAAAAAGCCTACATAGTAAAACAGGTATTTTCTTTATATATGCCTTGTGGGTAGAA
>JARVGJ010000039.1 GCA_029762595.1 Methanolobus sp. | reverse complement strand
GGAAGCAGTATATTTCGGTTGAGGCAAAATTGGCTTACATTAAAGAGAAATGTTTGATTCAAAAACATATTGCAGTCAATACTTCAAAAAAAACACCTGTTCTATGTCACCACGGTGAGTCCGGTCGGATATTGCATTAAACCAAGTACTCAAGTATTATCTATTCTCTACATAATACAAATACTCCCTGTCAGGACGTACATATCCAGCTCTATCTTCAATTGCTGAATGCGTACTTTTTTATTTTTAGTGTTATACCTAGAATTCTAAGTATCTTGGCATAATCTACTTAGTTTCATATATTTTACACACTCTACTCATCGATATGATGTTTGACAATTATAATGAGCTGGTCAAAGTTGATTGAAATCTAATATAGCTCCAAAAAATCTATCCTGTTTTGTCGCGGATGTCTATGTCTAAAATATTGCCGATTAATAGAGAAAAAAATGTTTTGTTGCTAAATGCATGAACTTATCTTTGAATATGATTATGTTTATAGGTCCCTCTGCCTTAATGTCTTTGGAATAATTAAAATGTAATCCTTTTTTTAGTCCGATATCAGGGAAATCTTTGACAAAGTGCTTACCACCCTTTCCGCTTGCCCTTATTCTTCTATTTATTTCACGGGCCTCTTCGGGATAGAGGTTCTTTGTGGCTAAATAATAGAGTATCTTTTGCCTTTCTATAAGACAACACTCCAATTTGAGTATATCGTCAAGTTTGAAATCCTCCTCTTTTTTCGTCCATATCCAACATAGCAAATAGTAAGCCGTTTCTTTTGATTTATCGTAGAGCCAACCCTCCTTCTCCTCTCTACCCTTAAAATAACTTAGCTCAAAAGCAAATGTTGGTATTGAACATTTTAAAACATTGGTTTTAACATAGTCATGAGCACACTTAACGTCTACAGACATGGCCTCAAGGTCTTTAAAGAAAATATCGCAATCTATACCTTTGTCTTGATTTTTTGAATCATGATACCATCTGGGCCTTTGAGAACATATCCCGGGATACAATTTCGAATCAATAAATTTGAGAATTATGCTTTCTATATATAAGTCCTCTACAAAACTTGAGATACTGGTATCTTTAATCTCGGACATGATATCTTTAAAGACAAAGTTCATACATGTATAAATTATTTTTGTAACTGATATGTTTGTTCTTTTCGAAGTCAACATTATTATAGTAAACACCAAAAACGTATATCATGGAGTATCTAAGAGATGGAAGGGCACCAATCCCGGACTCAGAGGTCACTTCAAGAGTTATGAGCTCTAATAAAGGCAAGGACACGAAACCTGAGATCCTTATGAGAGATGCACTAAGACAGGTAGGTATCCCAGGTTATCGCCTCCACTGGAAGAAAGCACCAGGTAGGCCGGATATTGCCTATCCTGGAAAGAGGATAGCTATATTCGTCCATGGATGCTACTGGCATAGATGCCCCCACTGCGACCTGCCTCTCCCAAGATCAAACACAGCTTTCTGGGCAGAGAAGTTCCGCAAGAACAAGGAAAGGGACAAGAAGAAGCTCAAAGCACTAGGAGACGAGGGATGGGATGTCCTGGTATTTTGGGAATGTGAGATAAAAAAGGATGCCATCGGCTGTGCCAAAAAGGTGAAAGCTCTTCATGAGAAAATAAATAAAGGTCATTCCAGGCATTTCACAAAATAGTCACAAGCATACATTCCCGCAATGACCCTCGTCGGTACAAGGTCCCTGTCGATTGCGATCTTCCTATCTGAGTTATCGATAAATGCATCATCTTCTGGGAAATGCCTGTCGACAAGTTCTTTCATGATCTCTAGAGCCCTTTCTGGTGTGATGTATTCGCTCTCACATCTGGCAACATATGCTTCTTGCAAATGTGTGTGGTCCATGTCGAGCTCCCCAAAGACCTCATCTACATCCTCTTTGAACTTCTCAAAGCCAGATATCTTCTGAGAGATATCTTCAAGTTCGCAATCATCGGGCCTGCACATCAGTGCCTTCTTCCCACTCCCCTGATGCAGGATACATGACCATTTTATATCCTCATTCTTAAAATCAGAGTCCTTATTGCTCAACTCTACCCTGAATCCTTTGATCTTGATATAGGGTATATGTATGGCGAACTTGGCGTCGGGTCTTTTCTTAGATGGTCCTTTTTGCTTTCTTTTACTACCCCTTAGGTCCACAGATGGTCTTTTATCTGGGAGGGGAAGGAAATTCTTTGGCGGCTCTATATCCTCTTTTATAAGGATGGCCTTTGCAAGTGCTGAGGAAAGCTTGGAACATACCGCGTTTCCTACAAGCCTGTACTTGGACCCTTCATTACCAGCCTCGAACTGATAGGTTATAGGGAACGACATAAAGGAGGCTATCTCCCTGATAGTTGGCAGTCGGTAACCTATACGCTCCCCATTCTCATCAAGGGCATCAAGTATCATGGACTCCCTTGTTGATGCAGACATTGTCGCCATGACGGTTCTGCTTGGGCGATCGAGGTCCTCAGGGAACGACATCTTCCCCATGAAACCATGGTCCTCTTTCATCCTTTTAGCCTTCTTCCATTCGATATCCGCTACTCGGGTATCATAGAAATGGTCGGTTAGCGAATCCGCAGGGACTGAAATACCGTAGTTAGGGTCCTTTATTTGCCCAGTGTGGTCCTTCTCGAACGGATTCCTCAATGATCCCAATACTTGTCTTGTGGTGGTCCATTCAGATTCGTCCTTACAGGTAGGTTCCGGGAGTGGATAATCCCCGCAGATGAACCTTTTTCTTGTTTGAGGTGCACCGTAATCTGCAGCGTTCAATACTTCCCTTCTCTCGATAACAAGGTCTGGTCCGTTTCCAGGAAGACCAAGTTCCTTCCAGGTATATCTGTCCTTGACATAGTTCCCTGCGTTGGGAACGTTCTCCAATAACCAGTACTTGAGCTGACCTTTGCTTTTCTTCCACGCGATTATCCGAAGATAGGACTCTATTAGTTTTAGACCTAGGCTCTTATCAGCCTTACCTGCCCTGTTAGAACCTGAGAAAGAAACGCATGGTGGGCTCCCTATAAGGACATCCACATCAGGGACGATATCATCTATCTTCTCAGGCGTATCAAGTTCCAAAATGTCCATCTTGACAGCATTGCAGCCAGGATGGTTCAGATGATGCGTATCGATAGCAGGTTGCCAGTTGTCTAAAGCAAGGACAAGGTCAAGATCGTTCTGTCTGAAGCCTTCTGAGAAACCGCCAGCTCCACAGAAGAAATCTGCTACTGTCAAGCGCTTTTTTGCCATATTCGGAGTAACAACTCACAATGATATATATCTTTTGATCGACTTCTGAAAATATATTTTGATCAACATCTAACCAGTGGTTCATGATCGCTCTATCTGCTCTTTAAGGTAGGATGCGTTCAACCAAAAGCATTTCTTGACCACATGCTCTCCATGTGGGGTCTCGCAGGTATCCTTTGAGCTCTGAGCATGTGGCCTGACATGGCACACATGATTATCACGGATCCTTGGAAGGTCCGTTGCCCTGCCTTCCTTTATGCGTTTTACTGTTTCTTCCCAAACGGACATTGCTTCTTGCATATCCTCATATGGCATACCCCAAAACATTCCCTTTTTGAAACAGAGTTTGTCTTGCCCGTCATATTGGAACACCATGAAAAAGAAACGCCTATCAAGCTGGTTCAGGAAAGTTGAACTTTCCCAGGCTTCATCTACTATTTTTTGATAGTCAAAGTAAGGGAAGGACATGGATTCCTTGGGCATCCCATCCCTGCGAAGCCTTATGGTCTTAAGGATAACATCTCCCTTCTCGAACTCTTCTATCTTGTTCTTCTTAAGGCCAAGCATGCGGGCGGCTAGGCTTGCATAATAGTTCTTTGACCTAGGATTGAGCCCGTACCCCACCTTAGCATGGATTGTCTGAACATCCATACCTTGATATTTGGACATTTTTTCCCGGATGATATCTTCAAATGTCTTACCCGTGTCAAAATCATCCAATGTTGCAATGGCAGGTTCTGTGTCCTCTATCCTTGAAATTATCGAGTTGACATAGCTTTGTTTGAGGCTGAAGGCCCTTTGCATGGCCAGCTCGTCGGAAAAAGGTTGTTCTCTTGTGGACCCACAGTTGACACCCTTAGGACAAGCTCCAAGGTACAACGTGTCCCTCTCAGATAGTTCATGCGCCTTCCCTTCTCTTATCTTGTTAACGATCTTATGCCAATCCTGTTTGATGATCTCCAGGTCCTTCTCGCCATAATCCCAAAGGGTCACCATCCTTATGACATTATCCAGACGTTCCTTCCCTTCCTCATGGAGATAGAATACAAGTAGAAGAAGGCCGTTCTTATGTAAGAAGGAGCTTTCTTCCCATTTTTCCTCAACTATAGTAGTGAAATCTATAATGTTTAGAACTATCCTTTCCTTTGCCCTGAGCTGGTTATTCTTCAACCTCTTAAGGGGGGATACCTTAAGTTCCACGCCCGCCTCCAGGAAATCGGGTGCCTTACTGGAGTTTGGTTCATAAAGGAAATAGAATCTTTCAAGATATTGTCCTAGATGACCTTTATTACCGGGTGATCCAAGTGCTTTCGTATCTTCATTTTCTGGAACTTGGATATCAATGAACCTTTTGCCGATCAATTTCTTTGCATACCTCTCTATGTCCTTTGAGCTGTATATCTCGTAAGGCATCTCGTATTGGAACTCAAGCATGAAAGGTAGATAGCCCCAATTTATTATTAATCTATCTAACTTTTATTATCGGGCATGCTTGGATAGGTCCTTTCTTAAATAATCTAAAATTTCGATATCATGGCCTCGGAAATTCATAGAAGTATAAGTTTTAATCAAAAACTACATATAAAAGTTTAGTAGATATTAAATCAAACATAGAAAAAAACAAGGGTGTTTTCGTGCCAAGTAATCTCAAGTTCTGCATAATATGTGGACAGCAAGCTAAAAAAGAAGGTTATTTTTGTTCATCCAAATGTGCTTGCATATCCTATGAGTTTGGGTCAAACGCAGAGCAAGTAACTATCGAAGGTTTCTGTAATATATGTGGAGATCCGTTCACAGTCCAGAAGAATGATGTTGGTAGGTTCAAAGGCAGACACTCAGATTGCTCTCTTGTACAGAATATTCAATCCTTACTTAAAGCTGAAGGTAAAGATATCATAAAAAGGCACCCTGTAAAAACATCTAAACAAGAGATCGATGTTGATATAGAACTAGACAACACTATTGGTGAGCTAGATAGACAAGGTATTGGTTCTGACAAGGTGGCCGTAGATCTTAGCTATGAAGACTCTTACGGTGACAGAAGCTATTATCGACAGTTAAAGGAATCTGTCACAGTATATCCCGAGGACTATTACGATGGGGTCTTAAGATACTTGCCAGATTTTTACCAATTGCTTTGTAATATTGGGAGTAACGCCCGATCAAACTGGTATACAAAAATGCTTGTCAATTGTGCACTTTCCTATTTGGTACTAGAGGATGACCTCATACCAGATAAGGAAGGAGTGGAAGGGTACCTCGATGACCTATACATTTGTGCCTATGTGCTCAAAGAGATAAGAGACAAGGTGTCAAAGAACATAATACTTGAAAATGGCGGTGAACTTGAATTTAGTGATGATATTTTCGGGATCATCTATGATGTCGTTAACATAACCTCTTCTCATCTAGGCGACAAAGCTGAAATGATCCTTGATTTTGTAGGTTTGAACAAGTTCTCTCAGTTCGATCTATTGTACGAGCAGGAGATATCAAAGAAACTTTCCAGTCGTAAAGAGAAGAAAATGCTATTATATGCCATGCTTGCAGTAAAGACCAAAGAGATATTCGACACTGAGATAGATGACCATACTAACAGCATGCTCAGATCCTTGATTATGGATCATCCTGAATTAGGAGATATTAACGCTTATATGGAGTTCATAGATGACAACAAATAAGAACAAGGTCTATTCGCAGATGCTTGATGAGATATTCTCGAACTATAATGGAAAACATCATTCGATACTAAGATATATACCTCTTTTCTTTGATCTTTTGCAAAGGATATATTTAAATGATGAACTGACATGGGAAACAAAGTTCAAGATAAATGCGTGTTTTAGCTATTTTGCGATACCTAAGGACATCATTGCTGATTCTGATGATGGTGAGTCATTCATCGATGACCTTTTTATTTGTGCTCATGTCCTCTATGAACTAGCTATGGACCACCCTCAGCTTGTTCAGGAAAGTTGGGAGTATGAAGAGAATATAATTGAAGTTATCGAAGAGGTTATGGACCGTACCGAAGAGATTCTAGGCGGTCAAAGTTCTACGGTACTAGGTATGACAGGTCTATTGAAATTCAACACCCTGTGTAGTATTTTCAATATGCTCAAAGAGCGTGTTGATACCCAAGATAAGATAGATATGATAGAGTGTGAGATACAAGAACTTGAGATCCTTCTGAAGAACATCTTAATAATCTCTGGTACGAACAAGAGATACAGGACCTTCAATGATATAAAGAACTCATTCACTGAAGAGGAATGGGACCTTGTTCAGAGCATAATTGAAAAGGTAAAAGAACACAGGACCAAGTTCGATAATGGTCATGAACTGGAATTGGACCGGCTGAGACACGAGATAATTATCGGACTCGATGAGAGTGTCTTCTATGGTTGATAAGCTCACTTTACGTGACCATCCCTGGAGCATAAGGTATAGTAGTGGGACACATGACCTCGTAGAGGACTTTTTTATACCGGCCCTGAGCAGATCAAGGTTCTATTACCGTATAGCTGCTTTTTTCTCTTCGACCTCACTTGCCGTTGCAGCAAGAGGCATAAGTGCCTTCGTGGACAGGGGAGAGAAGATGTACCTTATAGTAGGTGCCCAACTTTCAAATGAGGACGTTGTGGCCATAGAGAAAGGTCTTAAGAACATCGACGAGGTCCTACATAAGAAATGGGAAGAGTGCAAGGCCGATTTTGAGAACGATCTTATCAAGAAAAGGTTCGAGCTTCTTGCCTGGTTGATAGCCAATGGCAAACTTGAGATCAAGATAGGTATCAACAAGGACGAGAACGGAAGATATCTACCTTTCCATATATCTTTGTTCCATGAGAAGGTGCTAATATTCGAGGACCATGAAGGAAACATGATCCAACTTGATGGATCTATCAATGAGACGGGACAAGCCTGGAATTCTAACCGGGAATCGTTCTGTGTCCATAGAAGCTGGATAGAGGGAGAAGAGAAGT
>JARVGJ010000038.1 GCA_029762595.1 Methanolobus sp. | reverse complement strand
TGCTAGTCGCAACATCCATGCTTTTATCAGGTTGTGCAGAACAACCTCAGGAAGCAGATGAAATGAACATTGTAGAAACTGCTGTGGATGCCGGCTCTTTCAACACTCTTGTACTTGCTGTTCAGGCAGCCGGTCTTGAAGAGACCTTAAGCGGTGAAGGACCCTTTACAGTATTCGCACCAACAGACGCTGCATTTGAAGCACTTCCTGAAGGAACCCTTGATGGATTGCTTGCAGATGAGGAGGCACTTACAGCCGTACTCACATATCACGTTGCAGCAGGTGAATATATGGCAGGAGAGGTTGTTGAAATGAGCTCAATAACAACAGTACAGGGTGAAGATATTACCGTTGTTGTAAGTGATGGAAGTGTAATGCTAAACGATGCAAATGTGATACAAACAGATATCCTAACAAGCAATGGTGTGATCCACGTAATAGACCAGGTCATACTGCCACCCTCAATGAGCTAAGGGAAACACCTTTCCCTTCTTTTTAATGAGCATTTTCTCGCTTTTTTGATACCGGGATCATAATTTTCTAAAAGAGCTTTTTTCTGCTGCTCATTTAGCTACATTTTCACTTTCATAGTTAAAAGCAGTTAGTGATCATATCTCACCAGACCGACCAGCGGACCCTTGGACAAGCGATCATTCCTGCCAGACCATCCACCAGATTTCCCGTTCCCTTTATTGGGTAGTCACAACTTAAATGATATTGAACTTAAGAAGGTCTGATTTCCTTTTAAAAAGGGAAAATCTTTAAGGTATAGAATTACTATATAAGGTAAATATAGCGACAATAACCCTGTCTATCCCGGATGATCTGGTCAAAGAGATGAACAGATCCAAGTAAAATAAACTGGTCTGAGGTTGCAAGAGAAGCTATCAGAATAGATCCTACATGATATAAAATGCTACGTAACGACCTTGCAGGATACTCAGAATACACATCATGTTATGTTTTCTTAACGCAGAAGTTAAATACTAAAGACGTTAGCTCAATTAAAAGAGATATTAATAGGTGAAAATATGACAAAACATGTTAAAATGGACAACATCAGACTCCTGATCAAAGAGCACAGGGATGAGATCAGTCAGTTGTTCAATGCAGAGATAGTTGGTATTTTCGGTTCTTATGCCAGGGGTGAAGAGAAGAGCAACAGTGATGTTGACGTACTTGTAAATTTTAATGATGATGCTACACTTTTTGACCTTGTGGGACTTGGTGACTATCTGGAAGAGAGGATTGGGGTGCCAGTGGATGTTGTTTCAATGAGAGCTTTGCATCCAATGATGAAGAATGAGGTTCTAAAAGAGATGGTAACTATATGAGATCACCGTCGCTGTACATTTCAGAGATAATTAGTGCCATTGACTCTATAGAGGATTTTACTTCAGGTATGAACAAAGATGATTTTCTGGATGATGAGAAAACAAAAAGTGCTGTTGTACGACAGTTTGAGATAATGGGAGAAGCCAGTAAAGCTTTACCAAAGAGCACTAAAGAACTTGCACCGGATATTCCATGGAGTAATATTGCAGGAATGAGGGACCGACTTATACACGCCTATTTTGTTGTAGATTATAAGCTTGTGTGGAAGACATTGGAAGAAGAATTGCCCGGACTTAAAGAAAGACTTGAAATGCTTCAGGTCGATGCTATAAAAGATGAGTAACTCTGAAGAACAAACATTATCCCAGTGACTAAAGTTTTGTTGTTAGAACTTCATCCATGAGTAGATCGTAGAATACATCAAGGTCCCTGCCAACAGATGCAAGCATTTCCAGAGCCTCATCTGCAGGAACAGGCTGTTTCCAGGCATTATGCATAAGCTCTGCTGAATGAGTTCTTTCCATGAACAGTTCACAGAGTCTTTTACTTTGATCGAGCTCTTCAAGATAGTGAACTATAGCCTTTTTTACAATTTCTTCCCTGGAATGGTCATAACCTGCCTTTACACGGGAATCTATCCTGCGGATAAGATATTCACCAATATTCACATCTGTAGCTGTTTCTGACATATTGATAGTTGTATTTACCTATAGGTAAATATAAATTCCGTTCTTTTATTGTTAAGGATAAGTGCTTCTTAGATCAAATTATGCAAATTCTATGGTCAATTACTGCTGTGTCGATCTGCTTTCTGCCAGGGATATAAGTCTCAATGAGAATGAGGCTTAAAAAATGCTGATCTTAGATAGTAACTGTTTATTTTCCGGCAAAAGATAAATGGGTTGAAGACAGAATAAGAATTGATAAACAGGATTGATAAACAATGATCCCGGATAGATGTAGTTTTTGCAAAGGTAAACTTGTTGAGGGAAAGCATGAGTTCATTGTGAAGGTAGGTGAAACCATGCTTGCAATCAAAGATGTTGATGCCTTTATCTGCCAGGAATGCGCAGAAGCATATTACACACCTCAAACATCCAGACGCATAGACAAGGTTATGCAAATGTTTTACAGATCATCTTTGCGTGTCCATCCGCTTGCTGCAGGGGAAGTCAGCCTTAGCGAGATAGAGGCTGAAAACTGCTGATCTTATTATGAAATGAACCGCAGATACACTCACCTCTTACAGAGTTGAGTGCCTGCTAAACATCCGTTTAGCAGGTAACGCAGATGCACGCAGATATTGCTTCTTGTCGTCCGTGTCTGTCGATGGTCAGGTGATCATTCGCATCTCTAGATTAACATATAGTGATGATGGAGCGCGCCGCCTGCGCCGGGGTGGTGTGTTGTTATAAGACCCACCAAAGAGCATGTACCAAATCCCAGCAGACCGACCAGCAGACCCTGGCCAGGCGATCATTCCTGCCAGACCATACACCAGATCTACACTTCCAGCACACTCCCACAAGCTCCCCCATTATCCAGGACTGCCCATCCTGAGAATAGCTCCTGCTATATGCAGGAATATATCCTTTTTTCCAGTCTGCCCGGACCGACCCCGGCTTTTAGTGATCATACGGCAGGTATGGCTTTGGGAAAGAGAAGGACAAAGAATAACAGAATGAAAGCTACAGCATTTTCTTGAAATCCTTAACACTCAGATCAATGTCTTTTAGTATGGAACTCACTATCTTGGGATGCAGGCTCTTTCCTGTATGATAGGGAATCACTATTCTTTTTGCTTCATGGTTACGAAATATCATATGGCTTCCTGACTGACGTACAGGCTCAAATCCAACAGCTTGAACAACTTTTATTAATTGCTTTGCGGTGACCCTTGGCAGTTTGTCACTCATGCAGTGACCTCGACTGCGACCAGACTGAAGGAGTTAATGTCTGGAGCCGTTTCATCAGACATTTGCATATCTTCCAGCATCAGAACAATTGCATCCTTGATGTTCTCAAGAGCTTCTTCATAAGTGTCGCCCTGAGAATAACAGCCATCAAGAGCCGGACACATGGCAAAATATCCGTCCTGGTCCTTTTCGATAACTACAGGGAATGTGTATTTCTTCATTTTTACACCTTATATTTAATAGCATGCATTTACATTAAAATCTTTCCCGGGATATGCTGGCCTGTTTTAGTATCCTTTGAAGCAGATCGACACTGATCCTGTCTTTATGTGGATTGGGAACCGTCAGGATCATGTCACCTTTGGTCATGAAGGAATGTTTTCCACCAGAGAAGGGACCCTCAAAACCGAGTTCCCTTAGTCTTTTCACAAGGTTTCTCCGGGTGAGCGGAGCTAACTTAGACAACTGCAACTTCCCCGGGGTCCTCTATTACATGATTGCCGATCGGTGGAAGTGCAAGACCTCTCCTGAGCCTGAAGACTATCCACTCATCAATGACCTCTTCAAGGTTTCTGCGGCATTCTTCAAGGGTGCTTCCTGTTGCCCAGACACCATCAAGTTCCGGCACTTCACCATAATATGGCTCATCGTCCTCAATTATCTCGTATCTGGCTTTTCCCAGAGCTGCTCCGATGTATTCAATAAGCATTTGTAACACCTGTTTGGATCTGTTTTTGCATATGGCTCAATGTAGTTATTGCTTTCATTGATATATGAGAATGTTCCTGCAATTTTACATGTGTATTTCCATGGAGATGGAATGTGCTGCCTGCCTCCGTAACGGATGCTTTTGTACAAAAACTGCGAGTATGCCTGTGTTATCTGCTAAGTTGAGCAGGCCCTCAACTTTGCAGGAGGTGAGTGTATCCGTGTTCATCTGTGGTTTTAGTTAATAGTAGACAGCAGATAAACGCAGATGCACACAGATATTATTTATTCTCATCTGTGTCTATTGATGGTCAGGTGATCATTCAGATCTCTACGGAATCAACATATATTTATGATGGAATGCGCCGCCTGCGCCGGGGTGGTTATATTTAGTATGTACCCTTTATTAACAGAAAGATCTACACGAAACTTAATAAGAATAATCACTAATAATGTATGAACTGTGATGCTATGACTGTGAACCAGATCGACAAGTATAGAGACACTATAATACCCATATTGTTGAAAAATGACGTGGACAGGGCCGGGATCTTCGGTTCGTTTGCAAGGAACGAGGCAGATGAGAATAGTGACATTGATATTCTTGTTCATTTCAAGGGGAGAAAAGGTCTGTTCGATCTTGCCAGGTTAGAACTGGAACTTGAGAAAGTAGCTCTAAGAAAGGTCGAGGTCATTACTTATGGTTCCATTAGCCCCCTTATCAGAGAAAGGGTCCTTAAAGACGAAGTGAGGATATTATGAAGGATCCAAGGGTTTTCATCATGTATATAATTGACTCTATAGGAAAGATAGAGGACTTTACTGACAATAAGACAAAGGATGGATTCCTTGAAGATGTGCAGCTTCAGGATGCGGTAATCAGAAGGATAGAGATAATAGGTGAAGCCTCTAAGAATATCCCGGAGGAGTTCAAAAGAAACTTCCAGGATGTTCCCTGGAGCGAAATGGCAAGAACACGGGACAAACTGATCCATGGTTATTTCGGTGTTGATCTTGAACTTACCTGGGATATCGTCGAAAATGATCTTCCGGAACTTAAAATAAGGATGGTGCAGATCCTTGAAGAACTTCAGTACAGTTATGAACAATGATCCCGGATAAATGCAGTTTTTGTAAAGACGAGCATGAATCCGTTGTTAAAATACACTGGAAACTTCCGGATGTATAGACAAGGTTATGCGGAAATTAATGATTCTTCCCTGCCTGTCCATCCGCTTGCTGCAGGGGAACTTAGCCTTAGTGAGACAGAGGCTTAAGAACTGCTGATCTTATTCTGAAATGAACCGCAGATACACGCATATATTGTTTATTCTCATCTGCGTGCATCAGCGTTATCTGCTAAACAAAGGTTTAGCAGGCACTCAACTCTGTAAGAGGTGAGTGTATCTGCGGTTAATAGATTATTGATAATAGGTTTTCTAGAGAGCCATAAAACATTTAACTTTAAAAAACAATATTTAAACGATAATATGAGTATAATTGTCAGACTCAGTAGAGAACATACAATTTCACTTCCTGAAGACCTTATAAGAAAAATGCATTTTGCAACGAACGACGAGATAGTGGTGCAGGTTGAAGAGGATAAGCTGGTCCTTTCAAAAAAGACTGCAAGTTATACAGATAAACTTCGTGGTTTGCATAAAGAGGTATGGGAAGATGTTGACACTGAGCAGTTCCTGAAAAAAGAAAGGCAATCGTGGAATAAACATGCTTAAAATTGAACAGCATTCCAGGATAGGCATTGATTCTATGCTGTTCATATATCTTTTAGAGGATAATCCTGATTTTTCAGATATCTGTGCATCCATATTAGAAGATGTTGAAACTGGAAAAATATCCGGAATAACATCTTCGATCACGCTTCTTGAAATATTGGTCAAACCAAAGATGAATGGCAATCAGAAAGCAGTAAATGATTATAAGGATATCCTTACAAATTTTCCAAATCTTGAAATTGTAAATGTCGATCTGGAAATTGCTGACATTGCCTCAACACTTCGTTCCAGATATTCAATTAAGACCCCTGATGCAATTCAAGTGGCTACTGCTATAAACAAAGGATGCTCAGCATTTATCACAAATGATTTTGCTCTTCAGAAAATAGAAGAGATCAATGTACTTATATTGAAAGATATTCTTTCTTCAAAGTGAACGGTCTTTTTTTATCCAGCAGCGTGGTAAAGTGCCGCCTTTTGCGGGCAGGATCAACAATCAGAACATTATAAGATTGTTTATCAGGCCTATCCATCCATTCCTTGATAAAAGTGCTTTGATGGTCTTTTTAGCAGAAATCGGGATTATTATGCCTGTCATGCATCAACCCGGACTTTCTGTATACCTACAAGATCAAGATGGACTGATAGATCACTCTCAGATGTGACTTCAAGATATAGTTCAATGGCCTCTTTGATACGCTGGTTCAGTTCGTCCAGCGTCTTTGCCTGGGTATGGCACCCGTCCAGCCCAGGTACCGAAGCCACATAAATGCCGTCTTCATCCTGTTCAATGACAACTGTCAACTACCACCCTATGAATAGGGTGGCTTGTCCTTCTACGTTCCTTTTAGCAGGACAGAGGACGATGGGGCAGTTGACAAATACCCCTAAAAGATATGTTCTTGGAAGCGTTTACATCGGCATTTTCTTGGTGTCTGCATTTAACACAACAGAACTCTGATTGTGTTTTTCTGTTGTTTTTGTCAATATATCCACACACCGAACATTCTCTTGATGTGTTTTTAGGGTCTATTTCAAATATTGGAATACCTGCAAGGATTGCTTTGTATTTGAGGAAGTTTCCTAATTCATCGAATGCCCATTTGCCGATAGCTGTTCTTACTGCTTTGTTAACCGTGCGGTTGGTTCTAATGTCTTTGAGATTCTCAATTGCGATAGCCCTATTTGTGTCCTTTGCAGTTTGAACAATTGCTTTTGCTATGCAGTGGTTGGTATCTTTTTTGAAGCGTCTTTCCCTACCACTTATTTTCTTGAGATGCTTCTTAGAGGAGTGGGTTCCTACACTTTGAAGTGTTGCTTTGAGAGTAGAATAGTGTTGCCTTATTTCTGTGCATTTCTTTCCTGAGAATATTTCACCATCTGAAGTTGTGGCTATGTTGACTATCCCCATGTCAACCCCTATAACTCCGTTAGGGTCTATCGGGTCTGCATCGGGAACATTTACAACTATCATAAGATAGAAGGTGTTATTGTGGTAGATGAGGTCAGCTTGTCCTTTCACCCTTTCCATATCAAGAGGGCGATATTCTCCGTATTTTATGGTAATGCGTTCTCGCCCTTGAAGTGTCAAGATCGAGATCTCATCAGATGTTTTAAAGGTTAAAATTCTCTGGTCGTAGACTATTGCACCATGTTTTTTGAATTCATGATAACAGGTTTTATCAACTCTATAAGATTCTGCGACTTTACCTATGGCTCTAACTACCATTTGTGCAGAAAGATTGTATTTTTCTCTAACGTCATAGTAGACAATTTTTTGAAGACCAATTTTTCCGAATGTATGAGTATCCCATGCGGTTTTAGAAATGAAATTGCAGGCTTCGTTAAAACGTTCCATCGTTTCTAAAAGAGCTTTTCCCTGGTGCTCATTTGGGTACATTTTCATTTTGATAGTTAAAAGCATCTATTGAACATATAACTCAACGTTATAAAAAAGTTATGTTGGGTTTTGACGCATTCCTCCACCGTTTTAAAACGGTGGCATCCTGCTCTTATTAGTGAAT
>JARVGJ010000037.1 GCA_029762595.1 Methanolobus sp. | reverse complement strand
CCTTCAACAATACCGCGTGCTATTGCAACGTTTCCCAGCATATACTCGCGTGTGCTCATGATTATCTCCTGCCAGCCCGTAATCTGATTAGTATATTTAATGAGAGGTATGATTGAACTTGTTTTAAAAGTTCAATCATCGTTAAGAGCATAAAATACTAACTCTTTAACTCGCAAAGTAGTGCATTGATCACGCAAACAGGCTTATTGAATCCATTTCTACTTTATCTGCAAGTTCCTTTCTATGATCAGCTAATTTTACTTCCAGTTCCTTTTTATGTGTTGCAAGTATCTGAGCAGCAAGAATTCCAGCGTTCTCACCCCTTCCAATTCCCACACATGCAACCGGAATGCCTGGCGGCATCTGTACAATCGAGAGCAGGGAATCGTTTCCGTCAAGTTCGGCATTTACAGGCACGCCTATAACTGGTTTTATAGTATGGGCTGCTACAACACCAGGAAGATGAGCAGCAAGACCGGCAACTGCTATGAAGACCTTAACATCCTTCTTGTGAGCTTCTTCAATTATCTCAGTCACCCTGCCAGGAGTTCTGTGTGCTGATGCTACTGTAATTTCATATTCGATACCGAATTTGTCGAAAATATCGATTGTTTTTTTTGCTACATCCTTATCTGATTTGCTTCCGAGTATTACTATTACATCAGTCATAAGTTCACCTTCTTTATACAATGATATGAAAGTATATGCAGATATATGATAAAATATTTAAGCCTATGGGTGTGTTCTGTGGTTACTTTTTTTGTGGAGGATAAGATAAAGAATAACTTCAGGTCAATATTTTAGAAAAGATGGCCGTAAATAAGAATTAGCAAATATAACCTAAATGTATGAGCCCTGTTTCTAATTAAATGACTTAATCATACCCTCATATGTTGCAATAAATTTAAATAATTTGTCATAATTAGTCATACCAAGGCGTGGTTCATATATGACAAAAAAAATAAGATTTCCAAAAGTGATGTGTACGCAACATCCCGATTCTGTTTCAAAATATATCTCTACACAGGAAGAGATCGTCGAAGCTATCGAAGCTATTACCAGATACGCATGCGATGAATACATGCCCGACTATGAGGGGAAGACCACTCCATACCATCAGAATGTGCAAATAGTATCAAAAATTATAGAAGAAACAGGACTTATTCCCGGAAAAGATGTCTTCATCACTCCACGAGCACCAAGTGCAGTTCACGAAAACAGATTCAGACAACTAATGGTTATGATGTCTGTTGCTGAAGCAAACTACAATGCCTATGAATATTCGGATTTCCAGGCAATCTCTGAATTAGTACACCCAATGACAAGTACCATTAAGGAGATCATAGAGGCGCAACAACATATGACAGACATAAGTGAGCTGGCCAAAAAAGAGTTCAACTTCAAAATGGAGCCACCACGGATAATACCTTTGATAGAAGATGTACCTGGTCTGCTTAATGCAAAAGAGATCATTTCCAATACAATCCTTGAAAGCCGGGATCAACTAAATGATAAGGTCGAAAAATACAGGATATTCATTGGGAAATCAGATTCTGCTCTGACATTTGGTCATGTTGCCAGTACCCTCTCGTGCAAATATGCAATAAGCAGCCTGCATGAATTAGAACCAGAAATCGATACAGAAATAGGAATCATATTCGGAGGCGGTGCCCTTCCTTTCAGAGGGCATGTAACACTTGAGAATGCAGATAACTTTTTTGAAGAATACCGTGGGATAGACACTCTGACACTTCAGTCAGGATTAAGATACGACCATGAGGAAGGAAAAGCAGAGAATTTAGTGAAATATGCCAAAAATAAATTATCAAAGTCTCCGGATATATTCACTGATGAGGAAAAAGAAGAGCTAATCAATATTATAGCGATATTTGGCTCCCGATACAACAGAGCACTAAAAAGTATATCACCAACAATAAACAGTATATCGGATTTCCTGCCTCAGCAACGTGATCGACTGACACGTGGAGGAAAAACAGGATACTCAAGAGATGCACCCAATATAACGCAGATATCCGGTTTTTGCCGCAGTGATATTAAAAAAGAACTCGAAATCAGCATGCCCGAAATAAACCTTGATCTGCCAAGGGCAATAAAGTTTACAGGCGCATTTTATTCGATAGGCCTGCCTCCTGAAATTATCGGAACAGGGTCTGCCATAGCAGATGTAAGAGAAAAACTGGGTGAAGATGCTTGTGAACGATTACTTACAAAGTATTTCCCATCCCTGCAGTCTGACCTGAGATTTGCTTTTGATTATTTAGACATGAGTGCAGCATCGAAATTCCTGTCAAATGAGTTCATGGAATGTGTCTTACAGGATGTCAATATTCTTAGAGAGATGTTTGATCTGGAAAACAAATGCAACCCTTCCTATAAAATTCTGCTTGAGATGGTGCCAAGAGGAATGTTATTGGAAAACAATAGTTGCATTGATACTGATCAGGAATTACTGCAGCTAACACAGTCAACACTTTTTAAAATGGGAAAAATTCGAAAGTCACTGGGATAATCATGAAAAAAGCAATATTGGT
Organism: Methanolobus sp.; assembly: GCA_029762595.1. GTDB lineage: Archaea > Halobacteriota > Methanosarcinia > Methanosarcinales > Methanosarcinaceae > Methanolobus. The sequence goes on along the minus strand of JARVGJ010000037.1, from coordinate 6,064 downwards.
ACTCGAAGACGGTACTACAATATCCGGAAAAGGTTTCGGAGCAGTGGGTGAGGCATACGGAGAACTGGTGTTCAATACAGCTATGACCGGATATGTAGAGTCACTTACCGATCCCTCATATGCCGGACAGATACTGATGTCAACATATCCATTAGTTGGAAATTACGGAGTGTGTAGTGAAGACTATGAGTCAGAAAGCATAAAAACAAATGGTTTTGTAGTGAAAGAGATTTGCAAGACCCCCAGCAACTGGAGGTCGCAGATGGAACTTGACACTTTTATGAAAATCAATGGTATCCCCGGAATAGAAGGAGTGGATACCAGAAAATTGACTAAAAAAATACGAGAACAGGGTACAATGAAAAGCAGGATAGTAGTATTTGAGGATGAGTGTCCTGACATTCCTGTATTAATACAAAAAACAATCTCGCAACCCGGAATTTCAGAGTGTAACATAGTAGACCGGGTGTCTACTAAGAAATACAAACAACTTTCTGGAGGATGCGGACCTGACATAATAGTTATTGACTGTGGGATAAAGAATAGCATAATCGAGCAACTGAGACAGAGAAATGCAGATGTGACACTTGTTCCTTATGATTCTACGTCCAATGATATAATAAATGCAGGCCCGGATGCTGTTTTAATTTCAAATGGTCCAGGAGATCCTTCAGTATTGAAGCATACTATAGCTACTGTGAAAGAATTAGCAGGTAAAGTACCATTGTTCGGTATATGTCTTGGGCATCAAATAATTTCTCTTGCAATGGGTGCAAAGACATACAAATTAAAGTTTGGACATCGTGGTGCTAATCACCCGGTGATAGACTGTAAAACCGGTCGGGTATTCATCACATCCCAAAACCATGGATTTGCAGTGGACAGAGCTTCTCTTGAAGGGACAGGACTTGAAATCACAATGTTAAATCCTAATGACTGGACAGTAGAGGGAATCATGCACAAGGAACTCAATATCCATTCAGTTCAATTTCATCCCGAAGCCGGGCCTGGTCCGCATGACACCCATGACTTCTTCGACAATATGATGGCAATAATAGACAGGAGTGTTAACAGGTAATGCCAAAGAGAACTGATTTGAAAAAAATAATGATCATCGGTGCTGGTCCTATTGTGATAGGTCAGGCTTGTGAGTTCGATTATTCAGGAAGCCAGGCATGCAAGGCCCTCAAAGAAGAAGGCTATCAAGTAATCCTGGTAAATTCCAATCCTGCAACAATCATGACAGATCCTGATCTTTCAGACCGTACTTATATTGAACCACTAACTGTTGAGATACTTGAAAAGATTATCGAAAAAGAAAAACCCTGTGCAATACTGCCGACTCTTGGTGGACAGACAGCTTTGAACCTTGTATCTGAACTCGCAGAAGCCGGTATACTTGAAAGGTATGGTGTTGAACTTATAGGAGCAAATCTCGAAGCAATTAAAAAGGCAGAGGACAGACTGAAGTTCAAGGAGGCATTGCAAAAAATAGGAGTGCCGGTTCCAAGAAGCGCGATTGCTTCAAGTGTAGAAAATGCAATTTCGATCTCAGAAGAACTTGGTTATCCTCTGGTTATCAGGCCTGCATATACTTTAGGAGGAGCAGGCGGTGGAATCGCGTACGATCTGAAAGAGTTGAAAAGCATTGCAGAACTGGGGATAAAATACAGCAGGATCAATCAGATCCTTATTGAGGAATACCTTTTGGGCTGGAAGGAATATGAACTGGAAGTCATGCGGGATGTTGATGATAATGTTGTCATAATATGCAGCATTGAGAACATGGACCCAATGGGAGTACATACTGGTGATAGCATAACGGTGGCACCGGTCCAGACTCTTTCAGACCGTGAGTATCAGTCATTGCGGGATGCCTCATTGAAGATAATAAGAGAGATCGGTGTAGATACAGGTGGTTCAAATATCCAGTTTGCAGTGAATCCGGATGACGGGAGGTTTGTTGCTATTGAAATGAATCCAAGGGTATCGCGTTCTTCTGCTCTGGCATCGAAAGCTACCGGATTTCCAATTGCAAAGATAGCTGCAAAACTAGCCGTAGGGATGAAACTGCCCGAAATACCAAATGATATTACCAGAGAGACACCCGCATCATTTGAACCCACAATTGACTATGTAGTTGTGAAGATCCCTAAATTTGCCTTCGAAAAGTTCCCGGGTTCAGATGAGATATTGACAACTCAGATGAAATCTGTGGGAGAAGTAATGGCAATTGGAAGAACATTTGAAGAGGCCCTGCAAAAGGCTGTCAGGTCTCTTGAAATCGATACATACGGACTATTTGTTGATAAGTTTGAAAAACTCTCACTGGAAGAAATCAGTACATATCTGTCTGCCCCTAACAGCGAGCGTATTTTCTGTATTGCATCTGCTTTAAAGAAGGGTATGAACATAAGCCAGATAACAAAATTCACAGGAATAGATCCCTGGTTCATACATAAGATCAATAATATTGTCGAAATGGAAGAAAAGATTTCTTCATATACCAGATACGATCTGCCTGCACAACTATTGAAAGATGCAAAAGTAATGGGTTTTTCTGACATACGCATAGGACAACTGATAAAATCTAATGAGAAGGAGATAAGGAAATTAAGGCAGGACTCTGGATTATTCCCTTCGTATAAAATGGTGGACACATGTGCTGCGGAATTTGATGCCAAGACACCTTATATGTATTCTACATATGAAGACTGTGATGATAGTGAACCAACCTTGAATAAATCCAAAGTTGCGATCATCGGAAGCGGACCAAATCGCATAGGGCAGGGAATAGAGTTTGATTACTGTTGCGTGCACGCCTGTTATGCTTTGCGTGAACTTGGTATTGAAACTATAATGATAAACTGCAATCCGGAAACAGTCAGTACTGATTATGATACTTCTGATCGCCTATATTTTGAACCCCTGACACTGGAAGATATCCTCAATGTACTGGAAAAGGAGAAAGCTGAGGGTGTGATCGTCCAGTTAGGAGGTCAAACACCTTTGAACCTTGCAAAGGGCCTTGAAGGAAACGGAATTCACATTATAGGTACGCCACTAAATAGTATCGATATAACAGAGGACAGAGAAAAGTTTGGCTTAATAACACGTAAGCTGAATATACCAACCCCAGCACATGAAATGGCTTCTTCTATTGACAAGGCGATGTGGTGTGCTGAAAAAATAGGCTATCCGGTCATTATACGTCCATCATATGTATTAGGTGGGCAGCGCATGGAGATTATAAGGGATGATGAACATTTCATTAGATCCATTGGAAAATTTTTTAACACATCAGACAGAGGACAGATACTCATAGATAAATATCTGGAAAATACAATCGAAGTAGATGTAGATGCTGTTTGTGACGGAAAGGATGTGTATATTGCCGGAATACTGGAACATATCGAAGAGGCAGGCATACATTCAGGGGATTCGGCATGTGTCATGCCTCCGCAATCCCTGTCTGATGAAGTAATCAAAAAGATCAGGCAGTACACTCGTAATCTGTCACTTGAATTAAACGTCATCGGACTTATTAATATACAATACGCTGTCTGCAATGAGGAGGTGTACATCCTTGAAGCGAACCCAAGAGCCAGTCGTACAGTTCCTTTTGTAAGTAAAGTAAGGGGATTAGCCATCGCAAAGATAGCCACCAAGGTGATGGCCGGGATTAAACTCAAAGACTTAGGGATTACTGAAAAGGAAATAGCCCATGTAGCTGTGAAAGAATCCGTATTTCCTTTCATAAAGCTCAAAGGTTCAGATAGTCTTCTTGGACCGGAAATGAAAAGCACAGGGGAAGTAATGGGAGTTGATAGCTCCTTTGAGATAGCATATTATAAAGCACAGTTAGCAGCAAATACCTGGCTTCCAACAGAAGGAACCATATTTGTTTCAGTAAAAGATGATGAGATAGCAAATATTGTTCCGGAGATAGAAGAGCTACAGAAACTTCAGTTTAAAATAAAAACAGATGCCCGGGTTAAATGTATGCTGGAAGGATATGGCATATACAGTGATAACATTTTTAAAACTGATAATGATAATTTACACATGATGTTCAAGGACATGTCTTCAGATGTTGACATGATAATCAATACGAATAACGATAAAAATGCAAAATCTGATGATACAATGATCCGCCTGGTTGCAATTGATTTCAATATCCCATACATTACAACGATATCCGGATTTAAAGCAACAGTGAGGTCAATGATCGAAGCAAAAAAACAGGTTCTTGGTGTAAAAGCACTGCAAGAATTGGAGGTCAGATAATGCAAATACCAAAATCGAGACAAAAACCAAAAACATGCAAAAAAGCCTGTGTTTCTGGTGCTGCAGTTATTGCAGGCAATGTCACCATTGAAGATAAAGTGTTCATAGCTCCAAATACTGTAATTAGAAAGAGGGAACATGATGAATGAAAGTATGAACAATCGTATTCAGAGAATGCTTGATGAATATGACACAGAAGATCTGACAATTGTTACTGTATGCTCCCATACAAGCCTGCAGATATTCCATGGAGCAAAAAAGGAAGGATTGAAGACACTTGGCATCTGCATAGGAGAACCACCACGTTTCTATGATGCATTTCCACTTGCAAAGCCAGACAATTTTATGTCAGTTGATTCTTACAAAGAGATCCTTGAGCGAACAGATGAACTGGCAGAGAAAAACGCAATTATAATCCCTCATGGGTCATTTGTGGAATATCTGGGTGCATCAGACTTTGCAAACATTAGGCTACCAACCTTTGGTAATCGCAACGTACTTGAATGGGAATCAGACAGAAGGATGGAACGTAAATGGCTTGAGGAAGCAGGTGTGCCTATGCCACGTAAAATAAAAGGACCCGAATACATAAATGGGCCCGTGATGGTAAAGTATCACGGAGCAAAAGGTGGAAAGGGTTTTTTCATTGCTAAAAATATCGCTGATTTCAATGAAAGGATCGACTCTAAACAAGTGCATGATCTGCAGGAATTTGTCCTTGGTACCAGATACTATTTGCACTACTTCTATTCCCCACTGTCCACTGACGGTTACATGTTGAGTCAGGGAGCACTTGAACTGACTGGAATCGACAGGCGTGTAGAATCAAATGCCGATGAGATCTTTAGATTAGGATCTCCAACAGAATTAGAGAAAGCAGGAATTCAACCTACCTTTGTGGTTACAGGAAACGTTCCTCTTGTGTTAAGAGAATCACTGCTCCCTAAAGTGTTTGAAATGGGAGAGAAGGTTGTGGAAAAATCCATAGAACTCTTTGGAGGACTTATAGGATCATTCTGTCTCGAAACAGTTCTCACCGATAAACTGGAGTTCAGGGTTTTTGAAATCTCTGCCAGAATAGTTGCCGGTACAAATCCGTACATCAATGGTTCACCATATTCTGATTTCATCCAGCCGGAGATGTCAACAGGACGCAGGATAGCAATTGAGATTAAAAAAGCACGGGATATGGGATGTCTTGACAGGGTGCTGACATGAACAACTGGTTGCTTTGATCAACAAGCAAAACATGAAATGTAAACCCATAATTTCAAATCATGAAATCAGCAGATCAATAATCACGTGAAATATATTACAAGGTTTATGGAGAATTCTAGATGAAAGAAATACGAATACACGGTCGTGGTGGTCAGGGCTCTGTCACAGCTGCTGAACTGTTGGCTGTTGCTGCTTTTGCAGACGGGAAATTCAGCCAGGCCTTCCCCGCATTCGGTGTGGAAAGAAGGGGAGCACCGGTCCAGTCATTCACAAGGATCAGTAATGAACCCATCAGGCTCAGAAGTCAGATCTACGAACCTGATTGCGTTATAGTGCAGGACCCCACACTCCTGGAAGTAGTTGATGTTGCGTCAGGCCTCAAGGATGATGGAATACTTATAATCAACAGTGATTTTGATGCCGACAGCTTCGATATCAACACAAAGGCAAAGATAGTGACGGTCAACGCAACAAAGATAGCAATGGACATTATCGGCAGGCCAATAGTCAACACGGTACTCCTGGGTGCCTTTGCAGGTGCAACAGGTGAAATAGAACC
>JARVGJ010000036.1 GCA_029762595.1 Methanolobus sp. | reverse complement strand
CACCATGGAAGGCGGCGAGGAAGAGATCGCAAAGATCCAGGCAATTGCTGATAAGAACATTGAGTTTTACGGGTTGTAACCCGTAAATTTTTCTTTTTTAGCCTGAATAATTTCCTATTGAACCTGTTTTTGAGATATGTGTCTTTTTAATATTATTATCAAGTGCGATATAATAGAATAATTATTATTTGTAAAATTATTTTTAGTTCTAGTCGAAATGCTGGGGTTCTCAATAAACATAATAAAGATCGTACTACAATTGATTCCCATGACCATGTTTTCTGCAAATCCTGACAATCAAGTAAACTTTGAAGAGATATTTAAGCTCCTGCAGCATGAGTACCCCAATACAGAGCCAATGCTTCATTTCAGGAACCCTCTTGAACTGCTGGTTGCAACAATACTCTCTGCCCAGTGCACCGACAAACAGGTCAACAAGGTCACACAGGGGCTGTTCAAGAAATACAGCAGCGTTGAGGATTTTGCCAATGCTGATATTGCCGGACTTGGAAAGGAAATTTATACTACCGGATTCTATCACCAGAAAGCAAAACATATAATCGGCAGTGCGCAGTTGATAATCACACAGTTCAACGGTAAAGTACCTGACAATATGGAAGACTTACTGAAACTGCCGGGTGTCGGGAGGAAGACCGCAAACATTGTTCTTGCCAGAGGCTATGGTATCATCGAGGGTATTGCAGTGGATACACACGTTACCCGGCTGTCTCAAAAACTTGGTCTTACACAGAACAGCGATCCCGGGAAAATAGAAATTGACCTGATGAGACTTGCAAAAAAAGAGGATCTTGAAAAACTGTCCATGACATTGATACTTCATGGCAGGAATATATGTATTGCAAGAAGACCGAAGTGTGTAATTTGTGTTGTTAAAGAGTTGTGCCCTTCAAGCGAAGCATGAAAATGCTTCATACAGATATCCAGACCTTTCATTTTTTCTTTTTTCATTTATCATTTTTCCATAGCTTTTGCCCTCAGATCTTTCGGGAATTTCTCAATGGCATACCTCAGCGCAGTCCGGGGCATGACCTTCTTGTTCTGCATGACGTAATCAAATATTTCCTGCTGATGCTCCCTGCTGGCTTCTTTTAGCATCCAGCCATAACCCTTCCTGACCAGGTCATCCTCATCGGTCAGCAGCAGGTCAGCAATCTCCAGCACATCATCAAGGAAATCACCCCTGCGGGCAGCCAGGATAAGTGTTACAGCGGCGGCACGCCTGTACCAGCGGTTATCAGAAGCAGTCCATTTCCTGAGGGAATCAATGTACTGAGGATACATGTCAATGAATGTACCTATGGTATGATTGCAAAGCGTGTCACACTTCGCCCAGTTGTTGACATAATCCCCCACCCATCTTTCCAGGATCACAAAATCCTCTGGTTCATACTGGCCCCTCAGATAATATGACCATTTAAAAGCGATAAATGATTCTTCCATATAATCTGAGCTCAGGAGTTCCTCACAAAGTGCGAATATCTCAGGTTTGTCTTTGCCAGATATATTCTCATAATGTTTCTTTGCTATCTTAGTTACCAGGACAGTCTTTACACCATAAGATTTTATCTCTTCCTTGAAAAAACGGGAGCTGTTGTTTTTTGTCTTTTCGTCAACGTTCTGTTTTAGCTCTTTTCTGATCTGAAGGATGATGGAGTTCATTAGAATTTGATTGGGAGGGAAAGGAGATAATATTAATGTATGAATGAAAACTGTGGAAAACTAACAGGGAATGATGTTTCGTGCAGGCGGGAACTTACAACAGATCTGTATCATATAACGTATCATATAACGTATCATATAACTGAAACAAGAACCTAAATCTTAGAGAAAAATCTTTAAAAATATAGAACCAAAGGCCATAAATTATCAAAATCTGAACTAACGGGAAACTTTAATGGATCGGATTATTCATTGTATAGATGAAAAAAACTGACCTGTAGACCAATAGCAAGGAATAACAAGGATATAGATTACATCAAATGCTTACATAAAAGAATCTGTTTTGAATGATCTCGACTATATTTCATAGCTGAATATTAGCTTTTAAATAGTATCTTCTTTCATAAGTTCTCATAACGTTTGTCATTTATTTTCATTGATAATCAATTTTATATATATGACCAATCTTCTACGCTTTTATCAGAATACTTTTTGACGCGGGTCAGCTGGCTTGTAACATGGAAATTCAAAACAAGATCTCATATTATTTTAAAGAATCATTTACGAGTGATCTAAAAGCCGGATCTATCACGGCTGTTGTGGCATTACCACTTGCTATTGCTTTTGCTATTGCTTCAGGTGTAGAACCCCAGATGGGTTTATATACAGCTGTCATTGCAGGCATGCTGGTATCAGCAACCGGAGGGTCACGGTATTCCATAACCGGACCCACCGGGGCAATGACAGTTATCATACTTTCAACACTGCACAGCTTCGGGCTTGAAGGACTTTTCCTTGCAGGCTTCCTTGCAGGTGCGTTTCAGATACTGTTCGGAATCCTGAAACTTGGTAAAGTTGTAAAATACATCCCCTTACCCGTCATATCAGGATTCACGAGCGGTATCGGTGCTATCATCCTCATTGGCCAGATACCGAATGCCCTGGGTCTGATCATCCCTTCAAAGGAACACGTGTGGGAAACACTGCATGTGATCATCTTCAGTCTTGACCTTATTGACAGTACTGCCATATTGATCTGTATCATTACCATCCTGATGCTTTTATACCTCCCGGGACTCATGTCCAGGACCAGGTACATAAACAGCCTTCCGCCATCTATCGTAGCACTCGCTTTCTCAGTGATCATTGTCTTTTACTACAGAATAGATATACCACTTGTAGGCAGCATCCCTGCCGGACTTCCACAGCTACAAATGCTGAATTTTAACTTGGCATTGTTCAGGGCAGTACTTCCTGCAGCTCTTACAATTGCACTGCTGGGAGCAATCGAGGCCCTGCTCTGTGCTGTGGTGTGTGATGGTATGACAAATAGCAAACATGACAGCAACAAGGAACTTCTGGGTCAGGGAATAGCTAATATGGCGCTACCCTTCTTCTCAGGAATACCATGTACAGCTGCAATTGCAAGAAGTGCTGTCAACATACGGGAAGGCGCAAAGACACAGGTTTCAGGCATCATCCACGCCCTGATACTGCTAATTATATTATTGTTCCTGGGTCCTGTTGCTGCATTCATTCCAAAGGCTTATCTTGCCGGTGTGCTGATCCTGGTTTCCCTGAGGATGATAAACATCACGGAATTAAGGACCACCATGCACATAAGCAAGATGGACAGCACCGTCCTGATCGTAACCTTCCTGCTCACAGTCCTTACTGATCTTGTATTCGCAGTCCAGATGGGTATGTTCCTGTCCATCATACTGCTCTTCATAAGACTGACAAATGTCATCGACATCCAGACCATGGAAAACTACGACAGGACAAAAGGTATCAACGCCACTATCTTTGCCGACCCCTACCTTGAAAAGAACGTCTCGGTCTACACCATCAACGGCCCCTTCTTTTTCGGAGCCATGAACGTTTTCGAGAGCAAGATCAACGAACATATGAGCATCAGCAAGCCTCACATTATCCTGCGTATGCGCTACGTGCCGTTCATTGATACAACAGGTATAGAGCGCCTTAAAAGCTTTATCAGGGCAAGCAGAAAACAATACCAGAGAGTTTATTTAACCTCTGTACAGCCCGAGGTCATGAAAAGAATGGAAAGCGACCTGGAACTCACCGAGCTCATGGAAAAGCAGCATGTGCATATTTGCGACGGCACCCAGGAAGCTCTGGCCTTTTTGAAGAAAGAGAATGATAATCCACAAAATCGAATTTGAGATGGAACTTACAACTCCACCATCATCCTGGTTTATGGCAGGAGACTTCAAAAAGAGAGCATTTCAGCAACTCTCATCAGCAAACAAGCGTTTAGCAAAGGCAATTCTCTCTTCCAGATCCGGACCTTCAAACTCTTCTGCAACCTTCTCAAGCATTTCAGGTATCGGTATGTGCTGAGGACATGCATCAAGACACTGGCCACACTGCACACACTGGGAAGCGAAGTTAGTGTCAGATCCCCGCAGGATGCCTCCAAGCTTTGCTGCGTACATCATCATCAGCCTGTCAGAACCCCCAAACATGTGCAGATTGTTGTAGGTATCAAAGCATGCCGGAATATCCACACCTTCAGGACACGGCATACAGTATCTGCAGCCTGTACAGTTGATCTTCATGAGCTCACCGTACTTTTCTGCGACCCTTTCCACAAGATGGAGCTCTTTTGCTGTCAGTGAGTCTGCAAGACCTTCCTCTGCAACCCTCAGGTTCCCTTCAACATGCTCCGGCTCACTCATACCTGAAAGTACAACAGTTACCCCAGGATGGTTCCACACCCACCTCAATGCCCATTCAACAGGACTGCGTTTTACATCAGCCTCATTCCATATATCCATGATGTCCTGCGGAACAGGGTCTGCCAGGTTCCCACCCCTGAGGGGTTCCATTACAACAACACCAAGGCCCCTGGAAGCTGCATAATTCAATCCTGCCGTCCCTGCCTGGACATTCGTATCCAGGAAATTGTACTGTATCTGGCAGAAGTCCCAGTCATATACATCAACTATCGGTGCAAAGTCCTCAGGTGCACCATGATAGGAGAAGCCTGCATTGATGATACGCCCATCAGCCTTTGCCTGGTCAAGAAAATCAAGTACACCAAGATCCCTGATATTCTCCCAGCTGCTTCTTACCAGGCTGTGTATCAGATAGTAATCAATATGATCGGTGTTCAGTTTCTCAAGCTGTGCATTAAGGAACCTTTCCATATCCTCATAAGATCTTACAATCCACTGTGGCTGCTTTGTAGCAAGTTTCACCTTCTCCCTGTAACCTTTTGCAAGTGCACGGGCAAGGAAAGGCTCACTTTCTCCCATATGATAAGGCCATGCCGTATCCACGTAGTTCACGCCATTATCTATTGCATTACGGACCATCTGGGTTGCCTTTTTCTCATCTATGCTGCCATTCTCTTTTACCGGCAGGCGCATGGCACCAAAGCCTAATATTGATAGTTCGTCTCCGTTTTTTGGCATTTTCCTGTATAACATATCCAGTTTTCCTTCCATTATTTACTGAAATGTATTTGTCTTTTTTATTAAAGGTATCATTGCTTGAAAGAGGAACATATCTGTAATTGAGTTCAAACTTTATAAGAAGTGCTCTGATCTAAAGTAAATAAGGTCTTGACTTTGTGTACATTTACTTTCCTTACATTATCCTCACAATTATCCTCACAATCACTTTTAATGATTGCCAATATTATCTTACATATTCAGTATATTCAACATATCCGGATAATAACATGTATCATATCAAGCACAATGGATAAGCATCTATAGACAGATATGTAATGATGATAAGATGACTGATATGGGATCGATATATTTTCATTGCAGGAGGATTTAGAACTTGCAGGAGGGAACGAACACAAAAAACGGCAATATATGTGAGATTCCGGACGTTCCTGTCATCAAAGCCCAGGATAGCAAAAAACTTAAACTTGACAATGCAGGGTATTTTATAATCGTGCCACAAGCTGAAAAAGGTACTATACTTGCCAAGCATTATTCCTATGACAAGGAACTGCTCAGGATAATAGAAGGCTCAGATGCACGTGCTATCTATATGACTATCATAAGACACGGGTGGGTAAGCACGCTAAACCACGCAGCTTATCTCGGACAGGAGCTGACAAGGGCACAGATAGCGATGAAAGCAGGATTTGAGTACGTGCAGCAGTGAAAAAACCGATATAGGAACATATAAAATAGATAGATATTTTTATATAAAAATATGGCTATATAAATAGCTTTAACTGTTCAACTGGAGCTGACCACCTTAAAGGTTTTAAGCTCCAAGGCATTAAATCCCATTCATGCTATCTTCAAAACCGCAACATAATAGTGCAAAATATCCTCCTGAAGATTTTGATGCAAATATCACAAAGACCATTCCATACTATGATTCCTTTCATATGGAAACCATAAACCTTGTCAAATCACTTCCACACAGGCCGCATGTCTGGCTGGATACAGGATGTGGTACCGGCACTCTTATTCACAGGGCAGCAGAGCATTTCCAAAATACCCGGTTTCTTTTGATGGACCCATCCGAGAGTATGCTGCAGCAGGCAAAAAAGAAACTCTCATCTCTTCCTGCAAGGAGGATTATATTTCTTGAGCCTTCGACAACAGAAGGATTCATTGCCGATATCGATGAAAGACCTGATGTAATCACTGCAATACAGTGCCACCACTACCTGAACCAGGAAGAAAGGATAAAGGCTATAGATGTATGTTATGGATTATTGGAAAACGAGGGAATGTTCATTTCTTTTGAGAATATAAGGCCCCTGACAGAAAAAGGGACTGTCATCTTTAAAGAGTACCTGAGGCATTTCCAGTTATCCCTGGGTAAAGATCCACATGCAGTTCAAAAATACCTTGACCGGTTTGACACTGAGTACTTTCCCATAACCATTGAAGAGCACCTGGACCTTCTGAGAAAAGCCGGATTCAGGACCGTTGAGATGTTCTGGTACTCATACATGCAGGCTGGCTTCTATTGTATTAAATAATAGCGTATTCCAGAAGCATGCCTATACTTCAAATCAAAAAGATGGTCAAAAATAAAAAAATTGTGGTTTTTACAGGATCTTCGGTTCATTTTTCATCAGGACCCTGCTTTGCGGTTAAAGACAAAGGCGCAGGAATGCTATCCGTTGGAGAGTAACGTATTGCAATGAACCTTACAATAGCCAGCACCAACAGCAATGCTCCAAATACCAGTAAGGTCTCATTTTTAAATTCATGGCTGTATATCAGGACAGTGATCTCACGCAAGACAAGCATGAGGGTAGCATCGCATACATATGTGAGCCGGATCCTTTCATGGACCTGATAATCTGCAAAGGCCTTGAAAAGATCGATGAGCACAAAGATGGTCAGGATGCTGTACACAACCTGACCGAAACCACCTTTTTTAAGCCATACAAAGCCGACGTTCTGGAAAACATTGTACATTCCAACTATTATTGCTATCAGGAGTATGTATAGTACAATAATAGTCACAAGGTGGATCACCTTTCTGAATATTTCATCATGGCTCAACATTTCTATTCACCTAAAAGACTCTCAGTACGGCTTTAACACATGTATTACGGCCGGGAACAGGCATCAATACCTTAGCAGTGCACCCACCATGTTATCCGAATCCGGGAAATAATCCTTTTCCATAAATTCAACCTCCGCAGCTGTGCGCTGGGCAAGCTCGTAGAGCTCTTCCACCACATCTACAACCGAAGTGGGACCGTTGCATCTGTCACATTCCTTGGGAGGCAGGGCATTTGCCTGCAGGTTCTGGCACCTCTCACATATCCAGCCGGGAACGGAGGAATCTTTCAGAATAAGGAGTGTGTTCACTCTTCCCTGCTCCAGGGCAGCCCTCACATCCTCCACTCCGTAAGCAGCTAAGCCACCCTTTAGTAAAGCATTTTTAAAATCATCAGCCAGTTGTGAGGACCTGGAAATATCAGTTTGATGCAACACAGCATTGCCTGCTTCTACCAGTTCATCCCTGGATATGTCCATTGACATGTCAATGACCGCCAGGACGTTGTCCTGTACATCTTTGGGGAGCAAGTCCATAAGTTGCTGTTTTGCATTGCCGGGACCTGCAAGTACAAATCCTTGCGTTTTTAACTGACCGCAGGTATCCTGTACATTATCTGCAACCTCTGATAAAAATGACTTTATGGCACCCTTTCGAAGGTTGTTGAAGCGTGCCTGGCTCCAGCCTCCCTTTTTGTGCTTGTTCATAAGATCGGTTGAAAGGTGTTCTTTCTCCTCTGCAATGTCTGAACGTATACACGTGAACTTTGCTTCTCTGGAATCCACAAGCAAAACTCCATAATCCTGGTAATCTGCCCTTAATCTTGCAAGTGGCAGCAAAAAAGGTGATGTATCAAGGACCATGGCCTGTTCAGGCTCCACAGGCAGCCTGTAAACATGCAGGAATCCCTCGGATGCACTTGCAAAGATCACCCTCCCTTTCTCACCGGAAACCGGTGCTTCATAGATGTAATCCTGTACCATCTCAAGTGTCTTTTCAAACTGCGACCTGAAAACAGGTGACAGGGCATCTTCTATCGCCTTTATCCTGGAATCCAGGAATATACTGTTCAAGTGTTCGTTTTCCCTGCCAGACAGAGGAAAGTAGATTGAAAGATAAATATCCTTCTCGTCATAGATCTCAGCCAGGGCCCTTATATCAATATCAGATACAGGCACAGGACTTTCATAGATCACATTCAGTTGATCCTGCTTGGGTTTCATAAAAGTTCTACCATTGAATTATATTTAAAAGTATTCGACTGCCAGTAAAAAGTATGTTGAAGAACCTTGCAAATGTATAATCAGCTGATAACAGATTTTCTGTAAACCCGGGAAAACTCAAAGCTTTTAAGTGCAATCATTCACAACCATTCAATGAAAGATTGGCCGGAGTGAGGAATTACTGAGAGATAAGGCAATGCTTTCAGCAAATTTGAATGAGGCTGAATGCCTGTGGATACATAGGATACAAACGATATTCACAGCGTTAACATTATAAAGATATCCTGCTAAATGATGTATAAGAGATATGAGGTATACATGGAAAAAGAATCACCACTGGGAAAGAAAAGATGCACGATGCTGGAGTCCATGATAGACAAGAAATACCGGTCACAGATCCCGGACATAGTTGAGATGGTCACAAAAAGTTGCTCTGACAGGGGTTGTTTCGATCACCTGGATGCAGCAGTCATACCATCAAGAGAATCACTGATAGAGATAATCGGACTTATAAAGGATATTCTCTTTCCGGGTTACTTCGGAGACCAGACCGTTGACAGGAACACACTTTCATACCACATTGGAAATGAGATAACAGAACTGTTCAGCAAACTCTCAAAACAGATAACAAATAGTATAATATATGACTGTGCTCGCTATGAAGATGAATTTTGTGAGTGTAGCGAATGTATTGATCGCGGGCATCAGGAAACACTGAGGTTTTTGAAGAAGATCCCTGATATCAGGTCTCTTCTGGCATCGGATATCATAGCCACGTACCAGGGGGACCCGGCAGCCAAGAGCTATGATGAGATAATCTTCAGTTATCCGGGGATCTTTGCCATGACCATCTACAGGTCGGCCCATGAGCTGCAAAAACAGGGAATATCCATTCTCCCCCGTATAATGACAGAGTATGCCCATAGTGTGGTTGGGATCGATATCCATCCGGGCGCAAAGATCGGAAAGGGTTTTTTCATTGACCACGGAACCGGTGTTGTGATAGGTGAGACCTGTGAGATAGGAGATAACGTCCGCATCTACCAGGGGGTTACCCTTGGTTCCCTGAGTTTTCCAAAAGATGAAAAAGGGCAGATAATCCGGGGGAAAAAAAGACACCCTACAATTGAAAATGATGTTATCATCTATTCAAATGCAACCATACTTGGAGGAGACACGGTCATTGGTGCCCGCTCGGTTATCGGAGGTAGTGTATGGATAACCAAATCCGTACCACCTGATACTAAAGTTATCATAGAGGAGCCAAGACTGATCTTCATGGAGAAAAAATAAAGATTTGTTTAAAGATAATTCAAGGGAGATGGTTAAATGCAGATATATGATGATATTACTAAGACCGTTGGTAACACACCACTCGTGCGCCTGAACAGAATAAGCGATGGATGCCATGCAGAAGTGCTCGTAAAACTGGAATCCTTCAATCCTTTAAGTTCTGTAAAGGACCGTATCGCTCTGAATATGATAGAAACAGCTGAAAAAGACGGATGTCTCAATAAAGATACGGTGATCATTGAACCAACTTCAGGAAATACAGGTATTGGACTGGCTTTTGTCTGTGCATCTAAGGGATATCGGCTCATTCTTACCATGCCTGAGACCATGAGCATTGAAAGAAGGAAGATACTCAACCTGCTGGGTGCCGAGATAGTGCTAACCCCGGGCAGCAAAGGAATGAACGGTGCCATACAGGAAGCTGAGGAGCTGGCAAAGAAAACCGGGAATTCCTTTGTCCCGCATCAGTTCATGAACCCGGCAAATCCTGAGATACACCGCCGTACCACGGCAGAGGAAATCTGGAAGGACACCGATGGCAAAATCGATATCCTTGTTGCAGGAGTGGGCACAGGCGGGACCATAACCGGGATCTCGGAGGTCATTAAGTCCCGTAAACCATCTTTTAAGGCAATAGCCGTGGAGCCTGCAGATTCGCCTGTCCTTTCAGGAGGAAAACCCGGACCTCATAAGATACAGGGTATAGGAGCGGGTTTCATTCCGGATGTGCTTAACAGTGCAATAATCGATGAAGTTATCAGGGTAAGCAATGAAGATGCTTTTGAGACCGCAAGGCAGCTTGCAAGGAAAGAAGGGATACTTGCCGGGATATCATGTGGTGCAGCTCTTCACGCAGCCCTGGAGATGGCAAGAAGAGAGGAAAATTCCGGAAAACAGATAGTTGTCATTCTGCCTGATACAGGGGAAAGATACCTTAGCACTCCGCTTGCTGATCCTGATGTATAGGGCAAAGCTCAGGCCGATGTATGAAAAACATCAACTCTAGGCTGAACAAGTGAACTACCACCCATTAAAATGGGTGGCTTCTTGCTTCATCTGTTTCTCCAGCGAGAATACATCCACAAGCTCAAACCGCAGTCCCTGCGGCG
>JARVGJ010000035.1 GCA_029762595.1 Methanolobus sp. | reverse complement strand
GTTGATATGTGTACTCTTTAGAAGGGATTATTGAAGTCCTTCTTAGTATATTAATATTTATCATTTTCGATGCATTTATATAGTAGTTAATTCTAATCCAATTTTTAGTGAAGGTAACAAAATAGTTCCTACCATGTAATTTATGCAATGTTTAGAATTATGCAATGTTTAAGATAGATTTATTGTAATGTGATTTGTGAAGAACATACACATTCTTTGGTCTGTTTTCATATTCATAATATTGTTATGGATTTGACTATGCAGGATATTTTGATAATTCTTCATCCAGGAGTGGAGATGGGGCAGATTGGAGAAAGTAATGGCTGAAGTTGGCCTTCAACGCCAAATTTAGAGCCGCAACTCAAGATAAAAATCAAAATACACCAACATCAGAGTGACCAACATTAAACGTTATTTGTAGATTTTGGTTTTTTCAGATCCAATTTGACAAAAATGTAATTCAAGAACAAAATTGAACACTTGAATGTAGGGGTGGATGTTTATGGATAGGACAAAAGAAATAATTAGTAAATACTGTGCAATTCTTTTAGCAATGATCATACTGACTTCACTTTATACAGGAGCAGTATTTGCGGCTGTTAACAACAATTTACCAGTTTCTGCTAAACTGAATGGGTTCTCAGCAGATAATGCAAACACAGGTTATGATATAAGGTACTTCTATGCGGGGAACATGGTAAATATCGCTAACGGTAACCTGTATTTATCCGAAATGGACATATCGGTGAAAGCAAAGGGCTTCAACTTGCAGATTCTCAGATCATACAATAGCCATAACAATGCTTTAAATGGTCCTTTTGGTTTTGGCTGGACGCATAACTACAATATATTACTTGAAGAAAAGCCCGACGGATCTGTGACCTTATATGAAGGTGATGGCTCAGCATTCAGGTTCGTTAACATCGGGGGAGGAGACTTCGTATCTCCGGAAGGAATATATTCAAAACTGAAGAAAAATTATGATGGTTCTTTTGTCCTGTACATAAAAGATGGTTCAAAATACAATTTCGCTTCAAATAGACTAATAGAAAGCATTACTGACAAAAATGATAACAAGCTCAGTTTTGAATATACAGACAATAAACTTAGCAGTGTAAAAGACGAATCTGGTTTGTCGCTTTCTTTCTACTATAATGCTGACAACAATATCCAGATGATCACTGATCCTTCAGGACGAGAGATCCATTATGAATACAATGACGAAAAACTTATCAAATTTATTGATGCCATGGGTTATTCTTCCATATATTCATATACTAAAGAAGGTAAGCTTGAAAGTTCGACCGATAGGGTTGACAGCACTTTGTTGTTTTTTTATGATCAAAACGGAATGGTAGAGAACATAGGTAAGACTCTGTACAACAGATCTGGAAATTATCACTATGACAATTATACATTCTATTCTTTTGATTATGGCACAGGACCAAACACAGTAAAAGTGACCAATGCCCTTGGTCACGCTACTATCATTGCTGTAAATGATAAAGGTAATCCTGCAAAGATCATTGATGCATCAAACAACTTTACAACAATGGATTGGGATGGGTCCATGAACCTGGTAAGATTCAATGATTCAAAAGGGCATTCTACGACATATGAATATGATACTTATGGCAATCTGCTCCGTCAAATCGACTCGGAAGGCGAATCGAAGAATTATGCATGGGATACAATAGATTCATCTTCTAAGTATATGTGCTTGCGTACAAATCTTGAAAACGAAAGAGGCTACTCAACAATTTATCAGTATGATGCAAAAGGGAATTTAAAAAGCATCACCGATGCTGCAGGAAGCAGTTCCTATATGACCTATGACCCATCAGGCAACCTTATAACAAAAACCGATTTCATGGGACATTCCACCTCATTTGTTTATGACCCTCATGGGAACCTTTTGAGTGTCACAGACGCAGCAGGAAATATAATTTCCTACGAGTACGATCTTATTGGAAGACTTATAACCGTAACT
The DNA here is from genome assembly GCA_029762595.1 of Methanolobus sp. Lineage (GTDB taxonomy): Archaea > Halobacteriota > Methanosarcinia > Methanosarcinales > Methanosarcinaceae > Methanolobus. The sequence continues at coordinate 10,275 of JARVGJ010000035.1, read as the reverse complement.
GACCCCAATAATCAAAAAAGCAGTATGGAGTATGATTACAATGACCGGCTTATAAAAGTAACCGATGCTCTTGGAAACCAGGAACAATATGAATATAATGCAGTGGGAACGCTGATAAAGACCATAGATCCCAATGGAGCTGAAACCAGTTCTGACAGCAATATTCTGGGCAAGGTCAACGAAGTGGTAGACCCACTTAATAACAAGGCATCTTTTGAATATGATAAGGATGGAAATCTCAAAAAGTATACGGATTCCATGGGCAACATCACGACAAAAGAATACGACAAGATTGGCAGGGTTATAGCTGATACCGATGCTCTTGGTAATACCACTACCTACACTTACGATCCCAATGGTAATCTACTGACCCTGACAGACAGGAATGGAATTATCACAAGTTACGGATATGATTCACTTAACAGACTTATATCAATAACTGACCCCATGGGTAGCAAAACATCGTATTCTTATGACCCTGTCGGAAACCTTGTAGCAATTACAGACGCAAATGATCAAATAACAAGTTATACATATGATGCGCTGGACAGATTGGTTTTAATCACCGATGCTGTAGGTGAAATGTCTTTATTCTCATATGATGCCAATGGCAACCTTTTGGAATATACTAATGCAAATGGTCATTCCACACTTTATGAATATGATGAACTGAACCGTCGCATAAAATCGATATCTGCTCTTGGTTATACGACATACTATCACTATGATCCTGCAAGTAACCTGATCAGAAAAACAGATGCAAATGGAAATGATATCAACTACCAATATGACGCTCTTAACCGGATGACCATGATAGATTATCCGGATGGTAGTCATGTGATAAGAGAATACGATACTGTGGGGAATCTCCTTAAGCTGTCAAGCCAGGACTATATTGCTGAGCTGAGTTATGATGAACTTTACAGGCTTTCCAGCGTTAAAAAACAATATGGCTCTGTTATCAAGACCATTAATTATGGCTATGATGCAAACGGGAATGTCATAAGTGTGTTTGTTGATGGAGAAAGCAAACCAACAGAATACCAATATGATCAACTGAACCGCATAACTGCCATCGATGATCAAAACAACGAGCTAACTACCTACATGTACGATGCAGGTGGCAGAAAAATATCTATGGTAAGGCCTAAAGGAATCACTACAAACTATTCCTATGATGCTGCAAACAATCTACATAGTCTTGTTAACAGCAAGTCTGATGGCGATGTCGTATCAAGTTATACTTACAGCTATGACCTGACCGGAAATGTGTTGAGTATTGCCGAAGAGAGTGGAGACATTACAAAATACTCATATGATGCACTTAACAGACTGCTCAGAACCGAATACCCCACTGGTACTACAACAGAATATACCTATGATCCTGCTGGCAACCGTCTATCAAAGATAACAGGTACTTCTTCTGCCGCGTACACATACGATGCCGAGAACAGGATGCTAACATCCGGAGGAATCAGTTATACATATGACAACAATGGAAACCTTCTGGATAAGAGTGACGGCACAGTTTATGAGTATGACTATGAAAACAGGCTTACAAGTGTCACATTGCCTGACACCAGCCTGGTAAGCTATACTTACTCCCCAGAAGATGATCGTCTGAGTAAGACAACTTCTGTTGGCACGATCTACTACGTCTATGATCGTGAAGACTTGATCATGGAACTTGATACAGGCAGTATTGAACAAGCAAGATACACTCATGGACCAGGTGTGGATGACCCGATCAGCATGAATAGAGCTGGCGTAAAATCGTACTATCTTGCAAACGGCCTGGGCAGCATCACTTCACTTGCAGATGAAATCCAAAACTCAGTAGCTACATACAGGTACGATGACTTTGGCTCAATCCTGGAGGAAACAGGCACTTCAATGAACCCTTACAAATTTACTGCAAGGGAGCATGACGAGGATATAGGTCTGTATTACTACCGTGCAAGATATTACGATAGTAGTCTTGGAAGGTTCCTTAGCAAGGACCCCGCAGGAACAGTTTTTGAAGATAATTTATATGTGTATGTTGAGAACAATCCTGCTACTTATAAAGATCCAACTGGAAATTATTATGTAAAAGGAATGATAGAATCGGTTTTTTGGGGAGGTCTTGCACTTGGGACAGCGGCATGGGGTGTTGCAGTTGTTGCTGGTGCTATTGCGGGTTCTCCGATTATTGCTGCTGTAGCTGTAATAGCTGGACTATCGATTTCTTTATTTATGGCTGGAAATTTTCTTCATTCTTTGACATTTGATGAGAGAGATGAAGCAGCTATTGAAATTCAAGAAATGGGAAACTCAATTGGTAAAGGTGGCTTATTGCCTTTAATAGCTGCATGTGCTCAAACTACACTTGAAGTTACATATGATGTTTCTAAAGGAGAAACTAAAGGAAAAGCAGAGGATTTCCCTCAAAAGATTGAAAGATATACTTTATTGCAAGACACCACTCTTACATATCACAGCAGTGTGAAAACGGGAGCAAAGAGTCTTCATGATCAAATTTCTGTAGCTACTACAATGAAAAATTGGTGGGATTTTGGTAAAAAGAAAGCGAATGGCCTAACAGAATCATCTTCTTATTCCACCGCAGGCGGATCAGATACCTCCTCCATAGATGGCTGGATCTTCTTCAGTATAGATGTAACTTCTGCTAAACCCGAGTATGCACCTGGTGAAAAAGTGATACTCACGGGAAAAATAACAAATGTTGGAGAACAGCAGAAGACCATCTGGATTGGGCGTAGCTTCAGGGACTCTGCCGGAGAAGTTTCAAAATATGATTCCAGTATATCCCTTGATAGGAATTATCTAAATCTTGATGTTGGAGAGACTGGAACCTTCACTGTTTGGTGGACAATACCTAATGATGCACCTCTTGGTAATTATGAGATTGCAATCAATGCCTGGAAAGATGATGATTTTAAATACAAGTACGATGATGATCTTGAATGGAAACGTATTTTTGCTGTAACTTCACCTAATGTAGCTCCAACTATAATATCTCCAACAACATCAAACCCCGGGCAGGCAGGATCCTTTACAAACCCAAACCTGATCAAAGTTGAAGTCGAGGTTAGTGATACGATTTCCGGAAATCCTGCTGCAGGACTTTTGAATGAAGATTTTGATTTCAAGGTAGGAGAAAAAGAAGCTTTTTCAATGCTATTTGATTCATCAATTCCCGGGCAATACAGCTTTGTTTTGTTCCCACCTTTGCAGGATATGGCTGGAGTGTATGATCTGGAAGTTGATGTAACAGGCATGAACTCAGATGTAGAAACGGATGCTGTAAAGTATTATGCCACATCTAATGTAGACATAGTATTGGTATTGGATAGATCGGGTAGTATGAGTGGAACTCCGATAATCGATGCCAAAAACGCTGCCATGAAATTTGTGGACTATATGAGGGATGATGACAAAGCCGGTGTCGTATCTTTTGCATCTTCAGCTAGTTATGATTACCGTTTAAAAAAGCTGGAGTCTAACGAAAAATCAATTGTAAAGAACAGGATTAGCTCCATAAAGGCAACAGGTGGAACTGCAATTGGTTCAGGGCTTCGGTATGCACTAAATGACCTGGTCGGTTATGGGGATTCTCAACACCCCTGGGCAATCGTATTGCTTTCTGACGGAGAACATAATTCAGGGGAACATCCTTACAATGTTCTTCCTGACATCAGAGCTAACAATATCAAGGTGTTCTCAATTGGCCTGGGTTCAGGTGCAGATGCATTTCTGCTTAAAGATATTGCAGTAAACAGCGGTGATGGTGGTGGTAGTTATTATTATGCCCCTTCATCAACTGATCTAAAAGAGATTTATAATCAGATTGTAGGAGAAGTAACCAATACACAGACAGTGTGTTCCTATTCTGACACAATTTTCCCGGCAGCAACTAAAAGAATAAATTTCCCTATTAGTTCATCTGATGATGAAGCTATTATAAGCATAGGTTGGCCTGGAAGTGACCTGGATCTGATTCTTTTTAAGCCGGATGGTAGTATAATTGACCCACATGTTGCTGCAAATGATCAGAATATACAGTATGTGGAAGAATCTACATATGAATTTTACAGGTTGACTAATCCAGATCCTGGAGAATGGACGATGAAAATCACTGCTATAGATGTTAGTGAATCCGGTGAACCGTTCAGTGCAGATGTCAAGGTTTCCTCAACTTTGTCCCATTCTTTGTCAGCTGATAAAAATCAATATTTACAGGGAGAAAGTCCCAAGCTATCAGTCAGTATATCTGAGAACGGAATACCAATAAGTGGTGTAATTGTCACTGCAAATGTAACTTTACCAGACAGTTCAAGAATCACTTTGAAACTCTATGATGACGGTGGTCACGGAGATGTCAGTAAAGATGATGGAGTTTATGCCAATTATTTCATTGACACTCTGCAAACCGGTGAATACAATGTTGACGCTTTGATAGTTGGTACTACCGGGAATGCAGAAAAATTCTCCAGGGAAGCAAAAACTGCTTTTGAAGTTACTCAGGGACAAAGATTGATAGAAATGACTCCTGAGGAGATTAATGTCAATATCTCTGCTTCATCAACGATTTTGTTCAATGGATCTGTTTCCTCTTCAACATCAGTTAGCCAGTGGGTCTCACTGTCACCAACATCATTGCAAGGTCCTGAAGGGTACATGATAGATGTCAGCAACATAATTATCGATCCAAAAACTGTTCAAGTCTCGGACATGACATCATCAGATTTCAATGTGAAAATACAGATACCTTCAGATGTAAAAGGTGGACTCTACACAGGAAAAATCCTTGCAACCTCGGCGGCTGGAAGTGATCGAATCAACTTGATTCTTGCCATAACAGCGATTGAGAATGCCGAAACAGTGATTTCCTCTGGAGGTGGAGGGGGTGGTGGAGCTGGTGCCACAGGTGAAAAATACTCAAATATCGCTTACAAAGATGTCTTATCCGAATTCGTAATGAAGGATGATATAACATCATATAAATTTGAGGCAACTGAAAATGCGATAGAATACGTAAACTTCGAAGCTTTTAGGAACTGGGGGAAAATATCTGCTACTATTGAGATGTTGTATGGAAGATCAGCATTGGTAGATAAAGAAGCTCCTGAAAAAGTGTACAGGAATTTGAACATATGGATAGGGAAATCAGGTTTTTCCTCATCTGACAATATCAAAGATCCTGTGGTGGGCTTTAAAGTTGAAAAGAGATGGATCGAAGAGGAAAATATTGATCCGGAATCTATTTACCTCTGCAGTTATAGCAACAGTGAATGGAACAAGCTTGAAACTCATTTAATGGATGAAGACGAGAGCTATCTTCACTTTGAAGCCAGTGTCATGGACTTCCCTTCATTTGCTATTATAGGTTCATCTAATGATCAGCTTGTAGCAGATACTCTGAAATCAATTTCTGACGATTCAATTGAGAGTGAGTTGGAAGATTGGGGTGGAGGTCAACCAATAAGTAATTTGCAAAGCTTGACTTTAATAGTCCTTTTTGCAATTGTTTTGATTGGAACATCTCTTCTGTACAGAAAAAAGAAGTGATTACATAAATCCTTCTTTTTCATATTTAATTTAAATATTTTCATAGATTAAACTTATGTGAATTTAGAATGGAATCGTAATCCTTGATAAATGATACAATAAGAAAAACCATTTCTAAATATACTGCACAGCTTAGCCGTCCACATGATCAGGCGAGGATCTCTTCTGCACGGGCGCCGGACTGGGGGCGAAAGGAAACATGACCACATTCACAGGCTCCTGCAGAAAAGACACGATACTTGCCGCAATACGTGCCACCGCCGTTCTCGGTGCAGGTCATAGCCTTAGGATCTGCATGCTCACAGACATTGTAGTATTTGCACTTCATGATGATTCCTCTGTAATTAAATATAATTGGTAATCAAATATATAGTTTTGGAAATATAATTGTGCATTGTGTAGCAAGACCGGTGCTGATGGTATAGAAGGGACATCTGTGTGCATCTGCGGTTCGCTATTAAAATTAACACCGCAGATGAACACGGATACAATACAACCACCCGCCGCAGGCGGCACGGTCCGCCATCACTGAATAAAGTTATACTTTATTGCCATAACAATAATTGTGTACACAATAATGTTTAAAACCTACCGGAACAGATCCACAACCTGCAAGGTGCCATCATCAAGATCTTTAACACAACCCAGAAATAATCACAGAACTAAAACAACCACCCGCCGCAGGCGGCACCTTCCATCGTCAACCAATAACACACTCCGCGACAAAAACAAAGATCAGCACAGATAAAAGAGCAACAGCCACAAACACCCGATCCCCGGCAACCATCAATTGATCTCAATTTCCCTTTGCTTTAAAAGATCAAATCCCTTACCCGTAGTCCTGTACTTCTGGAGCCTGCTCCTTGGTTTTACAGGTTCCATCCTTCTGTCAAATGCAATTCCTTGAGGAAATCCCCTATTATCCGGTTCCTGTATCTTCTTGAAGAGATATTCTCATCCATCAGATTATCCTTATTCAGAGGAGGCAATGGCCCCGGATAGCTCAGTATCCCGCTCCTGGTGGTGAAGAGCAAAACCATAACTGAGATGGTGGACGTATCAGATCTGCAACCCTGTACTTTTCATCGATACATATTTAAGTATACTGTGGTATACTGCAGTATATGAATGCAACCACAATAAAAGTAGACCCTCAATTAAAAAACAGTCTCGATAAGCTGAAACTGCATCCCCGTGAATCATACAATGATGTAATAGCCCGTCTTGTGGACACAGCCTATGATGAAAAGCCCCTGAGCGATGAAACGGTGGACAGGATCCAGGAAGCACTTGAAGATCTCAAAAAGGGAAGATACTACACCCAGGAAGAGATAGAAGCCGAGTTGGGGCTTGATTGATGTATTCCATCCTGTATTCCCCGGGTGCCAGAAAAGACCTGAAAAAGCTCCCGGAGGATATAGCAAAAAAGATAGTCCTTGCTATCAAAGAGCTACAGGAAGATCCCCGGGGATATCTGAAGAAACTTAAAAGTCCTCCCGGGTGTCCGTTATACTCCCTGAGGATCGGGGAATATCGTGTTATCATGGGTCTTGACGCAGACAAACTGATAATCTTTGTCATTGAAGTGGGACATCGAAGTAAGATCTATCGCAAATATTGAGAATGATCAGCCTCATATCCCTTAAGATCGCAATTCATACCATGCCCCTTACAAATCCGTGGGTCTTCCTTCTTAAGGATTGAAAACAAAAACAGCTGCCTCCTGCAGGCAGCACATTGCATTATCACCACATAACACACACCGAGTCCATCCACAAAACCTCTACATTGAGATATTCTTAAATAAGACCATGGCATATTTCAGAATATGCAACATTGCTGTAAGTTCTCTGCAGTCATTCATAAAGAAGGAGATTGGTACGTGTCATGGTGTCCTGAACTGGATATAGCCAGTCAGGGAAAGGATGTGGAGGAAGCAATTTGCAACCTTAGGGAAGCTGTAGAACTTTATATGGAGGATGAGGAAACTACGATAGCAGAGGTTGATCCGATCCTTACCACCACTTTTGAGGTCGTTTATGACAGTCCTTCCCATTCTGCCAGCACATAAGGTTAAGGTGATAAAGGCCCTGGAAAGTGCCGGTTTTAAGGTCGTATCACAAAAGGAAAGCCACATCAAGATGAAAATGAAAACTCCTAAAAAAACGTTCATTGTCATAATACCAAACTATAATGAGATTCCGGTTGGAACATTAAGGTCCTTGATACGCCAGTCTGGATTGACACCGCAAGAGTTCCTGCAGCTGCTCTGACCAGGCATTTCTCTGACATCATTAATGCTATTCAGATCACCATTCACTTTTCCATCAGTTTTGTTGTCACTGATAGGTCCAGGAAGGAATATAGGATGAAACGGGGACTCTAAAACAAAAAACAAAACAACCACCCACCGCAGGCGGCACCTTCCACCATCACTGAACACCAAAGATCCATGAAAAAACATACAAAGGAAAGAATTGGAACACACAGTAAAAAGAACGAATATAAAAGTTACCTGGCAATGATCGGCCAGGTCCCAAAAGCCATAATACCATATGAAAGATGAACTTACGAAGTTTCCTGATACATCTAGCGCTGTATCAACAAACTTTAAGTACTTATTAGACAAGCCATTAGATCTAAAATTTAATGGGAGTTCCAGATCTCCAATCTGGAATAAACACAATCATCCCCTTTGTGTTTTCTGTGGTAAGTAATACCCAGGGGAATTATCCTTTTTAAATTATTATGTTAAAATAAAATATAAAGTAGGTTTTCTACAGAGCCATTTTTATACCTCCTTTCAATTACATGCTGGCCCTGAAAGCCTTGTCAGCCTTGTCCACGATTGCCTGCATGTCTTTGAGCAGGTCAGCATCTATTGGTGCTACTTCGTGGTTCTTCATGACGTCAACGACCTTTTCATGAGCAACCGTTGCGATATCCTTTGCACCTGCCATTTGCCAGTCGCCGTACATCATTCTGTCAATGAGTTTCGGGCTGGATGGCAGATCTATGTTCTTTCTTGTGGTCTTGTGTGCGAGGAAGTTCTTCCCGATACCTACCTGTTGGATAGCTTCCACCGAAAGCGTCTCTTCAGATATCGGAATACCTTGCATTACCTTTTTTGTCATTGATATCATGTCATTATCAAGTACCAGCTGCTCCATTGAAAAAGTCATACCAAGCTCGAGAACACCTGCACCAAAGACTGTGTTTGCACCAGCGAGGGCTGGCAATAGATTTGTCATGGTCTTCTCATGTCCTGCCTGACAGTCAGGAATCTTTGCATCTGCCTACGAACCAGCCACGAAGGTGGGCAGGCCATAATACTGGCCAAGCTTTGCAACAGCTGCACTGATAAGACCGAGCTCAGGTGAACCACCAGGTGCTGTACCCTTCTTCAGGTCAAAAGTGGTTGTGCAGCTTCCATACCACACCTTGGAACCAGGAACTTTCAACTGTGCAAGTACAATACCAGACAGAACTTCTGCGTTATGAGTAACAAGAGTTCCACCAATGTGTACAGGGGATGAACCCCCTGCCATTGCCATGCTCAGAACGTTCACAGGAATCCCAAAGCGTGCACCTTTTATGATGACTTGACATGCGTTGGCGCTCTGTTCCAAGGGACTTGTTGGGCACAGAAGCATTGAGAAAACAGGTTTTTTACGTGCTTCTTCTTCATCTCCGCCGTAATAGGCTTTAACTATGTCCCAGTAATATTCGACGTTTTCACCAACAGGATCAAGTGATTGATAGTGCTTAGTTGTATTCATCAAAGGAACAAGCGTTTCGTGAACATCCTGTGCACCTTTGCCTGCCAGATCTCTTGCCGAAACTGCAAGAGAATAATAATCGATATTATCTGCCCAGTCCACAAGCTTTGCGGTTGCGGCAACATCTGCCTCGGTGGAGTCTACTGTTTCGTATTGCCCAGGTGCTTTATAGTTGCACATCTTGACACAGACGCCAAAACAAGTCCAATGAACTTTTCCATTTGCTTCTTGTGCAATATTGTGTTTTTTTTCACGACCCCATAAGGTGAATTTAGAAGGACAGTCCATAAGTGCCCTTTTAACAACATATTCAGGGATCTTCACTACCATTGTTTTTTCATCAACAATACAACCTGCTTCTTTGAAGATAGCTCTTGCTTCTGAGTCAGACACCTGGATACCAGGTTCCTGAAGTACGTCTATTGTAGCTTGGTGAATTGCTCTAAGATTTTCTTTGGAAAAAATATCTAGATTAACTCCACTTTGTATGTTCCTACCAGGATAGAAATGTTCTACCATGCTTTGATACTCCTTATTTTTCTTCTAATGTACAATAACAGAGTGCACGGCAAAATAAAATTAGTCTTATTCTATATTATTCTGCAATGCTCTGCGCTTTTAACTTACCTTGAGCTTGCTTTATTTTTATCCTCAAAAAACGAGGTATATCGTCTTACTATGTAAACACGGTGTCGAAAATAGTTATATCTTCGGTTCCCACAATTTAAGCGCATAATAAAATTAGATTTTTAACTTTAACTTAAACATTATGATAGCATTTTCTATTTTATTGAAACTATGTACAGAGGAGCAGTTTTTAATAATAATGTTTATCAGGCTCTGCATACTCACTTGATCTTGCATCCAGTGACATTGTCATCGGCAGTAAGGATGGAGACAACCTGAGAGCCCACTACAACGATAT
>JARVGJ010000034.1 GCA_029762595.1 Methanolobus sp. | reverse complement strand
CGAGTCAAGCACTTGATCCGCATGTCAATAGACAACGATTTAGAGACGAATGGTGGGCTTAACCGATGACACATGAATATGAATTACAACAACTTTTTGTAACGGCTTCGCAGGCCAGCCCAACATATCACACTGTAGTAGTCTGCGAAATATATACATAGTCATTTAATATAATAATGAATCAATGATCATAAATTTAGAGATATCCGACATCGAAGCTGTTATGGATATCTGGTTAAGGACAAACATTAATGCCCACCAATTCATACCGCAAAATTACTGGATCAAGAATTATAACCTTGTCAAAGAGCAATACCTGTCGGTTTCTAAAACATATGTTTACAAAGAAGACAGCATAATCAAAGCATTTATTAGTGTCATTGATGATGCATTTATTGGCGCTTTATTCGTTGCGGAAGAATACCAGGGCAAGGGAATCGGCAAAAAACTGGTTGACCATTGTAAATCCTTATACCTGGTTTTAGAATTAGGAGTATATAAGCAAAACATACAGGCAATCGCTTTTTACAAAAATTGCGGATTCATTATCATAAAAGAACGACTTAATGGAGATTCCGGTTTTACAGAGTATGTAATGTCATGGAAAAAAGAAGGAGATGATGATATTATCACTTAACTTACAGCCAATAACATGCCTGACAGGAACTCAGTGTTCAAGAATATCTAAAACCTTAGTTGAACACCTTTATATGCACTGGTCCTATGCACTTATCCCTAGCTGTCCGGACCTGGAAAGGACTGCTTCTTCAATGATATCTGCAAGGTTGTCCCTTGCAACATCTGTAACCGCAGCAAAGACTGTGAACTTACCTGCGTCATCGGCCCCGGATCCGACAAGTTCCACCTCCGGCTTATCCTGGTAAGATGTCACACTGACATTAGCCTCCAGAGCATACCTGAGGGTGCAGCAGATACAACCACGTGGCATTTCCTTTGACTCCAGCCTGTTCCTGGCTATGAACTGTCCGTCAACTCCAACATCACCGATGTCATTTACAAGCACTGCTACCCGGTAACCTTTACTTTTAAAATGTTTTCCCATCCAGATAACAGAAGTAGTCTTACCACTACCTAAAAAACCACTTACAATGACTATTTGCATTTAGATCCTCCGACGCAATATGTCCCGGCCTCAGCTCATACGAAAAAGTACCTCATACCTGGCAGTCACCGCTTTCCGTGTTACATACTGCCAGATCATGATCATAGATATCCTCATTCATTTCATCATGCTCGTGTTCATCTATATGCTCATGCTTATGTTCATTTAAATGATGATGTTTGTGTTCATGCGGATCCTTATGCTCATGGTCGTCATCGTGATCATCGTCGTGGTGATGATGGTCATGCCCATGACTGTGCGGACCATGCAGTCGCTGGGAGACCATACCTCTCCTGCTGAAAGCACTTTCCACACTCTTATCCACCAAACGGACAAGTTCATTCTCATCAATACCCGAAACTGCAGTGAGGATCTTAAACCTCGGACCAGAGTGTGCACTGGTGTCTATTATGTTGATCGCAGGACTTTCTGAATGCGATGTTATACTTATTTTCACAGTCTCCAGAGGAGCCTCCAGGAACATTTTTACATGGCCTACAAATTCAGGGCTATGGTTAATGATCTCAGCTTTCACCCCTTCGGCAATCTCAATTGTGATCTGCCTTGCAGTCTCACTATCGATATCATCTTCCAGTATCCTGTAATCATTGGCATATGAGGCTAATCCGGAGCTTTCACTATCGTAATGTGTGTGATGATGGTCGCCCCCTTCAGGATTCACAGATACCGCAACTTCCCTATGCTCAGAAATAGCATCTGTTTCTTTAAAAATAACAGGAGCATTATCCTCATGGGCCTTATCAGGAACTATCATTCCCATTAGCTTGAAGAATCCTTCATCATCTGCTTTTGAAGACATTCTTATAACTTTCGCCGCCGGATTTAACTGCTGCACCGATTCCTCAAGTATCGGGACCCTGATAGGATCGACCAGATCAGTCTTGTTAATGGCCAGGATCTCCGCATCTTCGATCTGCCTTAAAGCATAGACCTTTACGGATTTCATTATCTCCTTGAAACGGCTCCCGTCTATCAGGGTTACCAGGGGAGCCACCTTTACATTATCCCCGAAATTCATCAGTTCGAATTCCTTTTTAATAACGTTTGGAAAAGCTATGCCGGAAGGCTCAACAATAACATAGTCCGGATTGTAGGAATTATAAAGCTCAGTGAGCGTGGCCTTCATGTTGAGCTTAAGTGTACAGCATATACAACCATTGGTTATTTCCTTGGTATCCAGTCCGTATTTGGATATCAGGTCTCCATCGATACCTACCTCGCCTACCTCATTCACTATTATTGCAACTTTATGGCCCTTGCTCGCAAGTTCTTTACCTACATTGATCACAGTAGTTGTTTTACCACTGCCTAAAAATCCGCCTATTATAATCGCATCCAAATTGTCTACCTCCACATAATTAGACATAAAATAGTAGATTTTAATCAAATATAAGCTTATGTATTAATTTGTAGTATATCCAAAAAAAAATAATTCACTCGGAACCCATTGTTGATTAAATAAAAAAGAAGCAACTGACATATTTTATAAGCACAGCATAAATAGTAGAAAGAACACAAGAATACCATATTAAATAAAGTGTAGCATATAGAAAATATATGAAAATAAAAAACACAATCAATTAATACTATTAATTACATTTGTTTAAAAATTCTTATGTAACTATTTTTGAATATAATTCAAAAAAGAACCGTGCAGACAGTAAAAGAACATTAAGTGGAAAAGCACCCCTAAGCCAGAATATTAGAAAGTAATAAGCACCTGAGAAAAAAATTACAAAATAAAAAATAATACATTAATAGGCCTGATCTTCAGGAGAGACTCCAAAAGAGTGAGATATAACTGTACTGGATGTACGCACAGAGGGTGCAGGACCATCCACCCGGGAAGATGCAGCCTTCTCAAGCAGATCTGCGGGAAAGAGCACATCCATAAGTTCAAAAAAACCCTCATCCTTTTCCCTGGAAGACATGTCCAGTATTGTAGCTTCCAGATTTAGTTGTCCAATAGAATCCCTAAACAAAGAAAGCTGGAGAGAATCGACAACATCCGCCTTATTGATGACGAGGATTTCAGAATCTTCGATCTGCCGGGTGGCATATACCCTTAAACCCTTCATAAGATCCTTGAAACGCAACCCATCGATGAGAGTCACGATCGGAGCAATGGTCAACGAATCCCCAAGATCCATCAATTCAAGGTTTTCCCTTACCATCGCGGGAAAAGCAAGACCAGATGGCTCTACAATGACAAAATCAGGATTATAAGTATCACGGATCTCAGTCAACGCCGTTTTCATGCTGATATTTAGAGTGCAGCATATACAGCCATTTGTTACTTCCTTTGTACATACACTATATCCTTTAGAATTACAAACGCCAGCATCAACTTCCCCGACCTCGTTGAGTATTAAAGCTACTACGTAACCCTTCATGGCAAGATATTTACTCATATTAACCATAGTCGTTGTTTTCCCGCTACCTAAAAAACCGCCCATTATTATCACATGCACATTTACACCTCTGAGAGTTCAAAAAGCAATAAAGCAAATTACAAATTAACCATATATAAAATAATACGCTTTTTTGCACTTATACCAAACATATGGATCAACCAACACCAAGAAAATAAACCTATTAGCTACATGTTTTTGCGAATATTTCCAAAAGAGTACTCAAAACAGAGCTTAATAAGATACAAGCCCAGAAAAAGAACATGCACCCAAAAGTACTAAAATCAAGCTCAATAGTAACAGTAATTAGCAGAATCCATTTAAAAATTCAATGTAACTTTTTTTGGCATAATACCATATTAGAAAGATAAATATTCTAAAAGATCAATGTCATATACATTGATCAGGAAGTAGATAGCATGGATAACACAGAGATTTCACAAAAACTAAAAGAAATTCTTGGCCTTAGATATGAACCCGTTGGAGTTAAAATAATAAAAAAGGGAGATAAACCAACAGAATCATTCCAAGAAACGGAAAGCAATATCAGGCACTGCCAGTCAATAATGAAGGCAAGGGAAGGAGAATCCTTTGTAATTCCCGCTGAAAAACACGCCTGCGTAGTGGGTGCATCAAGCCTGGGACTGGTGCCTGTGCCACAAAAGGTAAAAGATGGTGAGTTCCATGCCAACCTGGGTATGTTCGACTGTTGCGATGCTTCGGCAAATATGATATGCCAGCGTTCTGAGCTTGAAGAGGAAAGTACAACTGCAACCATTGTTGGCCCTCTTAAAGAATTTAAGACAAAACCTGATGTTGTTGTCCTTGTAGATCTTCCCGAAACCCTTTACTGGCTCATTCCCGCAGCAACCTTTTTTGAAGGAGGCAGGCAGGCATTCAGCACGGCGGCTTTCCAGGCCACATGTGTTGATTCCACCACAATTCCACTCCTTACAGGTAAAATGAACATGAGCCTGGGATGTTTCGGGTGCCGCAGGTCAACAGATATAAAGAACGAGGAAATGATAGCAGGAATACCCTATGACAACCTTGGAAAAATGATCGAGGCGCTCAAAAAGATACACGAGGGACCTATGCAAAAAGCGAGGCAGAAGTAATTGCTTCTGCTCATTGAAATATATAATAATTTTATTTACACCTGATTTTATTTTTATTTTTATTTTTATTTACTTGTTTTTTGCTTTACTAAATGTTTGTCCTTACTTTACTGCTAAGTTCTTTTACGTTTATCCTTCTTTTAGACATCAATATGCTTCTTTTTTTATTTTAGACTACCTTGTTAGCATTTAAAGACAAAAAACAAGAATTAAACACAAAACTACACATTTTATCTCATATGAGAGAATACATACCAATATATGCAATTGACCTTAGGGACGACCAGGTGATCAAGATGAAATGTGCACTTTGTGATGATAAGATGTGCCGTGAAGGCAAAGATTGTGCAGGTATAACCAATAACACCAAGTATGAAGGACAGAACCTTAAATCCATGCAGATCTCTTCTGCAGTGGAATCCCGGTACTACATGCAGAAAACAAGGCTTGAGGAAATAATATTCTATGCAAAAGAGATGGAATATACACGACTGGGGCTGGCTTTTTGTGTCGGGCTTGAAAAGGAAGCAAAGATCATCCACAAAATACTGGAAACGGATTTTGAAGTATTTTCCGTATGTTGTAAGGTCTCAGCCATCAACAAAGACAATTATGGCCTTGAGAAGCTCCAGCATGAAGATTTCGAGCCTACCTGCAACCCGCTTGGACAGGCAATGTTACTGAAGAAAAAGGATACGCAACTGAACATAATAATCGGCTTGTGCATCGGTCACGACATCCTGTTCACACAACAATCCAGCGCCCCGGTCACAACCCTGATCGTCAAGGACCGTGTGCTCGCACATAATCCTGCAGGAGCCATTTATTCCGGATATTATCTTAGAAAAAGGTTTGGCATCAAAGATTGAGATAATTAAGTTAAGCGAGGTGAATGTATGAAACTTACAGTTATTTATGATAATAAGGCAAAAGATGGACTGGAAAGTGGCTGGGGGTTTGCCTGCATTGTAGAGACGAGTAAAAACAAAGTCTTGTTCGATACAGGGTGGGACGGACATGTGCTTCTCAAGAACATGGAAAAGCTAAGCATTGATCCGGAAAGCATTGATACTCTTGTACTTTCCCACCAGCACTGGGATCACATCGGAGGGGTGACCACTTTCCTGAACAGGAATCAATATGCAGACATTTATGTCCCACAGACTTTTTCAGCAAATCTCAAGAAGGAAATGATATCAAGGGGAAAGCGAGGACTACATGAAATAAATGGCCCTCAGAATATATGCAAAGGCATATACACTACAGGAGAACTTGGAGATTCAATAAAGGAACAATCACTTGTTGTCGATTCCGGTAAAGGCCTCTATATCATTACCGGCTGTGCACATCCGGGCCTTGGGCCAATAATAAAGGCTGCCACAGCTTATGGAACGGTATCAGGCATCTTTGGAGGCTTGCATGGCAGCCAGGAATATGGATTATTCGGGAACATGCACATAATAGGAGCAGGTCACTGTACAGCGCATATGAAAAGGATCAGAGAATTGTATCCCGAAAGTTTCGTGGAAATATTTGCAGGGTATATTAAAGAACTCTGATCCTGGACAAAATCAACAGTTAAGCAGGAAGTATTCATATGAAAACAAGGATTATCTACGGCCCCATCCTTTCCAGAAGGCTGGGAAGATCCCTTGGGGTTGACATAATAAAGAATCCGGACTCAAGGAAGAACTGCAATTACGATTGCGTTTATTGCCAGCTTGGCCATGCGGACTATAAGGTGACCGGACCAGAGGATGTAAAAGGGACTATCACAGCTACAAAGGTAATCGAAAGTATCCAGTCATATCACAGGAATATAGATGACCTTGACTATATCACCTTTTCAGGAACCTGTGAGCCCACACTCAACCTCGAACTCGGGGAAATGATAAGCAATATCAAGAGCATCTGTGAACATCCCATCTGCGTGATAAGCAATTCCTCCCTTGTTGGAAGAGAGGACGTACGTTCAAACCTTGCTGAAGCGGATCTTCTAATAGCCACCTTTGTATCCGGTTATGAGGATACTTTCAGATCCATAAACCGGCCGGCTCCTGGCATCAGGCTTGAGGACATCATAAAAGGACTGAAAGCTATCAAAAGCATGGAAAAACGTCCAAAGCTTGGAATAGAGGTTATGTTGGTTGACTCTGAAATTGATTTTCCAGTAAACTGCACAGATAGAGAAATAGAAAGGCTCATAGAGGTCCTTAAACAAATAGATCCTGATGAGATAGAGATCCTTACCATCAGCAGGCCACCTGCAGAGAAATACATAACTGCGGTCCCGGATACAAGGCTGAAGGAAATTGCTTCCAGGTTCGATGAAGAGTTTGGAAAAGACCGGGTAAGACTGGTGCTCAGGGGACTGAAAAGAGGACGTTCAAAGATGAGACACCAGAACATAGATGAAGAAGTATATGACCTGATACTAAGAAGACCCTGTACTTTCAGGCAGATATGCACATCACTTGGGATCACTGATCTGGAACTTAGGCCCATTATTGCAAAACTGATGTCATCAAAAAGTATAGTCGAAACAGGTAGTTCAGAAGAGGTATATTACAAAACACCATAAACATTCCTGATAAAAAAGAATTTCTTTCAAAAAAACTGCTCAGGATGTAAAAAAAGCAGTTATCCGGCGACTGCAGCACCAGAATGCACCACAAAGCGATCAGCACGCATAAGTACCAAACATTGCCTTTGCGGACTCCACAAGGCTCTCAAGCATATCCACAGGAATACTCATGATCAGCTCTTCATCCTGTATCTCAGTGTATTTCCTGCTTCCACTGCAGCCTATGGTCACTCCTGCCTCACCTGTAATATAAGGATATGAGACACCGTCTGCACAAACACTCTGCTTGCCTGCAAATCCGGCATTCACACGACCGCCTGACTTATGGAGCAAAGCCTGTGAAAGCTCCATTACCACCTTAGGCTTTGCGATTATGAGAACCACATCGGGCACGAAAGTGGCTTTCTCAAGCGGGGAATAAACAACAGCCTTTACAGAGTTTGCCGGAAGCATCGGAACCTTCTCCATGGTAGTCCTTGCAGAATCAAGAGAATGGAAATGTTTAAGATTATAATATACCTCACCTGTCTTGAGCTTCGGACTCATTTCCATTAGCCCCATTACAGCAGCTCCGCCTTTACACATATGATCATCGGTCAAAGAGTGGAACTGGGCACCCAGCCTCCGTACCTTATCCACCATCTGGCAGTGTCTTGTGTTCTCATCTATACGGGGAATTCCTGCAGGAATCTCCTCCTCTGACTTTACCAGACGGACAGCAACCGGAGAAGTGTCAATTCCGAGTATTTCTATGAGCTCTTTCCCTAACTTCTGGATATCTTCCTTATTCATTACAGCAACTCCTATTGAAAAATAATTTGTATTCGTGTGTGCACATAATATGCACAACTGATATATCAAACTACCGCCGGTTTGCTGCAAAATGGATTATATATTGATGATCTTGAAAATAAACATAAAGAAGAGAACTCAGTTGTCCCCTTCTTTCTTGCCAAGGAATCCCTTAACGCCAATTACAGCAACTGCTGCAACTATGAGAACTACAGCAACGATTGCATAGGTCCCTGTTCCCTGGCTGCTGACAGGAAGGACCTCTGTCTGTATTTTCACAGTATCGGATATCCTGCTGTGCCCATCCATATCCTCGTACTTTATCTCACTATTAATAGCATATTTTTTTGCAATGCCATTTGTATCCACCTTTAATTTGAAAACAGCTTCTGCCGTCTCTCCGGGCTCCAGGGAACCGATGAATGACTGGTCATCGGTAGTGCTGAAAGGATCTGCGGCACTTATCCTGACAGTTGCATCCTTTATCTCAGCTTCACCCACGTTCTTATAAAGCACAGTTATAAGACCATCTTTTCCAGGGAATAGCTCACCGGTCACGTTCACAATCTCAAATCGGGCCTCATCCTTCACGATAATCTTCAGATTCTGAACCTGATGACCAACACCATACCACAGACCAACTTCCATGTTAGTGATGCCAATATCCGTTTCATCATCACCGTTTATCTGTACATTTTCCTGATAACCATAATAAATAGAAAGGTCAAGAGGATATTCGCCTGCAGGAGCGTCCTTTGATATCTCGATATTGAACATGAGTGGATCTGATGTCTGTTCACCGGATGCCAGAGTGCCTGCCTCCTGTGGACCGGACTTCACCCTCACATAAGGAGTCTCAGATGACAAGATGCAAACAATACCTATTGCAGTTGTTTTCTGGGACTCGTAACCCATCTCCGTTTTCTGTATCTTCTGCTCAAGTGTCGTTAAAGAACTTTTTTTTGATTCAGACTTAAAACCCGTTATTACGCCTTTGTTCATAAGGTTGATATTCAGGGTTATTTCATCTCCCCGGGAATATTCATTACCCCCTATAAGAGTGGCACTTACATCAGGACCACCATAGACAGTGTAATAGTTCTCATCAAAATTAAAGAAATCCGGTAGTTCCAGATCCATATTGAAAGCAGCAGCACTTGCAGGCAATGCAAGGAGCATACTGAAAACAATTGATACTAAAACAACCATTCTTAAATCAACGTTTCTAAGCATAAGCATCCCTCTTAAATTTGATTTCAGTCGTTTTTCTTCCTATTCTTAACTACCAATACTAGCAGTATGACGATAATACCAGCAAGAGCCAGACCTGTAACATTGAGCTTTCTTTCAGGTGATCTCAGGTCTACATTGACCTTCATACTTTCAGAGAAAACATATTCCCCTTTTTCATTGCTATAGCGTATCTCGCTATCTATACCATATGTTTTTTCAACAGCTCCCAGCTCAGAGCCTATCAGAAATGAAACTGTCTTGCTCTCACCAGGCTGCATCGTACCCAGACTCCTTATCGAAATATCCGTACTCAGGGGTTTCATGATAACTATCCTTGCAAGAGCATCCTCTGCAGGAAGTTCACCGACATTTGTATATGTGATATTCACAACATCCTTACTACCACCTGTGAGAGTTCCCTTTACATCACTTACTTTGAATTTGGCTTCCGGCTTTACGATTATAGGAATCTTAAGCGTGGTCTCCACATTCTCATAGTAAACAACATGATCAAGGTCCGGTCTTCCCAGTATAACTGTCTCTCCTTGTGTCATCCTGACATCTTTCCTGTATTCATAGCTCAGGGGAAGTTCCATAAAATAAACTCCTGCAGGAATATTGTGTGACAGGGTAATAGTAAAAAGCAAAGGGTCATCAGGAAGAACACCTGGCGATATCTCTTCAATTGAATGGCTGTTTTTTTTAGGATCTACTTCAATAAGGTCAGTAGTTGATACCAGACTTGCCTTGACACCATATGCAGTTGTCCTGAGAGTTTCGTACTGCAACTCCCTAAGTGATAATTCATGAAGGTTCACCGACGTACCTACGCTTTTGTCTGCCTTGAAACCATAAAGGACACCACGGTTTGAAAGCACGACTTTCAGGTCCGCAGTTTCCCCACGCTTAAATTCCGTATCACCAATTACAGTGACAGAGAGATCTGGCTCTCCGTATGCATTATAGAAATTTGTAGTATATTCATATGCAGGAGACAGGTATTCTTTTGCAGACGCCGATGGGACTGCACATATAACAACAGTCGAAAGCAGAATACACACCATTATAGGAAGTATGTATTTTTTTAATTTATCTACACATATATAATTCACATTCATTGAGTACTTGCCTCCTGAATGGTCTTGAGAACACCTTCTTTTGATGAGTTGCTCTTTTTTATCGATGCCATGTAGTGTTTTCTCTTTTCCCGCAACCTGTCAAGTGAAACTATAACCGGCGGGAAGATCACAAATGTTGCAAGCAGGGCAAGAGATACATTCATAACTGTAATGAAGCCGAAATTGCTTGTTATAGAGAAGGGAGAAGCTATCAGTGCCGAGAAGCCAAAGACCGTGGTCAGGCCTGATGTCATAATAGCCTTACCTATCTTAACACTTGCCTCCTGCATTGCTGCCACAGGATCCACACCTTTGCCCCTTTCCTCGAAATAGCGTTCCATCATCAAAATAGCATATTCCGAACCAACACCAAGTATAAGTGCACCCAGGGTTGCAGTCATTGGAGTGTATTCAATTCCTGTGTAATACATAATCCCACCTGACCACCCCACCACCATGAACATGGTTATGACTGGGGTCAAGGCTTTCAGCAGGTCGCGGTATATTACAAGCAGTCCAAAGAAGACCAGCACTATCCCAAGCATGGTCATGAACACCCTCCCAGATGTCAATGCAGAGATGACCTCTACGAAAACCACGGAATGGCCAGTTATTGTCACACTGGTCCCCGGAGGAGGGGCCATCCATAGAAGGTCCTCCTTCACGACATTGGAGAGAACATCTATACCTTCAAGTCCCAGCTCACTCATTGCATTTCCAATATTGAAGCTTAAAAGGACTATTGTATTTCCATGAATAAAGGCTCTTTTTTCCGTATCAGAGAATTGATCATATATTGCTGAGACCTCAGCCGAGCTTTCTGGTATCTGGCCAGAGTTTGCATCCTTTACAAGATCCACGATGCTGGAAGAAGCGTATATATGACTTCGTCCTTCCACCTCATGTTGAGAGAAATCATCGATCCATTTCAATAATGCAGGATCAGTATTATCATCTGTCTTTATGATGAGATTCAACTCATCAGAACCACCAAGTATCACACCCATGTGCTTCATATCAAGCAATGCAGGCATGTCAGAAGGTACAAAGGTCTGGACATCGGTCTGAATGGGGACCATCGTATCTACATAAAGTCCGCCAAGACAAAGGAAACCGGCAACCGACAGGATAATCAATGGATGTTTCATTGAGAATGTGGAAATTCTTTTTAAATTCTTTTCAAGGATATCTGGCTCATGAACCTGGATCTTTGAAGAGGAACGCGATCTTTTAGAGGATTTGCGTTTAATTCCCAGCTTTGAAAATATATCCTTTTCAGCGATCTTGTGAAAACCATAGATTATCGTTACACCCAGGAACAGGGATGAGATGAAGCACATTACTATCCCTATCATGAGGAGTTTTCCAAAATCCCTGATCATCGGAACGGAGGATGTGAACAAAGAGAAGAAACCAAGGGCTGTAATGATAAGTGCTATCAAAACCGCAGGGCCTGTGTGCTTGATCGTGTCGATGATGGCTTCTTCATCAGTTTCCCCTCTTTCAAGTTCTTCTTCTATCCTGTTATGGAACTGGATTGCATAGTCTATGCCAATGCCTATGAGTACAGGGAATGCTGCCATGGAAACCATGGACAGGGGAATTTCAAGATAGCCCATCGCACCAAATGTGAAAACAATACCTACCAGAACTATGGGAAGCGGAAGCAATCTCCATCTTACATGTTTGAATACCAGGTAGAGCACAACAACCATCAGAATAACGGAAATCATTAAAAGAACTCCCATGCTGCTGCTCATCTCATCATTCATGGCAGCATTGAAAGCAGGATCACCTGTAACAATGATGGTATAATCAGCAGGGAAGCCTGCAAGCCCTATAGCTACCTCAGTCTCCCTGAGTATCTCCTCTTTTGTTGAATCTGATGCTGTGGCCTCAATGATCACAGACATCACAGCATGTGTGCCATCCGGCATTAGCACAGCGGGCATATATGACCCGATCATTTCATCGATAAGATATCGGTCATCCGGGATCTGACTTCTTCCCGTCATCTTATAATTGACTTCCTTTATGACAGTTGAAGGAGAGGTAACAGTTACAACACCTGGTATGTTCTGAACGGAAATAAAAGCCCTGTCAAGTGCTTTCAGGAGCTTGGGATCAGTTACATCACTCCCTTCCACCATTATAACAATGGATTCCGTGCCAAAGAGATTCAGAAAAAGGTGGTCATAGTCCTGATACAGCTTAGAATTCTTATCTACGAAAGTATCCGTGCCTGATGCCATCCCAATTAGCTGAGCACCCTGGAAAGAAATGATAATGAAAAGTAGTGCTATCAATACAATAGGTACCGTATTATCCTCGACAAAGACACCCAGTCTTTCAAAGATGTTCTTTATGACAAACACTCCTTTTGATCAATCACGATAATAAAAAATCTATCATCTTTAGTTTGATTACCGCCTTAATGGCCTTATTATATATATAAAGATTTTATCCCAAATAAAATGATGAAAAGTTAAAATCCGGGGTATTCCATGCAGGACATAAAAAAGCATCTTCGACATTCCTGATTATATTCAAATGAAAATGGGGTTGGAGACATCCTTAAAAGGATGTCTCTTTTTTGGGGTTGGATAGGGTGGTACTAACTACACGAAAGTGTGTGGTTGGTGGTACACAAGACGAAAAAGGATTTATTGGTAGATAAGTCTTTCGATTAATAGACAGATTAGAGTTATAATAACGTGGTGCGCTCATAAGAATGGAAGTTAGAATATATAATACATCCCGGGATTATAATTACAAGCGATTTCATTAGAAGCAGTTTTAGGCTCCGTAGAAAACCTGTTATCAATAATTTGTGAACCGCAGATACACTCACCTCTTACAGAGTTGAGTGCCTGCTAAACCTCCGTTTAGCAGG
>JARVGJ010000033.1 GCA_029762595.1 Methanolobus sp. | reverse complement strand
CATCAGCGTGACCTGCTAAACGGATGTTTAGCAGGCACTCAACTCTGTAAGAGGTGAGTGTATCTGCGGTTCACAAATTATTGATAATAGTTTTTCTAAAAAGCTATTTTAATGCAAATTCTCTAATACTATGGCTCTATTAATAGTGCATCAAAAATACTTTAACATATTAATATATTCTTAATATTGGAGGCCTCTTTATATATGTTCTTTTAATAGTAGCTTTAATTGCAACATTTATCCCCTTGATTATTTATGCAATCTACATAGTTGCATCTATAACATCAAGTTCTCCTGCTCTTAAACCAAATGATCCCTTACCTAATGTCAGCATTGTCATCCCTGCCTACAACGAAGAACTGGTCATCGAAAAACGCCTTAAGAACCTCGCAGAATCGTATCCAAAAGATAAGATGGAGATCATAGTCTCAAACGACGGATCGCTAGATGCGACAAAAGACGTAGCACAGAAAGCACTTGATGTTCACTCACTAAATGGAATGGTCATCACACATGAAAGAAGCGGAGTAAACAAAGCTATAAATCGCGGAATAGAGCGTTCATCTAACGAAATTGTAGTCATCACAGGTGCAGATGGTCTTTTCGACAAAAATACAATCCCTGATCTTATGACAGTACTCACAAGTAGTGATGATATTGGTGCTGTTTCCGGTGATATGATCACTTATGCGGAAGGTGATACTCTTTTCTCCAAATCAGAAAGTGCCTATCGTTCCATCTATGGACGCATATGCACATGGGAAAGCAATCTCCATTCCACCTATTGTTTTAACGGTGCTGTTGTTGCTTTCAAGAAAAAAGCCTCTTCTAGTCTCAATACTCGCAGGGGTGCCGATGATGCCAGCATGGCGTTGTCTGTTATACGGAATGGATATAAGTGCAAATATGTTCCGTCCGCAAAGTTCTATGAACTTGTCCCTCATGAGTTCAGCGAGCAGCGTCGTCAGAAGATACGCAGGGCCACAAGATTACTAGAAGCGACGATTTTTAACCGTGATGTTTTTTCTCCGAAATATGGTAAATTCGGTATGGTAGTTTATCCATTGAGGTTTTTGATGTTTGCTGTAGTACCAGCTGCTTTTTTCCTTTCTTTGATATTATGGACTATTGTACTTGCTTCACTTAATTTGCTCTATGGATTTGCTTTCATAGGTTTGATTTTAGTTCTGGTCCTGGTAGGAAACATTCGTGCTAATATTGTCTCATCTTTCATCATCTATCAAGGATATCTTTTACTAGGCTTATTCAATATGCTAAGAGATGTGCATATATGGGAACCCAACAAAAGAACCGGGATTTAACCCATTTTCTTTTCTTGGACTTGAAAGGTTGTTTCTGTTTTTCTAATCTCAATTCTTAAGTACTATTACTCCAATCATACCCAAAAAATCTAATCACCTCAACCCACTTTTAAAATGTGATCACATGTCATACAGAATTATCGAAAAAAAAGAAATAGCTCCTATTGTCCATTTAATGAAGGTCCTGGCACCTGATGTAGCCAGAGCTTCAAAGGCAGGGCAGTTCATAATACTACGTATCGATGAGACCAGCGAGCGTATCCCCCTGACCATTGCAGATTTTGACGTACGCGAAGGTACTGTCAGCATCATCTTCCAGGAGATGGGCAAGACCACAAAGCAGCTTGCAAAGATGTCAGAAGCAGATGAGCTGCAGGACTTTGTGGGGCCTCTGGGAACACCGGCAGATGTGAGGAAACTTGGTACGGTCATCCTTGTGGGTGGGGGCGTGGGTATCGCTCCGGTCTATCCCCAGGTAAAGGCTTACCGTGAAGCAGGTAACAAGGTCATATCCGTGATCGGTGCCAGGAACAAGGACCTTCTCATACTCGAGGATGAGATGAAGGCGGCAAGTGATGAGCTCCATATTGCCACAGATGATGGTTCAAAAGGTCACCACGGCTTTGTGACCGATGTTGTAAAGCAGATCCTTGACAGTGGTGAGGATATCGCAAGGATCGTGGTCATAGGGCCACCTATACTGATGAAAGTTGCAGCAGGCATGACCGCTCCTTATGGTGTGGAGACCATCGTGAGCCTCAACCCTATAATGATCGACGGCACTGGGATGTGCGGCGGATGCAGGGTCTCTGTGGGAGGCGAGACGAAGTTCGCCTGTGTGGATGGTCCGGAGTTCGATGCCCATAAGGTGGATTTCAATCTCCTGATGAGCCGCCTGGCGCTCTACAGGGACGAAGAATCCAGATGCCTTGAGGACCATGATCACAAACATGATCCTGATCACAAATGCACATGCAGGGGTGAGAACTGATGGTCCACAGACAGGCAATGCCCCACCAGGACGCTAAAGAGCGCGCGCACAATTTCAATGAGGTTGCGCTGGGATATTCCTCTGAACAGGCAATTGCCGAGGCTTCCAGGTGTCTTGAGTGCAAAAATCCAGTATGTGTGGACGGATGTCCTGTTAACATCGACATCCCGGCGTTTATTTCCTGGATGAAGGCAGGAGATTTTGACAGGGCCATTGACATAATAAAACTTACCAACTCCCTTCCTGCCGTGTGCGGGCGTGTATGTCCCCAGGAAGTGCAGTGTGAGGAATTATGTGTGCTGGCAAAGAAAGGCGAGCCTGTTGCAATAGGCCGTCTTGAGCGTTTCTGCGCTGACCATGAAAGGGAAAGGGGTGTAGTACCTCCTTCAAAAGTTGAGCACACGGGAAAGAAGGTCGCTGTCATTGGTGCCGGTCCTGCAGGCCTGACAGCTGCAGCAGACCTTGCAAAGGCAGGCCATGAGGTTACGATATTCGAATCCCTTCACGAAACCGGAGGTGTGCTTACCTACGGCATCCCTGAGTTCAGGCTGCCAAAATCCATAGTAAAGGAAGAGGTAGACTACATCAGGCAGCTTGGTGTTGACCTGAAGGTGGATTATGTCATAGGTAAGATAAAGACCCTGGACGAGCTCAGGGAAGACTTCGATGCGGTTTTCCTTGGCACAGGTGCAGGGCTGCCCAAATTCATGGGAATCCCCGGTGAGAACCTCAATGGTGTATATTCAGCCAACGAGTTCCTGACACGTGTCAACCTCATGAAAGCCTACCAGTTCCCAAACTATGGCACCCCTATCAAGAAAGGAAAGAAAGTGATCGTTGTGGGTGGCGGCAATGTTGCAATGGATGCCGCACGCAGTGCACTTCGCCTTGGTGCTGAGGAGGTCAGCATAGTCTACAGGCGCAGTGATGATGAGCTCCCTGCAAGAAGGGAAGAGATAGACAATGCAAAGGAAGAAGGCATAGTTTTCAGGCTACTCACCAATCCTGTGCGTATACTTGAAGGTGAGAACATGACCGTAAATGGCGTGGAATGCATCAGGATGGAACTGGGAGAGCCGGACGAATCAGGACGCAGAAGTCCCGTGCCCAAAGAAGGCTCAGAACATGTAATTGATGCTGATGTCGTTATCATTGCCATAGGTACCTCACCCAATCCAATGATCTTTTCCGGTTCAAGTGGTCTGGAGACAAATTCCAGGGGTACGATTATCGTTGATGAGAATGGGAAAACGTCCCTTGACAATGTCTATGCTGCAGGGGATGCCGTAACTGGCGCCGCAACAGTGATAAGTGCCATGGGAGCTGCCAAGGTGGCTGCAGCAAGCATCAACAGGATGCTGAGCAACTGATATTGCTATGACCGGAGCAGATACCTGAACATCCCCGGTCCGAATATCACTGCAAAATGATCACATTATCATGTCTTTACTGCCCGGCATGTCCGGGTGGCTTGTATTGGCTTGTTTTCTTTTCTTTCCCCGGACATCTTTTTAAGTCTGGTTATGGTAAATGATATCAATGAAAAAAGGCAGAACCTCTTCCGGCAAGTCCCAAAGTCCACATATGGAGACTGGCAATTCCCCTGTTAAAAGGAAAAGTGCAGGGAACAAAGCATATCCTGCTCGGTCCCACTCCCATATGCAGAAAAAGCCGGTACAAAGATATGCAAGCAATGAGAAGGACTACATATTCTGGTGCACGGACTGTAATGTCCCTCTCATAGAAAAAACCTGCAATACCTGCTCTAAGGAGGGAAAGCGGATAGACCTGTCACAACCTGCAGATGTCAGGTTCTGCTCACCCTATGAAAGAAGCGTCCTTGATAAGCTGCTCCTCTGCTCTTTTGGCTGTGACCCTCTGGGCAACAGGATAATTCTTATGAATAAGATCCCCGGGGATGATAAGACCGATGAGGTCATAGTTGACGGCCTTCTCTTCGGTATCCTTTCTTTTGATATGCTGGGAATGGACTATGTTTTCGAACCATCGGTACAGGGTGCAGGCATCCTTATGGAACATACCGGACTTAAGACAGTGGTGCTGAAAAAAGATTCCAGGCATCTGAACGGTAAAAAGGTCGAACTTGCTCAGATAGAGCATATTTCCCCGGATGTCAGGGAAAATGATATTGTTCTTGTAAGGTCAGGTAATCTCACGGGCTTTGGTCTGGCATATTGTGACGCAAAGGATGCCTCCCTTGTCCCGGGCCCTGTGTTAAGGGTGCGGAAAATAGAGTCCCGGCAGTCTTCCCTGCATCAGAAGATATGCTCCATGGATGATGTGGTGGCCGCAAACGTGGGCCATATACGCAGTATCGGCAAGAACGCTATCAATACCATAAAGGGCATTGCGAACCAGAAAGAACACAGGGATCTGCCTGTTAATGTCTCTTTCAGTGGTGGCAAGGACAGTCTTGTGGTACTTGACCTGACACTCAGTGCTCTGAGGAACAGGCAGGTAAAAGCATTCTTCCTGAACACAGGTATAGAATTCCCTGAAACTGTGGAATTTGCCCGGGATTATTGCAGAAAGAGCAATATAGAGCTCACAGAGAAAAACGCAGCTTCGGATTTCTGGGACAATGTGGACGTATTCGGTCCTCCGGCAAAGGATTTTCGCTGGTGTTGCAAGATATGTAAGCTTGCACCTGCAAATGCTGCCATGGAGGAATGCCTTGAGCAGGCTTCTACATGTGTAACAATTGACGGTAAAAGACGGTATGAATCCTTTTCAAGGGCCGGTATATCCACAAGTGAAAAGAACCCGTTCGTTCCGGGCCAGCTTAACATTTTTCCCATAAAGGACTGGAAAGCAATAGAGGTATGGCTGTATATCCACTGGCGCAAGCTTGATTACAATCCGCTGTACGACCTGGGCTTTGAGAGGGTGGGCTGCTATCTCTGTCCTGCGGCACTTTCAGCTGAATACCAGCGCTTGCAGGAACTGCATCCTCAACTTTACGACAGGTGGCAGGCTTTCCTTCTTGACTGGGCCGAAAAGAAAGACCTTTCTCCTGAATTCATATCCCATGGTTTGTGGAGATGGAAGGAGCTCCCTCCCAAGATGCTAAAGCTCTGCGCAGAACTGGGGATATCCGTGTCAGGTAGTGAGAGCTCAGCTCCTTTCAGTATCAATATCACTTCCGGTATATCTCCCTGCAGGGCCGGCGGTTATTCCATAGAGGGGACAGTGCAGGGATTATCCATGAAAAAGGCCGGCAACATAACAAATATCATCGGAAGCCCTTCCTTTTCAGAAGAATTAGGCCTTATACTTGTGAAAAGCAATTCTTCAAGTGTAAAGTTGTTCTCTTCAGGAAGCATTGTAGTGAATGCAGAAGACCGACAAGAGGCAGACCGGATGTTTGCGGAGTTTTCCAGGCAGCTTATGAGGATTCACAAATGCACAGCATGTGGTATATGTATCAAAGTTTGTCCGGTGGGGGCAATAAATCCTGACGGTCCAAACAGCGGGAATGGTGTAATGATAAGTGACAAGTGCATACGATGCGGCAAATGTACCGTTTCATGTGTGGCTATTAAATATGCCGACAGGTTAAGGTCCTAAGATATGTGTTGCAGGATGTTCTTTTCTTTGTTTTTTTGTGTTGTTTTACTTTGCTTTTATGGGAACGGACTGCTAATGTCGCAATGGTGAAGTATTAATAGTCAAAGTTAGTATATAAGTCGCAGAATATTTCGTTTTGGTTTTGGCGGATAATAATGTCACAAGTTCAAAAGGATGGGGTTTCCCGTATAGTTGATTCTAAATGGAAGATAGCGGCAGCAGTGCTTATTATCCTGCTTCTGATCATCCAGGTTATCATATTCCTTCCGCTTGCAGATGGTATTATCCTGGGGCTTGTGTTTGCATATATTTCCAGGCCTGTTTTCCTGAAACTGAGAAGGTTCCGCAGGTCGGGTGCCTTTGTGGCTACGATGTCTATAGTCATACCTGTGGTATTCATAATCGGTTCAGGCTTTTTAGAGATCGTCCGCAAGATCGTATGGATATTCGAGAACCAGACCTATGTGCTTAATAGTGTGTTCGATTACTCCCGTAACATTAGTTTCCTTGCGGATTATGGGGATAATGTTAACCAATTCCTCTGGAACATATCCACCTCTATCGTTCCACTGCTAAGCAGGGCAGGCATATTTTCCTACGCTTTTGATATCATAATGTTCGGTCTTAACCTTGTTGTTGCGGTGTTTGTCTGCTATTTCCTTCTTGCGGACGGACAGAGGTTCTATGAAGCTGTGGTGGACCTGTTCCCCGAAAGGCTTAAAGGCACTGTTACAAGGTATTTTGAGCATCTTGATGTGATTCTTCAGGGTGTTTTCATAGGCAATGCATCAGCGGCACTGATCGTTAGTATCCTGTCCCTTATAGTTTTCTATGCTTTTGGTTTCCCGAACATACTTGCACTTTCAGCACTTATCTTCCTGGCATCGGTCATTCCCATGTTCGCAGGTTACATGGTCCTTCTGGTCCTTGCAGTATATCGTTATTTAGAGGCAGGCCCGGAAAGTGCCCTGGTTTTCTTTGTGGTCTCATCGATAGTGATATATGTCCCGCCTGAACTTTTCCTGCGACCTTACCTGTCAAGCATTAAATCCCATGTCCATCCTCTTCTGATACTGCTTGCTTTTCTGGGAGGTGCCTTTGTGGGAGGCATTGCCGGCTTCTTTGCGGCACCCATTTTACTTGGTGCCATCATAGCAGCTTACAGGGTATATGTGGACGAGGTTTCTTCAGGCTGCCTTTTCCCTGAAAAGGATTCACCGTCTGCAAAAAGCGATGTTCCTGAGTGAAAGTACCTGTCATGTGCCTTAGATCCCTTTGAAGGTGTTCTCTTTGCTTTGAGCAGGACTAAAAAGGTTAATAAGTATTGTTCTAATTAAGATAGCATATATCTTACAGGTCTTAAAGGTGAATCTATGCAATTATTACTGATCCATTCCGATTATATTGAATATGAAGTCAAAAAAAGCACCCCGGTTGCTGAAAAGATAGAAGAGTCCTTCAAAAAGGGCAGGCTTGAGGAAGCTCTTACTGCTTTCATCGCAGTGGAAAAGATCGATGAGGCCAATGTTGAGGGTGCGGTTTCCAAAGCCGTGGAAGAGATAAAAAGCGTGGCTTCACAGGTCAAGACAGATAACATAATGGTCTATCCCTACGCTCATCTGAGCTCCGACCTGTCTTCTCCAAAAGCAGGTGTTGCTGTCCTTAAAGGTATAGAAGATACACTGTCAGGGGAGTTCAATGTAAAGAGGGCGCCATTTGGCTGGTACAAGGCTTTTAAGATAAGCTGCAAAGGCCATCCTCTCTCAGAGCTTTCACGTTCAATTGTTCCGGATGAGACCGTCCCTGGTGCAAAGTCATCTGAGTGTGTTACAGCCGTAAAGGAGGAAGTGGTTTCAGAGGCGCTCAAAGCAGAGAGCACTGCCAGGTCATACTGGCATATTCTCACTCCCGACGGGACGCTTCACGATGCAGAAGGTTTTGATTTTACAGGACACGAGAACCTTGGCAAGTTCGTGGACTATGAGATCTCCAAGAAAAGGGCTGTGGATAAGGCTCCTCCCCATGTGGAGCTTATGCGCAGGCTGGAGATAGCGGATTATGAACCGGGTTCGGATTCAGGTAACATGCGCTATTATCCAAAGGGGCGTCTTATCAAATCCCTGCTTGAGAATTACGTGCTTGAGGAAACCTCAAAGGTCGGGGCTATGGAAGTAGAGACCCCTCTTATGTATGATATGAACCACCCTACTTTGAAGAAGTACCTTGATAGGTTCCCTGCCAGGCAGTATTCCATTGAATCTGATAAGAGGCAGCTTTTCCTGAGATTTGCGGCATGTTTTGGCCAGTTCCTCATGAACCATGACATGACCATTTCCTACAGGAACCTGCCATTGAAAATGGTGGAGATGACCAGGTACAGTTTCAGGAAGGAGCAGCGTGGGGAACTTGTGGGCCTGAGACGCCTGCGTGCTTTCACAATGCCTGACATGCACAGCCTGTGTGCTGACATGGAGCATGCCATGTCCCAGTTCGATGAGCAGTACAATATGTGTATATCGGTACTGGATAAGATAGGGATAAAAGTGGATGACTTTGAGGTTGCCATACGTTTTACCAGGGATTTCTATAACGAGAACAAGGATTTCATCACAAACCTGGCAAGGACAGTTAATAAGCCTGTTCTTATTGAGATGTGGGATACCCGTTTCTTCTATTTCGTGCTGAAGTTCGAGTTCAATTTCGTTGATGCCCTTGCAAAGGCAAGTGCTCTTTCTACCGTGCAGATAGATGTGGAGAATGCCGACAGGTATGAGATCAACTATGTGGATTCTGATGGCAATTCAAGGCGTCCTGTCATACTTCACTGTTCACCAAGTGGTGCTATAGAGCGCTGCATATATGGCCTGCTGGAGAAGGAGGCAATGAAGGCAGAAAAGGGCGGTGTTCCCATGCTGCCGGTCTGGCTATCTCCTACCCAGGTCAGGGTGATACCAATTGGCGAGAAACATCTGGACTATGCCCTGCAGGTATCCGAACAGCTCAATTGCCGTGTTGATATAGATGACAGGGAAGATACTGTTGGCAAGAAGATACGTGAGGCAGGTCGTGAATGGATTCCTTACGTTGTGGTTGTCGGTGACAGTGAGATAGAAAAAGGCACAATCAATGTGACGATACGCGCGGAGTCTCAACCCAATAAACCCGTGAAGTCAGAGATGACCCCGGCAGAACTTGATGCAAAGGTCTCCGTGGATATTGCAGGAATGCCTTACAAAGGTCTAAGTCTTGCAAAAATGCTGAGTCAGAGGCCAAAATTCTTATAAGTTTTCCCTGCGGATAAAACAGTATGCAGGATAAAATGTCAGGAGCAGAGGGACTTTCCTCTGCAAACATCCTAGTAAAAGGCAGGGTCCAGGGTGTGTATTTCCGCAAGTTCAGTGTGGAAAATGCCAGGAAACTTGATCTGGCAGGTTTTGCACAGAATATGCCGGATGGGAGGGTCCTTGTTTTTGCCGAAGGTGGAAGGTCCTCTATACTGAAGCTCATCGCCCTCCTTCATAAAGGTCCTCCTATGGCAAGGGTTGATGATCTGGAAGTGGCATGGTCTCCTTTTACAGGAAAATATCAGGATTTTAGTATCAGGCGGTAAAAGAGAAGGAAATTATCAACCTGGTCATAATCAATCAGTATTTTTTTTGGTTTTCCCCCGATTTTTCCTCCGATTAACTTTAAT
Organism: Methanolobus sp.; assembly: GCA_029762595.1. Taxonomy (GTDB): domain Archaea; phylum Halobacteriota; class Methanosarcinia; order Methanosarcinales; family Methanosarcinaceae; genus Methanolobus. The sequence continues at coordinate 5,204 of JARVGJ010000033.1, read as the reverse complement.
AGTGCTATTACCGATTCATTACTAATGGAAAACGTGATCATTGTAAGATATGGTGAACTTGCCTTAAAGAGTACAGGTGTTCGGAACTGGTATGAAAAGACATTAGTGAATAATATATCTGCAATGCTTGAGCACCGCGATGTCCCATATTCCCGGATTGCAAGGGAATGGGGCCGTGTCTTCATTGAGAGCGATGATGTCCGGGCAGCGAAGGCTGCTGCAGATGTTTTTGGAGTAGTGTCCACTTCTTTTGCACAGGTAACGGATGCTTCTATAGAGTCTGCAGGAGAACTTTGTGCCAGGCTTGCCGATGGTCTTATCAGTGAAGGGCAGTCCTTTGCTATCAGGGCCAGACGTACTGGAAACCATAGTTTCTCATCACGTGATGTGGGGATGAAGTGCGGGGATGCTGTCTGGACTATGCTGGAGTCAAAGGGTATTACTCCTTCTGTGGACCTTACAGCTCCTGACAAGGAGATCTTTGTGGAAATGCGCCAGACAAAAGCATATGTTTTCACAGAAACCATAGAAGGTGTTGGTGGCCTTCCTCTGGGCACCCAGGGTAAGATGATCTCTCTTGTGTCAGGAGGTATTGATTCCCCGGTTGCCACATGGCTCATGATGAAAAGAGGTGTAGAGGTTATATCTGTTTATTGTAATAATTCTCCGTACAATGATGACCGTGCACATAAGCGTACAACAGATTGCATGAAGGTGCTTCAGGACTGGTGTCCAGGTCATCCTCTTAAGTTCTATGAAGTTCCACATGGTCGCAGTCTTGGTGTTTTCATAGATAAGTGCTCAAAGAACAAGACATGTCTGCTATGCAAGAGGACCATGTACAGGATAGCTGAAAGAATAATGAAAAAGGAAGGTGCTTCCGGTATAATTACCGGCTCGTCCCTTGGGCAGGTTGCTTCCCAGACAACTTCCAACATGTATGCTGAACTTTACGGGTTGTGCATTCCCCTTTATCATCCTCTTATAGGTCTTGATAAGAATGAGATAATCGATATCGCAAAAAAGATAGGTACATATGACGTATCCATCCGTCAAACAGGTGGCTGCCAGGCTGTTCCTCTTCATCCGGAGGTTAAAGCTGCATATGACTCGATGCTTGCGGAAGAGGCAAAGATAGATATGGATGATCTTGTCGATGTTTCTGTAGAAAAAGCATCAGTTTCATATTTTGAAACCTGATGGTTTTTTTAACTTCGGTTTTGTAGGATTTGTGGTGTCCTGATATATTTTATTCAGAATACGTTTTAATTGATTTTCTTATCTTCACGTTAATTCAATTTAATTCAATTTAATTCAATTTAATTTAATTTAATTTAATTTAATTTAATTTTGAAACGAACATTCTTCTGATATATATTATGTATAATATATTGTATATTATTTATTATAGCATATTTGCAATCTCATTATGAGGTGATGATGCGTTATATTTTGCACAGTTATACAAAATAGTTATATATCATAATTTACAATGTCCAATTAGGCGCACAAACTCACAGCAAAAGATGCTTTTAGCACAAAAATCATCCTTTATCTCTCGTCCATTCCCTCAATTATTCCCGTGCGCCTATTTCTTTTACTCTGACTTCAACCCTGAATTTGTTCTTCAATGTTTTTAGTCTTGCAGTATTTTCCTTGTAAAGTACTTTGCTTACCTTTGCTTGCCAGGAGTAACTCTTATATAAAAATCCTGCATATAATTATATTGTATTTATAATAATATTTTGTGTCAATAGTTGGTTTCTATGAGTGAACTTCCATTGAAAAATAAAAAAACAGCAGAGGCAATGTCATCAGCAACTGAGGATGCAAAATTATCAGCAACAGGTACCTTTGGGGATAGCAAAAGCACTTCACATCCTCATCCTACTATTCCGGATATCCTGGCGAATGCTTTTGCTGATGTCTCTATGGAAGAAGCAAAGATAGAACTAAGTGAAAATGCCGTATTATCTACGGGAAAAGCGGCAAGAATGCCCCCTTCCTTTGGTAACCTACCTGACCTATCAATTCCCGGGACCATTGAAAGTGAAACTGAGCTATCGATGTTAAAAAAGGTGAGTTCTCCTTCATCCGATGCTTTAGCTCCTTTCCTGAATGATTTAAATATACCTAATTCCCATGAAACGAATGAAGGTCCAATGGCTGACCCTGCAAAACATATTTTTAATCCGGAGTCATCCGTTGGTGGCAAAGTCCTGTCCGTAACATCTCCGGATGGAGATGGCCCTTCTCTTCGAAAAAGATCACCTCCTCCTTTATTTGAACCTTTTATACCCACCAGTGATGATATCAAATCGAAGGGTTCTGAAAGTCATTCACAGATTTTGCAAGGATCAGGTCCCATTTTAGTATCTTCCCCCGATACAGTTTCTTCTTTGGAAGAACCGAATGAGTCCAAAGTAAATCCTTTTGTATCTCCTCCCCAGGCCAATTCCCCTCCTTCCAGTACAAAACCCGGGAATGCGGGTCCTTTTGTTAATGGTCCGGAGATAGCAGAGCAATCCCGGGCTGATCAATCGTTTCCTGATTCCTCTGATAATGGCCCGGTAGTTTTCAATCCTTTTAGAAATGGTCCCGGGAGTGTAAGCCCACACCTGCAAGATGAATCTGTTCCCACCCCGGCTGCTGTCAATCCTTTTGGGAATGTTCCTGAAGATGCTAATCCCTTCACACCCAATCCTTCTATTCCTGCCCCTCCTGGTATCTGTTCAATTGGTTCCACTCCTTTCAGCTCTGTTCAGAATAATGCAAATCCTAGTTTAAACACTCAATCAATTCCAAATCCTTTTGGTGCCAACTCCGGTGATGTCAATCCTTTTGAGACTGCTTCGCAGGGCGTAAATCCTTTCAGCCCAGATCACATTGTTTCTGATCGATTTGCTAGCGAAAAGGACTTTTCCGATCCTTTTGCTCACCCTGCTGCTGTCAGGGGTGAATCTTCTGAAAACGCCGCCGGGGTCCAAAACGCCCTCCTGCAGCACATCAATGTGGATTCACTAAAAAAGAACATTGAAGGTATTTCTGCTGTTGCCAGGGATCTGTTCAGGAACCTGACCAAGGGAAAAAGTCTGATCGAAAGGATGGAGGATATGGGGGGTGACTCCATAGATGATAGTCCTTATTCAGACGGGAACAAAAATACTATGCAAAGATCATCTTTTGATAATGAGTCCGGAATCAACCGTGCAAATCCGCTGGCAGATCCTTTCTCATCACCTCTGGAAAAGATGGAACCACTGGATAAGGCAAAAGACGGGGCATCTTTTAAAGGTAGTGATCCTTTTGCAGTGAACCATGATGCTGGACCTGCATATGACATAAGGAAAGTTACTCCTATAGAAAATCCTGTAATGGATATGAAGCCTGAATACAAAATTGATGCAAACGTTTCTGAGGATCCTTTCGCTCCCTTTGATTTTGAAACGGAATCAGAACTTTTACACAAAACCGGGGATATTATGGGAGTGAGTGCTGATGGGGAAGCGGTAATAGCTGATGTTGCAACATCATCATCTGCTACATTTGCTTCAGAGAGGACCCCGGTCGCATCAGGGGATGCAGTAAAGATTGATGGAAAAAAGATAAATGGCCTTGAAGATGAGCTCAGTGAATTTAAGGAGAACATCTCTGGTATTGATATGCAGTTCGATTCCATACGTGGTGATGTTGAGCATTTATCATCTAAGGTCTCTGATATTGACAGCAATTTCTCTTCTTTTGTGATGTCCAGCGAAGAGGCTATGTTGCAAAGTGCTTCGAAATTTTCCAGTCTCGAAGAGAAGGTCGATTCCTTTAATGGTAAGATAGGTGCTTTTGAATCAGTGCTTGGGGCACTGCAAAGCGATAATCTTTCTATCAGGTCGGACCTGTCCAGGATAGAAGAAAATATTTCTGAGCTTGTTAACTCTTATACAGCATTGCTTGAGCAATTGCACGAGTCTGTCCAGGGGAATGAATCAAATTTGCTCCGTATGGATTCCATGGATCTAAAACTTGATGGGATAGGTTCCCGGATAAGTACTGTGGAAAAGTCACAGGATGGTATGCGGTCAACCTCAATGGAGTTCTCAAGGTCAATATCCACTTTAGTTGATGGCATGGGCAAACTCTCTTCGGAGTTTATGGACTTCAGGCAGCAGTCTGAGCAGAAGCATGTTGAGATCTTTGAAAGGATAGACTCTGTCACTGAGTATGTGGACAATGAAATGAAGAAAATGGGCGCCAAAAGCTATAAGGGATCTGGGCAGAATGTACATCTTTCAAATATCGTCAAGAATTCAAGCAACATGAAACTCTGTATGGAATGGCTTGAGTTTCTGATGGAGCTTGTCGGTCGTAATAATCTCCCGGATATACTCTCCTATTATGAGGAGCTTGGCTGGCTTACTGAGAAGGTGAGAATGGAGCTGCTCAATTATGCCGAAGGAATTGATTTTTACATGGAGAAACCCGACTGGAAACTCACTCCCGATGACCATATCAAATCCATATGGTTCATCGAGAGCCTTGCAGGCATGAAAGTTGACAAGAACCGGCTCTCTGTTATTGACAGGGACATTGAGAAGGTCAGGAAAGGCTCAGAGATATATGGTATATGAGCACATATCTTGCACTGCAGATAAATAACATTAAATATGAAAAAAAGTGTTTAAAGGCCTTGTTGGCCAGCAAACATCTGATCTTAAAACATGAGCATTTTTCTGGATCAATAATACTACTAATTATAAATAATTATAATCAATGATCTCAGAAAGCACTCTCTAATTTGTCAGCGAAGTCTGCAATAAATGGCAGCCTGTACATTTCACCAGTAAAGGATTTATACATAAGGAATATCCAGAGTACAAATACAGCTAAGTATACAAACATTGATAAAATTGCAATTATCCATCCAATAACTGGTATCAATGCAATTATTGAAACCACAAATGACAGGATGATCACTGCTACGGTCAAAACTGTGGACTGAGCTGCGTGGAAGCGTACGAACATGTTTTCTTTCTCGATGATCAGGAAGATCAAACCTGAAATCAAGCCAAAAAAGTATGCAATTACTGCAGTTATGTTTTCGCTTAAACCTATTTTAGTTTCACTCATATTATAGAGGATTCAGATTAACCCATGTTTTTAATTTTCAGTTACATTTTATGCTTTCATTAGCTTAAAATTAAACTTTAATC
>JARVGJ010000032.1 GCA_029762595.1 Methanolobus sp. | reverse complement strand
TATATATACATATATGTGTGTGTGTGTTACAATTATATAATGGATACAGTGGTTTTCATGACCATATAGTAGAATTCATGCGTCATCGGTTAAGAAACAAAACTAGTCAGGTGACACTGTTTTTCTAATATCACCGATTCTGACAGGATTTCTATCCCAAACTTTGGTATTTATATACTCTACTACCTTTGTTTTATTGTCTGAGGGGACAATAATGGTAAATGATCCACAAATTATTGAGAAAAACCTTTGTAGCATTTTCTCTCCTGATTGGCTACGGCAAACTGCTCACGAAACAGGTCTGGTAAAGCGGGAACGATAAATAGATCCTGTGATAATGTTTTGGGTTCTGACCCTGGGATTTGGTGTTCGACTTCAGCACACTTTGGCCAGTCTGAAACGCAGTTATGAAAAAGCAGCTACTAAGAAATTAAGTGATGGTAGCTGGTATGAACGTTTTACTCCTGAACTGGTAGCATTTCTGAGAGCTTGCGTTATGCACGGGATCGAACAACTTGCCCAAGAGCAAAACAAACATCTGTCGGAGAAGCTTTCCAAATTCGAAGATGTACTGATTCAGGATAGCAGCATTGTTCGTCTACATAGTTCATTATCTGAAAAATGGCCTGCAGCAAGGACAAGGACAATAGCTGCAGGTGTAAAGGTAGGATTACTGGTAAGTGCAGTAGCCGATGGACCGAAAAATGTAGCTCTTTATGCTGAAAGCACTAACGAGTTGAAGACATTGCGTATGGGGCCATGGATCAAGAATAGAATCCTCCTCATTGATCTTGGATTCTATAAGCATCAGTTATTCGCAAAGATTCAGGATAATGGTGGATATTTTGTGTCCAGATTGAAGAAAAAAGCTGATCCACTGATCGTCAATGTTAACAGTGTCCACAGAGGTCGAAGTATCGATGTCAAAGGAAAATACCTAAGTGAAGTGTTACCTCATCTGAAAAGACAGGTTCTCGATGTAGATGTTGAAGTTTGTTTTAAACGTCGAACTTATAATGGCAAGCAGAAAAACGATACCGAAAAATTTCGATTGATCGCGATAATGAATAAAGAGACCCAAGAATATCACACATATATCACCAACATTCCATCGGATGTACTGGATGCAGAAGACATTGCAAAGCTCTATGGAGCCAGATGGGATATTGAATTGGTATTCAAGGAACTCAAAAGCAGGTATGCAATGGATGTTGTGAATACAACCAATTCCAATATTGTTGAAGCATACATATGGATAGCAATGTTGACACTCCTTGTTAGTAGAAGGATATACACAATTGTAAGAAGTCACAATGAAAAAGAGATGAAGTTAAGGTATACACAACTGCGATGGAGCACGATATTCTCAGAGAATGCTAGTGATCAACTTCGATCAATATTAAAATATTGTGGAATCGAAATGTCGCTTGAAATGTTTATGGAAGTGTATTCGAGTCAAGCACTTGATCCGCATGTCAATAGACAACGATTTAGAGACGAATGGTGGGCTTAACCGATGACACATGTAGTAGAATTAGCTATTTGTAGAAATCTGGTTTAGTATATTCATATTACGAATGTCATCTGAGAAGGAACTTAAGTCCACCCTTGGCGTTTCGAATGTAACCTGAGCATTACTTGCAAATCTCATCAGATTCTTTAAAAATTCAAAATCATATTCGCCTTCCCCAATCGCTAAATGTTCATCCTTCTCATAATCCAATCTACCATCTGCAATATGAAAATAACAAGGATTCAATTCCATAAACTCCGATATAAAATCTTTGTAATCCAGCCCTAAACTAATTGCAGCTTTGACCGCATGATTCATGTCCAGACAGAGTCCAAATTTTGATCCCATCAACGATTCAATCTGTTCCGGCGAATAACCTATCATTTGCTCATCATAAAGTCCCACTTTAGGCATATTTTCAATTAAAATCCTATCATCATCTATCATTTGCAGAAAGTCCAGTGCCTTATCAATGGAGCCAAATCCCGGATGCAAAACCAGATATTTTGCATTCAGTTTATTAGCCCACTCTATACATTCATCAATAACTTGAATATTAAAATCCCATTTACTCTCATCAGCAATGTTGAAACCATGTCTTTCAGTAGTGATATGTATCACATAAGGAACATCCTGCTTCAGGAACGGATCTATTTCAGTATTTGGGATTGGTGTGAGTTCAATATACTGGAAGACATCTTCATTTATAAGGGCAGCCGCTTTGTCAATAACATCTGCATTGGTAGACCAGAGTTTCAAACCAAAATTCATTCAATCAAATCCCATTTCAAAGGAGTTCCTGGTTGAATATCTGTTCGTGCTTTTTTGCCTATTACAGAAGAAAGATGGCATGGGTGCAAACCAAATCCCGGTCTTATGGAACGTACATTATTATCGGTAAAAACATCTCCTTTTTTTATGTCATTCACTACAAAAAGAGAACGTGAGAACTCCCGGCTCCTTTTTATTTTCTCTGTAAGCTCATAACTAACTTCTCCCAGTGCTTTTTCAACATCTCTTACAGAATCAACCATATCTTTGAATTCATGAGGCTCAAGTGAAAACTGAGCATCTGGTCCGCCAATGTCACGGTCCAGTATGAAATGTTTTTCAATTATTTTAGCACCGAGTGCAGTAGCAGCTATCGGCACAGAGATTCCAAGTGTATGATCTGATAGTCCTACAACGGTTTTGAAAGTATCTTTGAGATTTGGAATTGTATTGAGGTTTATTTCTTCAAGAGGAGAGGGATATGCAGAAGTACATTTTAAAAGTGCTATCTGTTTATTGCCCATCCTTTTACATGCATTTACTGCTTTTTCAATATCTGCAAGTCTGGCAATACCTGTAGAAATTATCACAGGTTTTCCTTTCGATGCAACATATTCTATGAGAGGAATGTCTGTAATTTCAAAGGAAGCGATTTTGTAAGCAGGAACATTTATTCCTTCAAGAAAATCTACTGCAGTTTTATCGAATGGCGATGAAAAAAATATAAGTCCCATCTCTTCAGCGATTTTCTTGAGTTTGGGTTGCCATTCCCATGGAGTGTATGCTTCCTTATAAAGCTGGTACATTGTCTTTCCGTCCCAGATAGTACCCTGTTTGATTTGGAAGTATTCGTTTTCACAGTCCATGGTAATAGTATCTGGAGTATATGTCTGAATTTTGACAGCATCAGCCCCAGATTCTTTTATGGCTTTTATTGTATCGATTGCCAGGTCATAATTTTGTAGATGGTTGGCAGATAGCTCAGCTATTATGAAGAGAGAATTGCCATCTCCAATATATTTATTCCCTATTTTCATTTCCATCTATACCATCTCCTTCTACAATTCCCATAACAATCATATCACACCAATTCCCATCTTTAAAAATAAATTCTTTTAATCTGCCTTCTTCTTTGAAACCGGATTTTTTATAGAAATTTATAGCTTTTACATTGGTTTCCATAACTTCAAGTTTCAATGTATGAAGTTTAGCAATACTAAAAGACACATGTTTGAGACACCTTATAAGTAAAGTTCCCTTGCTTTTAAATTTACAAACTGGGTTTGAATAAATTCCAAGATAAGCATTTCTATGATCCATATTTACGTTGTTCAAAGAAATCACACCTACGTATTCCTGCCTTTTTTGAACAATCCAATAATAATTTTTATCGTCGTTTTTTAAATTAGCAATAAAAGACTTGTGTTCTTTAGGGGAAATTATGGTGTCAGAATACATCCATTTTCTGACATTAATATTGTTTCTGCAATTCCTCACAAGTTCTTTTTCTTCCTCTGTAAGACTTATAAAATTTTTAAGTCCTACATCATATCCTATCATGAAGTTTTTTCTTAAATCGGGCATTATATACATCCCAGTTACATTGAGATATTTTGCAACAGATTCATTCTATTTAGTATAATATGTTGACCTTGAACAAAATCATTTACAATATGAAGTGCTTTTATTCATTAATATTTCAGCAATTTCAAAATCAAATGGTTCATCAATATCTATTGATTCTTTATCCTGCATTACTACAAAACCAACACTGTTTCCTACAAGAAGATTCTTCTCCATCAAAACTTCTCGTTTGCAAATATAAAATGCACCATTCTCTTTAAACAGTGGTTTTGTCAATTGACGATTTTTCAATACTTTAGGATATAAACGTGCATATACATCCTCATTTTCAATCCAGTAATGCCCTTTATCTTCAACTACGCTTATGACCGAATCAAAATTTCCTTTACTAATAAGTTTAATTCCCTCTGATATCCTTTCATTGATAAGTAAAGGTGATGTGGGATATAATAAGACAATGATGTCTGGATAATAATTTTCCTCTTTTTCAAGATACTCTACAGTATGCTGTAATACAGGTAATGTAGGAGTTTCATCCCTTGCAAGTTCTTCAGATCTGATAAAGGGAATCTCTGCACCAAACTTTTTAGCAACACATGCAATTTCAGCATCTTCGGTAGATACAATAACCCGATCTAATTCATCTACATCCAATGCCGCCTCTATAATATGGCCAATGAGTGGTTTTCCACACAGTTCTTTGATGTTCTTTCTGGGGATTCCTTTTGACCCTCCCCTTGCAGGTATTATTGCAACGGCTTTGATGCAGATCACCTCGAATATTTATTGCCATTCTTTTAGAGTATTTATCACGAACTCTACATCTTCTCTTTTCATTTCTGGATGTATTGGAAGAGTAACAATTCTGTTAAATACATCCTCTGTTTCAGGATAATCTCTTTCATTGAAATTAAAGTTATTACGGTAATAACTGAAATGATATGATGGTATATAATGGACGTTCACACCAACTTCATTCTTTCGCATGTATTTAAAGAATTCATTTCTATTAATTGATTCATCAAGTAATACCGTATAAATATGCCAGCCATGAACCACATTTTCTTTGGTTATCGGCGTTTCAACAAACTCACAGTCACCTAGAAATTCATTATAAAGGTCTGCAATCTCATTTCTCCTCTCAATAAAATTATCCAATTTTTTTAGTTGAGAAATGCCAAGGGCTGCCTGAAGATCTGTCATCCTGTAATTGCGGCCAAGAACCTTCATATCATAAGCCCATCCTGCATCAGGCCCATATCTATCGGTTGCACTTTTGTCAATTCCATGGTTATGCAAAAGACGGACCCTCTCTGCAAGTTCAGCATTGTTTGTGACTACTGCTCCCCCTTCCCCTGTAGTGATTGGTTTTACCGGATGGAAACTAAAAACAGTAAGATCTGCAAAGTTACCAATCTTTTTTTCATGATAACTTGCACCAAGAGCATGCGATGCATCTTCAATAAGATACATATCGAACTCTTCTGCAATCTCTTTTATTTCCTCTATTTCGCATGGTTGCCCGGCATAATCAACATAGCTTATGGCCTTTGTATAGGAAGTGATCTTACTTCTAATATCATCAGGATCAATATTCCGGGTATCCTTTTTGATATCAGCAAAAACGGGTTTTAAATTATTATAAATCAATGAATTGCTTGTAGCGACAAAGGTAAAAGGAGTTGTGATTACTTCTGAACCATTTGGAAGATTAAGGGAAGCCACTGCTATATCCAGTGCACTAGTGCCACTATTAACGACCGTGGCATAATCACATCCTACATACTCGCAAAGAGAATCTTCAAATTGCTTGACTTTAGGACCAGTAGTCAACCAATCACTTCTTAAAACATCAATAACTGCTTCAATATCACTTTCATCAATAGACTGGTGGCCATAAGGAATCATTTCAACACCTCAAAGGTAATTGTGTCATTTTTATCCTCCGGGCTTAGGCTAAAAACGATCAAACTTGCTTCATTCTCTGTTCCGTTATATACAGCATGTGCGACAAGGGGAGGGATATATATTATGGAAGAAGAACTGTTCGAGGTATCCAACACAATCTCTTCCAATTCTCCAGACTCAACATCTCTCAGATACAACGTGATTTTTCCTGCAACTGCTGCAATCCATTCTTCCTTATGTTTATGATAATGATTTGCCCGTATTTTACCAGGGTTTACAGAAACAACATAGGTATGAAGACAATTAAAAGGTTCATCTTCATAGTCCATAGAGACCAGCTCGGACAACCAGCCATCTTCCCGGATGTGTTTTTGTCTGGACAATTTTTCATAAAACATAGAATCATCAATACATTTCTTTTAGATCTTCTGCAGTAAGCCACTCTGTGTTTATGTCACTTGAATATCTGAAACCTTCATGAAGATTGTTCCCATCAACATTTTCATTCTTGTCCCAGAAAAGTTGTTCGGGTTCTATAACAAAATAATCTGGAAATTCTTTTGCGTGTCTGGCCTCATCTTCAGTTATCATTATCTCGTGAAGTTTTTCTCCAGGTCTGATGCCGGTAAACTCTTTTTTGGCCTCTGGTGCAATAGCATCAGCAAGATCTGTTATTTTCATACTTGGAATCTTCGGGATAAATATTTCTCCACCCTGCATTTTTTCCATAGAAGTAATTACAAAATTCACACCCTGATCCAAGGTCAGCCAGAACCGTGTCATTTTTTCATCGGTAATTGTCAGAGTTCCTTCTTCCTTTTGTTTTTGGAAAAGAGGTATCACACTACCCCGGCTTCCAATCACATTTCCATATCTTGTACAGCTAAATTTAGTTTTTCTTTTCCCAGAGTAAGTGTTTCCCTGGACAAACAATTTCTCAGCAACCATTTTGGTTGCCCCATATAAATTTACAGGGTGAACAGCCTTATCCGTACTAATAGCCATCACTCTTTCAACATTGTTATCGATGGCTGCATCGATTACATTGACTGTACCATCAATGTTGGTCCTGACTGCTTCAATTGGATTATATTCACATGAAGGCACTTGTTTTAATGCAGCAGCATGCACCACAATATCGACATCATTCATTGCACGGTAGAGACGATCTTTATCTCTCACATCACCAATTAAAAATCTTAACCTTTCATCCTCAAACTTCTGTTGCATTAGATACTGGTTATATTCCCCTCTTGAATAGATTCTTAATGACTTCGGACTATAATTGTTTAGTATTATTTCAGTGAATTTGTGTCCGAAAGAGCCGGTTCCACCTGTAAGAAGGATGTTTTTCCCATAGAAGATATCTTTCATAATAATCCCATTATAGATTAGTAAATTAATGTTGTATAAAACAATCTTCTATTAAAAAAAGATTGCTAACCAAAACAATGTGAAGTGAGAACGTCAAATTAGAGTTTTGATTTAAAAAGCTACCTCTTTTTTCATTAAGACCTGTTTCCACTAAAAAATAGCATCAGCTCCCTCCAAAGATATAAATAGTATAAATTTGGCCAGTCTCATGGAGGATATTTATACTGTGTACAAGGGAGTCCTCTTTGAGGACTCCATTCGAAACGATATTGGTAAAGAGAATGTGTCAGTTTGCCGATTGCTACATTTTCTTAATATTAACGACATCGCACAGCATGTTGAAAATAACCATTATTCCAATAAAGACTGGCATTTCAGATATCGTATTTCTTCTATGATAAAACTCACTGTTGTCAAATGCTTCAGAGATCTTTCTTTCAACAAAACAATTTCATCTATTTCAGATGAAGAAGCTCTGCTTTTTCATTTTGTTGATGACAATGGAGATATTTCATTGCCCACAGGAGCAACACTTCATCATTTTATAAAATACAGATTAGGAAAGGAAGGACTTCAATACATCATGGGAATAATAGCAGAGAGAATTATTAAACTCACTAAAGACAAAGATCTAAAAACAGATTCTACCCCTCTTGAAGCCTCAAGATACGACAAACACAGTGATTATAATCCTCACTATGGATGTAAAATGGATAAAGCTCACATCACATTGATAGGCGTTTTCCCATTGTACATGACTTACACAAATGGATTGGCTAATGATTCGCCTGAAATGGATAAGCATATTGCTTTCTTAAAGAATTACAATATTTGCTCTGATTCCTATGCCTTGGACTCAGGGTATGATTCATTCGAAAATCATGCTGATGTATGGTACTACTTGAAAGTTGCCCCAACTATCCCGCCAAAATGTAATGCAGTGATTAACAGGGAGGGGACAATTGAAAGAATTAATCACTGGGTGAACAAGCTGTGGAAAAAAGGAGGTTCAATACACATGCCAATAGAAAAGAAACTCGAATTGCTATACGAAAATGGAAGAAAGCAACAGGTGGGGATGTACCTGCGAAACCAGACGCTGATAGATGAAAAGTTTGAGGAAAAGAAAAAGACGAGACAACCTATCGAAAGATCAAATGGCCACATCAAAGGTAGGGTTACCTTTGATGTGAGAAAAATACAAAAGGATAGTAGAGAGCTATATTCGATCCTAAGATTTGTGGCATACAAGTTAATGATACTGGCAAATTTACAAAACAAGATTGAGAAAATTGACTTGGCAAGATATTTTTAAGAAAAATAATTATCAAATTAGAATGGAGGGAATGATGACCTAATTTGATGGCCTTGAAGTATCGAAACATTATATTCAATCACATATTTATATGAAGGATCTTTAGTAGAAACAGTTACATGACCCAATCCCATCTTTTTGCCCGTAGAGTAGGACTTGTAGGCTTAACCCAATTAGTTGTAGGTTTACAAGGATTGATTTTACTCCCAATCCTGACAAAAAACCTTTCTATTGAAAATTATGGTATATGGGCACAAATAATGATAACTATTGGTATCGTCCCCCAAATTGCGCTTTTTGGTCTCCCCTATACCATGGTGCGCTATGTTCCTGCTATTGAAAACAAGAATGATTTGCAGGAAACTTTTTATTCTATATTTACTATTGTAATCTCATCAACTATATTCTCTTCAATCATATTATATCTCTTTTCTGAAAAAATTGCGAATATACTATTTGAAGGAAACTTGCTGGTAGCACAGATATTGGTAGTGATAGTTTTCTTTGAATGTTTGATACTATTTTTCATAAATTATCTTCGAGCAAAACAATACATAAACAAATATTCAATCATAATGTTGGCCAAGACCTTATTGATGATTCTTATAGTTGGTTATTTTGTATTCAGTGGATATGGGATTACTGGTGCAGTATATGGTTTACTGCTTATTGATATTATATTATTTATAATTTTAACAATCCAGGTTTATAATGATGTGGGATTTGCAGTTCCTCATTTCCATAATATGAAAGAATACCTCAATTTTGGAATTCCCACTGTCCCTGGCAATCTTTCAAGCTGGGTGGTAAACTCCAGTGACCGTTATGTGATTGGTATTTTACTCGGTGCATCTTCGGTAGGTTATTATTCTCCAGGTTACGCACTTGGAGGAATTGTGAAAATGTTTGTCTCACCCCTCACATTCTTGCTACCTTCCATTCTTTCAGAGAATTATGACAATAAACAAATTAAAAATGTCAAACATATACTTGGCTATTCTTTCAAATACTTCATGATAATTGGAATACCTGCCACTTTTGGTTTATCGATAATGTCCAAACCTCTGTTAACAATACTTTCAACACCGGAAATTGCGGAAAAAGGATACCTTATAACACCTTTTATGGCTGTGAGTATGCTTATATTTGGAGCTTATGCAATAGTCACACAAATTATAACTCTTGAAAAACAAACACATATTAGCGGCAAGATCTGGATAATAGCTGCAATATTAAACCTTGTATTGAATTTCCTTCTTGTGCCTTATATTGGAATTATAGGAGCAGCTTTTACAACCCTATTATCATTTGGTTTCAGTTTTATAATAACGTTTCTTTATTCCACCAAAATGCTTCCCTTTGATATGAGCCTGCGACCAATATTAAAGAGTCTATTTTCCTCTTCTTTGATGATCATACCAATCATTATCTATGAGCCAACAGGATTGCACAATATATTATTAACTATTGTATTTTGTGCTGCTATATATTTTGCACTGATGTACGCATTAAAGACTTTCCGGCATGAAGAGATATTATTCTTTAAATCACTTTTACATCACAAATAAATCGACTTTCACTTCTGCTACAATCCGCCTAAAAACTCCGATATCCTAGATTCCCAGTCTGGCTCCCAGAAATACGAGGAGTCTGCTGTAGAATATCCTAATTTAGGATTTAAAATTGCATTTCTCAGTTCCTCGCATGCAGAAAATTTGTATCCTATTGAATCTGGTATTAAATTATTATGCAAGACAAAGATTCTTTTATTGCTGTATGCCATTGCTTCAAAGAGTGTTGTAGAATTATAGCCCACGATTATTTTGGTTGATGCTATGAGTTCATATATATCATCATAGGTCTTTATTACTATATTTTCAAATTGATTAAGTTCTTCATACCGTTCTCTAAAGGGCACTTCTCCGGGATGTAGTTTGAAAATAATTAGTCTTTCCGGAAATACTTTTGAGAGGTATGTAGCGATTTTGACCATTTTAGGGGTGACCGTACCCTGAGATATTATCAGGATCGAATTGAGGTCAACAGTGCAATTCTTTTCATGAAAATCTCTGGAACTATTAAAGGAAGGATTTCCAACAGTTATTACTTTGCTTGGTGTTTGTATTTGTTTATTCCAGTATTGACCAAAAGTTAGATAATAATCTGGTAAATATTTTTTAGCAATTGATTGTGCACCTCCTGTTGCATAATTATACGCGGGATGTTCCTTACCAACATACCCATGTTGTAATTCAATCGTAGTAATTCCATTTTCTCTTAAACTTTTTATTATTTCTCCATGCCCGTGGAATGAAATATAAGAGGCACAATGTATGAAAGCAATCTTTCCATCAAGACGATTGCAAATTTTGTTTATATAGGATTTCATGTATTTTATGCTGTGAAACCTTCGATTCAGTATTTCATTTAATTGTGGATAATAATCTGGAATTAAAAAGGATCGGCATACTAGAGATGCGAATTCTGATATTTCTTTTTTGTATTTACTCTGCTTAAGTTGTAATTTTATCACAGCTTTTAGTGCAGAGGACAGTATAATAAAATCAAATAGGTATTTCTCTTCCTTTTCCCATGGTTGTTGGGTCTGGCCCTGGAAACTGCTTTCAAAAATAAGAGGTTTTGAAAATAAAGACATATATGGTTCATAAAAATAATTATGATAATTGCCGGATTCTGAAAGATATCTTTTGGTAGTGGTGAACAGGCAGTCATAATCATTTTTGTTTACAATAAAAAAAAGTTGAGCTTTAAGAGCATTCATAAGAAAACGGGGTTTGACGAAATTAGTTTTATTAGTGTTTGCGTGGGCCGTGCAATAACCTTTGGTCTTATTGTAAGCAAATACAAAGGTGTCTGTTCGAATAATTGGCCATAGATGAATGCCATTGATTTCATGATTCCATAGATTTGATTTACTTTCAATTTCAACAAATTGTTCTAAAATGGTGCTATTTGAAACCATGCATACTCACATTCCTCAGATACATTGGCATTTTTTTGATTGAAGTCTTTTTATGTCAAACAATTTGATAGATTATTTATTTCCCTATTGTCTTAAAAATTCTTCCACTGGTATTGCCACCTCCGAACACATCTGTCAGCGTGGAACAGTTTTTTGTTTGAACATTTGCAACTATAGATTGGAAGAGAAAATCTTCCAGATATAGAAATTATTATGTCGATACACTTTAAATACTATTTGGCAAAACAACTAACAATTTTGTCTTTTTTGTGTAGACTACACATATTTCATCTTTTTTGCAAGATTATGCTTCAATTAAAATATAGGTAATGATGTCTATGTAGAAAAAAGACTTTATATGTTATCTAAACTTAATATTGACTCTGATAATACCCGCTTAGTATTTTATTTTGACAGAATAATTTAAAAAGCATTTATTCCTTGAACATTATCTGCTACCGAAAAAACAAAAGGGCTGATTGTGTTTGTTCAGGATTGGAAATCTGGAACTCCGATTAAATATTTGATTTAATGGCTTGCCTAATAAATACTTAAAGTTTGTTGATACAGGGTTAGCTGTGTCATGAAACTCACACCTTCAAATCTATATTTGTAAATATTCTAAGAGGAAATATACTCAACACCAGCTCTTGGAATTGTTTTTGTTAAAAGAGGATTTCGATGAGGATTATCAAGATATAGTTGAAACTGTAGAATTAATGGATAAAGTCAAAAAGAGAATTGGGCTCAAAGAGGTTCCACATTTTACTACATTTCATAAATTCATTACAAGATTGAAATCGATATATTCAGTGGATTGTTGCAACAAACATTAAAGCTTTTTTATTCTCACGAGGAACAAAGAGAAATCAATGCTATTGATTCAAGTGGGTTTACAAGTGGTCACTCTAGGCTATTATTATTTCTGGATAACAGGAAAAGAACGAAGATCTTTGCTGAAAACAAGCATTTCTGTTTGCTACAAATTTCATTGTCACTGGTTTCAAGATATCAGGCAAGCCTGTACATGATGCAAAAAATGAATTTGCATTGCTATAACAATGCCACAAAACTCGCAGATCAAAGTGCTATGTAATGGATAAAGGATACGACTCAGAAGACCTACATTCACTATCAATAGAGTAATTGGGTGCGACAACTATGATTCCTTTGAGACTAAGAAAAAGGAAGAGGATTAAAGGAAAATATCGAAGAAAAATGGAGAGGGAATTTGACAGATAATTGTATCATAATAGAAACCTGGTTGAAACGATGTTTTCTGTTCTGAAAAGGAAAGATGGAGAAGAGATAAGGTCAAAAAGCTACAGAAATCAATTAAAAGAGATCAAATTCAAGATATTAATGCATAAAATTGACAGGTATGTCACGATTATAATTGTTGCCAAAATGAAGATTTCTACAGAGCCTAAATTTACAAAACCAATTAAACCAACGCGTTTGACAAATAAGTTATGAGTGGACATGTAAATTGAGCAAATCACATATTTTTATAGATACCTTTCCAGAGCCAAAAATTTCATTCCTCACTTTTGAAGCCCTAAACACCTCAATAGCACTTACAATCTTCTCATGATCAGCCCCTGTTAATACATTCCATCCATCTTGCACAGTTTCCACCCATTCAGTATTTTCACGCATGGTCACACAGGGTACAGCCAGCATATAAGCTTCTTTTTGCACACCACCAGAATCCGTGAGAATCTTTTTGGCATTCGACATGAGTTTTAGCATATCAAGATAACCAAGTGGATGTATTACTTTGACATGTTGGCATAGCTTATCCCACAAAGCATATTCCTTCAGGTATTTTTCGGTCCTTGGATGAACCGGGAACACTATGGTCTCATCGACATCAATAAAAGCCTTTACTATGGATGTCAGGTTATCAATACTGTCTGTGTTGGACGGACGGTGCACAGTCGCCACCATGAATTCTTTTGGGACAAGATTAAGGTCCTCTAGAATTGTCGATCTTTTTTCAGCAATGTCCCTGTTATATTCTACAGCGTCCTTCATCACATCGCCAACTTTGTATATACCTTCTATTATTCCTTCATTCTTCAGGTTAGTTACTGCAGTTTCTGTGGGACAGAACAATAGGTTTGAGATATGGTCGGTCATCACCCTGTTTATCTCTTCCGGCATTCTCCTGTCAAATGAACGCAAGCCAGCCTCCACATGTGCTACTTTTATATGGAGTTTGGATGCAGCAAGTGCACCTGCAAGAGTGGAATTTGTGTCACCGTACACCAGTACCATTTCTGGCTCTTCTTCTATCAACACTTTCTCAATTTCAATGAGCATCCTTCCTGTTTGCTCAGCATGTGAACTGGAACCTATACCTAAGTTATAATTAGGTTCTGGTATATTGAGGTCCTTGAAAAAAACATCTGACATCTCTGCATCGTAGTGCTGACCTGTATGCACCAGAATTTCTTCATGTCCTTTACGAATTTCACGTGACAGAGGAGCACATTTGATGAATTGAGGACGAGCTCCAACGATAGATAGTATTTTCATGCCAGATCCTCATATATTTTGAATAAACGTAGTTCCATTTTCTCCCAGTTATATAACTCTTCCGTGGCACTACGACCATTTTTCCCCATTTGCTTTGCTTCATCAGGATGTTCCAAAAGCCAGAGGATCGCATCCTTTATTTCCTGAACATTAGTGGGATCCACCAGCAATCCACATTCTGATCCTTCAACCACTTTACGTATTTCCGGAAAATTGCTTCCAACCACTGGAATGCCACAGGCCATGTACTCAAATAGTTTGTTTGGAAGACCTATTATGTTATTGTAGTAGGTGGGCTGGAACAAGATAATGCCTATGTCTGATTTTTCAATATATTCAACCACCTTAGTATGCGGCACCCATCCGGTTACCCTGAAATTTTGAATCAGTGAATGATCTTCTGTGTAAGAATGAACCCACTTTTCAAACTCCTTAGAATCCGAGATTTTGCCAACAACCAGCAATTCCACGTCATGAAATTTATTTACAATTTGTGGCATTGAAAGTAATAATTTATCTAGACCTCGTTTTCTGCTCACATTACCCGCATATACTATCCTTCTACTTCTTATTGCAGGATTTGATAATGTGAATATGTCTAACTTAGGAACATTGAAAAGTATCGTTGTCTCTTTGATATTGCGAAATCTTTCTTCAAGAGAGTGATTTACCGTAATTATGCAATCTGCAGATGCACATAAGAATTTTTCACATGTGTCTACAAAAAAAGAAATTGACCTTTTAGATATTTTTGGAAAAATTGAATCTTCAGACATTAATGAAGGATAATGTTCGTGAGCATCATAGACCAGTTTATTTCTTTTCATAAGTTTCAACAATGTACAAACAAGCAGAGATCCTGGTTCATGGCAGTGATACACATCAAAATCACCCCGCAAACCTGCAATGAAAACTCGCACCATTGTAAGAGGATGAAGAATCTTTGATGAAGCTTTTTTTACCTTTATTATTTTGACACCATCTACATATTCCTCATTTGCAGATTCTGAAGGAGCAATTATCGTGACCGAATGCCCGGGTTTTAAAAGGGACTTGGATTCTTTGTGGAAAATCCTGGTATCGAATGGTGGATGGACGGTAGTTAGCATACATATCTTCAATCAAATCATCCTTTGTAAAATCAATAAAGTGATTTTTTTCAATAAATGGCATTTCTTATTATATATTTCTTGATAATCAAAGATCCCAATGTCACTATATAAATGAAAAGAATACTGGCTCTGTAGAAAACCCACTTCATATATTATTTTGACCAAATAAATTAAAAAGGATAAATCCCCTGAGTATTACTTA
>JARVGJ010000031.1 GCA_029762595.1 Methanolobus sp. | reverse complement strand
TTATGAAGATATACAGAATTAAAGACATGGTTCACTAAAAATAAAAATCTATAAATGAGGTTTGAAATAATCTCAATGGGAGGTTTTCCTGGTACTTATTGTCAGGCGTAGTTGTGCCTTCGGCACGGTCACGGGACGAATGAACATTTAGCATGGAGGTGAGGGTACATTGATGCAACAAATCGTACCTTTATCAATGAGTGTTCAACAAAACAGGCATGAAAAAAGTGCCATGATTATCGGGAATTTGCTGTGGCGAATTGGGTGAACAGTTACATAATACTCTATATGTGATTGAACCTATTGATGCAATATTCAATGTAATTTCACTTCTTCCAGCAGTACAGAATTAATCGTGGATGAAGATATCTGTGTGATTGAAATGAGCTAAGCTGAATAGTTACAATTAAAAAGTAAAGGGCATAAATGGTTAAAGCCCTATTAACAATTTTAACTATTTACAAATATATAATCTATGGTATAAAGAAATACCTTTATATTGGATAGAAAAAAAAGTAGTTACAAAGGCACGTATTATTAACCCTTCTTGTCATTAAGGACCTGCGTCCTGCTATTATCAGTTTCTTTACAGAAATGTTCATATTCATCAACTATGCTACCTTCGCACAGTCTTGTCCCATGCCTATAGGCAGCCCTTGCGATCATATGTGCTGAAACAGGTGCCGTTAGTAGCAGGAATATGCCCACTGTAATGGCCTTTAAACCCATTTCTGAAAAACCGGTATTAATGGCTATTGCAATCATCACTCCGAAAGTCCCTAGTGTTGCAATCTTTGTGGTTGCATGCAGACGGTTATATACATCCGGCAATCTCAGCAGCCCTACCATTCCTACAAAAACGAACAATATGCCTATCAAAAAGAATGCATTTGCGATTATGTTGATCGCTGTTGCGAACATGCTCAGAACACCTCCCCTGTGTCAAGGTATTTTGCGACTGCAATGGTCCCAACAAAGGTTATTATTGACAGTACAAGAGCTGCGTCCAGAAAAAAAGGAGACTCCTTCACATATGAATATACGCCAAGAAAAACAACCATAACCAGAGTCATTGCATCAAGACCCACAAGTCTGTCAGGAAGTGTTGGTCCAACCAGGATCCTGTATAAACAGGGGATTATTGAAATCGTCATTATAACAAGTGTCACATCCAGCAAATTCATTCAAAGGCCTCCAATACATATCTTTCAAGTTTGTCACGGATCGAAGCCTTGAGTTCTTCAGGGTCAGAAATATCAATGAAATGAACATAGAGTTCTGTCATATCATCTGATACATCTATGGTTATAGTACCGGGTGTCAGGCTGATAGTGTTAGCAATAGCTGTTATGGATGCATCCTTTGATGCTCTTATAGGCACTGCCATTATTCCGGGTTTTATGTCCAGTCTGGGACCAAGTATTATCTTTGCCATCAGTACACTTGCTTTTATGATCTCTAACATAAGGATTGTAATGAAAGTTGCAAGTTTTGGGATCCTGAGTATGATATTCCTAAGGCTTGTATCCTTTTTAAGACTGTATAGTCTGTTCAAAGATACCATTGTAAGCAAACCCAGGAAGGAACCGACGATAAAATTCAATATGCTAAGTTCTCCGTTGACAAAACACCAGACAATTCCCAGTGTAAGTGCATAGGCAATATATTGTCTCATCTCACACCCCTCTCAAGTACGGCTGTTATATATGGTTGCGGATCGAGCAACTGTCCTGCGATGGTGTTGGAAAGTACTATCAAAGGCTCCGGGTAAACCCCTATGAATATAACCACACATGCAAGCATTGATAAAGCAAACTTTATAGCAGGTGTCGGATTGCGTGTATGGGATCTGCCACTCTTTTGACTTTTTACCCCTCCCCAGAAAATGGTCAGCCAGGTCCTGAACAGGTAGAAAAGCGTGAAGATCGCAAATATCAATGCTATAGCGATTGGAATATAGAACTGTGCTGAAAGGCCGGCATCAAAGAGCAGGAACTTTGCAAAGAAGCCACCCGCCGGGGGAAGCCCGGCTATTGACATTGAGCCTATCAGGAATATGGTACACAGGAAAGGTGCTGAAGATGCGAATCCACCCATTTTTCTCATATCCTTTGTACCTGCATGATAGAGCGTTTCACCTGTTGCCAGGAAAAGCATTGATTTTGCAATGGCATGGTTCACAAGATACACAATAGCTGCTGTCAGGGCATAAGCAGTCCCCATTCCCACACCAAGTAATACATAACCGATCTGACTTACACTTGAATATGCAAGGAGCCTTTTAAGGTCATATTGTCCTATAGCTGAAGTTGCACCGACGGCGATCGTTATAAGTGAAAGGAAAATAAGGATTGGCTGAAGCATGAAAAGAGCGTCACTGAACATCAGGTAATGAACCCTGAGTATTCCATAGACCCCTACCTTGATGACCATGCCGCTAAGCATTGCATGTATTGGTGCAGGTGCTGAAGGGTGCACGTCAGCAAGCCAGAAGTGTAACGGGAACAATGCTGCCTTGTATCCGAAGACCACTATAAACATCATTGCAATGACATGTATGTGCCATGGTAGTGCTTGCGCATCGGCCAGAAATGCTATCCTGACTGCAATATCTGCCATATTGAGCGTCCCCACGGTTGCATAGAGAGAAGCAATGGCAACCAGCATAAGGATTATACTGACCATGTTCAGTATGAGATACTTGAATATGGCTTCCAGCTTATCTGCCATTTTTGTATGATCCCCACGTCCTGTGAGAACTATGAGCCCGCAGGAAGACAGTACAAGTACTTCGAAGAAGACGAACATGTTGAATATGTCCCCTGTGAGGAATATGCCATTCAGACCTGCAACCATGAGGTTGAAAAGCGGGAAGAACGTTGAATCCAGAGCTTTGCGATCCATGTAATCTGTGGCATATATCATGGCCATAAGGGATATCAGGGAACTCAGGACAACCATTCCGGCACCCAGAAGGTCTGCTACCAGAAGTATGCCATATTTACCCCATTGTCCCACTTCATATACAAGGATTCCATTCTCCCATACATGGAAAAGGAGGACCATACTTAGCAGCAGCAGAAAAGAGAAAACCCCTATGTTCAGAGCTTTCTGCAAAGCTGACCTCGACCTGAAAAAAATCGTCAGAGCCCCAAATATTATAGGCAAAGCTATCAGGATAATAGGAACATGTTCCATTAAGATCATCCTTTAAGCCTCCTTATCTCACTCAGGTCTGTTGTACCATGTTCCTGATAAACACGATAGCAAAGGATGAGCAAAAATGCAGTCGTAGCAAGACTTATCACAATTGCAGTCAGCGTTAGTGCCTGGACCAGGGGATCAACATAGATGGCTTGCGCACCGTTTGAAACAATTGGTGCAAGAATACCTTGTGAGAGGTCATCTGTGAAAATAAACCCTGATGAACTGCCCGCATTCTGGTCGGTTATTATGGGCACCTTGTCCCCAAGAAAAGCCCCTGATGATACAATGAGAAGATTCGTTGCGTGGGACAGGATGGTTATCCCTATTGCAACTCTTATCATATCCTTTCTCAGTATCATGAATGTCCCAATGCCAAAAAGCATTGCTATTGTAATAGCAAGGATCATATGGTTCATTTGTCCTCACCCATGGATTTGAATATGTAAAGCAGACCACCTATGACAACAAGATATACCCCGATGTCAAAGAAAGTGGTAGAGATTATCTTTGTAGATCCCACTAAAGGTAAAGTGGCATATATGGACATACTCCTGAGGAAGTTATAACCAAATAACATGGCCCCTATACCTGTAAGGGAAGCTACCAGCAGCCCTATTCCAAACCATTTGTCCCAGTTGTTATTATAAAGGGCCTCAATATAGTTCAGGCCAAAGACTACATACATCAATGAAACGGCAGTGGCGAACATCACACCTCCTATAAAACCGCCTCCCGGATTATCATGTCCTGCAAGTAACAGGGAAACCGAGAACAGGATTATTATAGGCAAACATGCCTTTGATACGGTTCTTGCAATAAGTGTAGTCATGTGTCATCACTCCTGCTCTTTATAAGATTATAGACGCCCAGCCCGGCCAGGGAAATTACCACTATCTCACCCAGTGTATCAAATCCCCTGAAATCCACCAGTATGACATTTACCATGTTACGTCCTTGTGCAAGTGGTAAACTGTTCTCGATGAAATAATATGATATGGACTCAAATGGTGAAGCGATACCTTGGAAAGCATTCATAAGCAGGACAAGTATTGTTGCAAAGACGGCAGATGAAATGAGCAGGTCCCTCACAAGCACAGACCTTCCTATCTTCTCTGTGAAAGTCTGGGGCACCTTGACTATTACCAGCAGGAATATTATTGTCAGAAGCGTTTCCACCAATATCTGTGTCATTGCAAGGTCAGGTGCCCTCATATATATGAATACAAGGCTTATTATATATCCCAGGGCTGACACTGCAATAATGGCATGAAGGTACTTTTTAAGGATTGCTGCACCAAGGGCAGAGACAACCATTATTGCAAGAAGTAAACCTTCATAAAAGGATATACCGAATTCCATATTTGCAGGGATGATCACAGATGCCACCAAAATGGCTGGCACTGCCCCAAGGAACAGGAACAGGAGCAGCATGGATACCAGGTATGGCTTTAGTGGTCCGGGTTGCATGAAAGCTGCAAAAGACTTGCTTTTACCCTTTGCCCCGTCCACTATACTGTCATAGACATAGTTAACGCTGAAACGTGGATGAATTTCATTGAATCTGTTCTGCCAGGCGGCAATGGCATCATACCTTTTGTACAATGCAATGCCTGCAATAAAGGTGATGACCGTCATCAGGAGGGCTGTGGTGAAGCCGTGCCAAAGTGATACATGAAGATGTACATCCTCCAGCAGTATAGCTGATGATGCCGGCTCTATTATATATTGAACTGCAACAGACGGGAAGAGGCCTATAAGTATCACAATTGCTGATAGCAGTGCAGGCGGGACAAGCATGACCAGAGACGGTTCATGTATGTGCTTTGGTAATACTCTGCTACGTCTTTTACCCAGAAAGATCCCGTCTATGAACTTGATGGAGTAAGCAAAGGTGAATACACCTCCAAGAACTGCAAATAAGGGTATCAGTATCTCAAATGGCCCCCCAAGCAGGTGCCCCATTTCCAGTGAGCTCTCATAGAACATCTCCTTGCTCAGAAAACCATTCAGCGGCGGTACACCTGCCATTGAAAGAGCAGCTATTGTACCAATAACGAAAGTAATGGGCATCTCTTTACGTAAACCACCCATTTTAGAGATATCACGTGTGGCAGTTTCATGTGCCACAATACCTGCAACAAGGAAAAGACATGCTTTAAAGGTTGCATGGTTAAGCAGGTGGAAGGTTGCGGATGCGACCCCGATACCGGGATACTGGTAAGTTGTGTAACCATACATTGCCACCATATATGCAAGCTGGCTTATCGTGGAATAGGCAAGCAACCCTTTGATATCGGTCTGACGGAACGCAAGGAATCCCGCGGCAAGCATGGTGATTATACCCAGACCACTGACCAGTATGAACCAGGCCTCTGTTCCGGAGAAGATAGGGTGTATCCTGGCAATAAGATAGATACCTGCTTTTACCATGGTAGCAGAGTGCAGGAACGCGCTGACAGGAGTTGGTGCTTCCATTGCATTTGGTAACCATATGTAGAAAGGACCCTGGGCAGATTTTGATGCGGCACCTATAAGGATAAGCACAAGTGCCGGAAGGAAGAGGTCATGAGCTTTTATGTTTGCTATGATCGAGGGATCGTTCATGATGGTTACAAGGTCGAATGTACCTGTGATAATGTTCAGTACCAGGAATCCCGCAAGCATGAACACGCCTCCACCTGCGGTTACAAGAAGTGACTTGGTTGCACCGTACACGGACATCGGTCTGTTGCGCCAGTACCCGATGAGCATGAATGACGTGATACTTGTGAGCTCCCAGAAGATGAATAACTGGAGCAGATTGGCAGAGAAGACCATACCAAGCATTGAACCCATAAAAAACAGCAGTTGCTGGTAGTACCGGGCAAGGTCCTCTTTCTTTGACATGTACCCGTTGGAGTATGACATGATTATCACAGCAATACCGGATACGATGAAACCGAACATGATGCTCAGGCCGTCCATATAGAATGAGAAGTCGATACCCATTGAAGGAAGCCATTCCACTGACTTCTGAATGGTACCCCCGTGTATGATCTCAGGTGCAGCCAGAGCGATCAGCAGTAAGCTTAAGAAAGAAACAGCGGATGCATACCATCCGATATTCCCCTTTAGAACTTTTTCAACGGCAGGTAATATAGCTGCCAGGATGAATGGCAAAAAAACTGCTAATGTAATTGCTGTAAATGGGTCCATGACATTCTACATTCCACTACAGATATATAATGTTTATTAATGCGAGATACAAATGTATATGCAATGTCTTCATTTAGCCGGCACCAGAAATAAAATAAACCGGATAACAGATATATAATGCACAATAAGACATAACTTTATTTCCCATTCATTCAGCTTTTATAATAATCGATCATCCGTGATAATAATGAAAGAAAAACGACCTTCTGACTTAAAGATAACAACAGGGAGCATAAGCAAATACATGAGATTGTTCCTTATGATATCTGCATGTCTCATCCTTTTGAACAGCTCTGTCATGGCTGTCCAGGATAACGCAAATGACAGTAGCGATGATATCCTACAGGACAAGAGCATTCCCCTACAAGCCGGGGTCACAGAGTTCAGTCATCTGATCGAGATACACTTCCAGGACAATGACCTTCTGATCGTGAGTGAGTCAATTGTCTATTCACTCAATATGGCAGCTGAGGAGCTTGTGTTATGGGTTCCTGAAAATGCACAGATACTGCAGTTCCAGGTAACAGACATGGCAGGTACCGCCAGTGTTGAACCAGTGGATTATGAAAGAAGCGGAGATCTTGTCTATTTCAGACCACATGAAGATGAGGACTCCGGCAGGATGCCTAAGCTCTATGGCATCAGGTATGTGATACAGGATAGCGGAGAACATAATGTGTTCAGAAAGGTTCTCCGGCATCAGGGAAGCTTCGGATACCCCATATCCAGGCTCATCATCACAGTGGGCCATGATGAAGGCAAGGTAGCTGTTATCAGGTCAGGAGATGGTGTTTTGCTGCAGGCGGATGAGATGGCCAGTGAAACTGACCATAGTTCTTACATATGGCATTCTCCACAGTTCGATGAATTCAGCATCACTCTTAAAGACCATGGCGTGGACAGAAGAACAGAAGACGGATACACAGGCATAATCGCAGGATCCATATCAATTATAGTAATAGCTATTTTCCTGCATAGGATATATCGTAAGAAAAGCAGCATCGACCCCGATATGCTGGAGGAACTTGAAAACCTGTATGATGCAGAACTTGCCATAATCAAAAAGATCAAAGAGGACTGGGAAAAAAATAAGCTCAGCAAAGAAGAGTTTGAGGACCTGCATCAAAAGTACACAGATAATGCAGCAAAGACCAGAAAGAGAATTGAAAAGCTAAAAAAGAGCTGATGTTCCTTTCGATCACAGCTTTTCGTCATATGCCTCTTCCTTTTCCGGCCCCTGTCCATTTATGTCAGCTGTAAGCCAGCCAATATCATAACTCTGCCCGCAGCTTGGGCATATAAGCCCTAACCTGTTCTTTCCATCTGATACTCCTTTGAGGTAGACATGAAAACCTCGCTGGTATCCGCAATTGGGACAGACCCTGAATGATCTGTCAGCATCCTTTGCATCCATAATATGAACTTCGTATATTAGGATAAATCATTATCGATTGGGTATTTAAGCAGCATTTTACTGTAGCCATTCTACCGTATTTATTAAACTGCAGCTTAGCCCACAACTTTTATCATAGATACATGCAAGGAACAAGCTATGTATAAAGGTATTATCTTTGATGTTGACGGGGTCCTTGTAGACTCGATGCCCTATCATGCTAAAGCATGGGTCGATGTTTTTAGCGGTTTTGGGATCAAGGTCACCGAAGAGGATATCTATGAGATAGAGGGATCAAACCACGCAGGTGTGATAGATATCTTTTTTAAAAAGGCCGGCAGAACACCTGAACCTGGGATGTACGATCTTATCCTTGAAAGGAAAAGAGAGCATTTTTTGAGGAACAATCATGCAAAGGCATTTGTGGGTATGTACCAGTGCCTCAGCTACCTGAAGGACAGGTTCAGACTTGCAGTTGCATCAGGTGCCGACAGGACCATTGTCACATCCCTCATGAAGAAATTCTATCCGGGGATCTTCGATGCAATTGTCTCAGGAGAGGATGTCAGCAGAGGGAAACCGGACCCTGAACCATATAACCAGGCAGTTGCAATGCTTGGACTTAATAAAGATGAATGTTTGGTCGTGGAGAACGCGCCCCTTGGAATAAGATCTGCCAAAAATGCAGGGATGTTCTGTGTGGGCATACCGACATACCTGGCCGGGTCAAAACTTCAGGAAGCCGACCTGCTAGTAAAGGACCACGCAGAACTTATCGCTTATCTGGAAAGGCTTGCGGATGTAAAGCCGTAAAGTGTGATCGTTAAACTGTAGTACATCGTTAAAGTCTGATCTTTAAAGTGCATATTGTTTAATGTAGACAGCCTTAAAGTGTACATAATTAAAAGTTTATGATTTTAGCCTGATTTTAAAGGCGGATATTCTCAAAACTGATATTCTGTATAAGTACCGCAAGATGAAAGTGATCATAGAAACATGCTTTTGTCCCGGGCATTATTCCTGACCTGCCAGCTTCCCTTGCATGTAACCTGTAAAAGGATACATCAGGCATAGGATGGCAGGGAAACTGCCAAACTTTTCAGCAAGGAATAAACTGAACTTTGCTTTATGGACTACAGATGCCATGTGGTCAGAATCTTCCAGGCAACAGCACGCCTATGATGCAGAAGAAAGCTGTTACCGCATACATGAACCATGTGGCCTGCTTTTCTGTTACCCTGTAATAATAAGGCAGTACCCATTTAAGGGTAAGGGGGTTTGGTACCTCAAGGGTACCGTCTTCTCTCTCCTTTCCAAATTTTGCCACCGGGAACTTCATAGCTCTCCAGTAGACATACATGAGGAAGTTCACCGTGTGGGGGATCAGCATTATGAATCCGCTTATAATGAAACCCTGTATCACTATTATGACACCTATGGCTGCACCGATGGTAAGTGATCCCACGTTGCCCCAGAAGATCTTTGAAGGGTACCTGTCATACATAAAATAGGCAAGTGCAGCACCTGTTATGCTGACCACAGCAATGATGTTGTCAACATCCCCTATAAGGATAGACTTTATTATCAGGGATATGAGCACAATAACAGAAAGTCCCGAAGCCAGTCCGTTAAAACCGGAATGCATGTTCACAAGATTGGATGCCACCAGCACATAGGTAGGCACGATGAACTGCAGGTAGAGTATGCCAAGTTCTATGCTCCCCACACTTGGAAGAGTGAACGCTGTATAAGTGGCATACTGTATCAGGGGGTAGGAACAGTAATACATAAGCAGCAGCTTTGTGACCCTGCCGATGTCCACCATATCATCAAGGATCCCGAATAGCCCGAACATGGCTATGACTATGAGGACAACATAGTTTGTAGTGGAGAATTTGAAGAATAATGTGTTAAGTGAAAAACACACCATTGCAACAAGCAGGATGGCAATGCCTCCTCTTTCCGGGATCATTGTAACTTCCCTTTTATAGTAATCCCTGGCAATGATTCCCTTTTCTGTGAGCTTCTTTATGAAATAGGGCATCGATATATAGGTCGCTATAAAGGGAAATAAGAAATTACTTGCAAGGACTAAGGCCACAAGTGTTGACGGTGATTGCAGGTTCAGCATCATTCAAATCCTCTTTTGCTCATAGGTGATCCTTATTTAGTAGTCCACTGCATTACAATTTTATTATATATGTACCTAGTGATGGATAAGTAATTATAAATATAATAATATATAAAGATTTCAGTCTTTCCCCGTATCAGGCGTTTTTTGTGAGAAAGAAAGATATTATAAATATCTTATCCTTCGGATTTATATATTATTTTCTGCTCATCATCATTAGCATCATTTATAGCATCGGACATAAATTTATATAGTATCGGAACTCTACAACTGTTTGACAATTGGGTTATTGTCCATGTATATTGTTATGTGCTCTTATGTGTGCTATCTGCAAGCTGCAATAACAACATATGAGACACTCTTTAGGTGGTACGAATGAAATTAGTAGAGAAAAAATGTGCAACGTGTGGTAGTCCTATATATGTTTACGAGAATTGTGCCCGTGAGGAAATGTTCTGCACTCTCCATTGTATGGAGAAGGCTGCATTCACAACCGTTACCAGGGCCTTTGATCGTGCAGGAAGCATCTGCTAAGCTGCAGGCTTTCCGTCTTTATTTTAAGATGCAGCACTTCTGAGATAGTTCTTTGAATGGTTTACTGAATGTTGTTTTGGAACATAGGGAATATAGAGTAATTTAATATACTAAGTCCAACAGTCATAGTTTCATGAAAAAAGTGCTTATTACCGGCGGGATCGGGCAGGTAGGAAGCTATCTTGTGGACAGGATGCACGCTGACCATGAGGTCACGGTCCTTGATAATCTGTCTTCAGGAAAGGAACCCGAGCTTACGGAGAGTATACGTTTTGTAAAAGAGGACATCAGATCCCCAATAGCCAGGCAGCTGGCCGGTGAGCACGATATAATAATCCATACTGCAGCCCAGATAAGTGTTGCAAAGTCCATGGATGATCCGGTATTCGATGCTGACAATAATGTTTTCGGGACCCTGAACCTTCTGGAAGGTGCACGCCTGGGGAATCCGGAGAGGTTCATTTATATCAGTTCTGCTGCGGTCTATGGTAACCCTGAATACCTGCCCGTTGATGAGCAGCATCCCCAGAACCCCATGTCACCCTACGGTGCAAGCAAGTTCTGCGGGGAGAAGTACTGCAGCATGTACAACAGGGCCTATGGACTGCCCTCGGTATGCATAAGGCCTTTTAATATATACAGCCCCAGGCAGGACCCTTCCAATCCATACTCCGGCGTGATATCCAAATTCATAGGGCGCGTAAGGGAGGGTCTGCCCCCTGTGATCTTCGGGGATGGAACACAGACCCGGGATTTTGTATCTGCCCATGATATTGTGGATATGATACTCCTGCTGTGCCGTGGAAAAGGGGACAGTGGTGATGTCTACAACGTAGGTACCGGCCAGGTTACAAGCATAAACGAACTTGCACACATCGTCCTGGACATTTTTGGCAGTGACATGGACATCGAATACAAAGACCCGATGCCAGGGGATATAAAGGACAGCTATGCCGACATCTCTAAAGCAAAGAATATAGGATACAGGCCACAGGTTGACCTGTACAGGGGCCTAGAAGAGATCATCGGCCAGGAGTCTGTACCGGGCCGGCAGGATAAGAATAAAAACAGAATGGAATAAAATAGGCCGTACTGGGATCATAGCAGGATAATTATTTCAACTTTGCTTTGCATGTATAGTATAAGAAGATCATATGCCAAACCTGAAGAAAAACAGATACTTTGCCTACCTGGCACTTTATACCCTTTATTTACTGCAGGCCCTTCTCGGGCTTATCGCCCGCATACAGCAGTTCATTGATACAAGGAGCAGGAAGGATATTTTTATTGCCCTTACAATACTGTATGCAGGGTTTATATTCTTTCTATCCTCAAGATCGGACCTAAGTATCCCTGCCTCTATTTTCAAGATACCTTTCATGTATGAGCTGGCAGATATACTGGAGAGCCTTGGATTTGGATATTCCATTGACATTGCCGAATACGCACATCAGCATATGGATAAGATAGCCCATATGGTCCTGTATTTCGGTCTTGGCATACTGCTGCATCTCACATTCAGGAACTCGGAGAATGTGATACTGAGAAGATATGCCGCCATCTTTGCATTTTCGCTTGGTATCATATACGGCATAACCGACGAGATCCACCAGTCCTTTGTACCCGGCCGCACTGCCAGCATGCATGACGTGCTTGCCAACGGTATCGGACTGACCATTGCGCAGATACTTATCGTGATACTCATACTTATCAACCTGCAACGAAAAAAAGGCAAGTATAACAGGGAATGAGCCGGTGGTTCCGGCCGGATAAGGAAACTAAGATTCCCCCGGATTAAAACCATAGAAAGGACTATATAAAGAACTATGGGAACAACTATAGGAATAAACTATAAGAAAATATAAAAAATATAGGAACAACTATAGAAATAACTATAGGAAAAAATGGCAGGTAAAATGAAGGTCATTCAGGGTACCTTCACTTCGATCTGACCTGCCCTATATTATGCCTGGAACTTAATTAAGCTTCAGTTCCTTAGCTCATGGGAGTTCTTATCACCACGGCCTATTCCTTTGTACACAAAACCGGAGTTGATGAAAGGATCAGGGTCGATGACGTTCCTGCCGTCTATGATAATGGTGTGTTCCTTTCCTGTCAGTTCTTTTATAAGGGAGGGTTGCAGGCTGAAGTATTCCTTGTGACCGGTGAAGATCACAACGGCATCTGCCCCGGCAATGACCTTTTTCATGTCCCTGTGGATATCCACATCCGGATAGTTTGGCACATGAGGGTCGTGGACATTTATGCTGGCGCCTGCGGCCAGGACCATGTCCCTGTAAGGTTCTGAAGGGGGGTTGCGTGCATCGTCGGAGTCGTTGATGAAAGCCCATCCAAGCATGGCGATCTTTGAGCCATTGATGTCCTTGCCAGCCCTTTGGAGTGCGGCTGTTGTGAGGTTGTACATGTGCTGTGGCATGAAATCATTGACCCTGCGTGCAAGCACATATATGGACTCGGCATCGGCGGGATAATCAAGGGCTTCGGTTCCCAGTTTGACACCACGCTCAAGATGGTATGTGTCCTTGGTAAGGCAGTGGCCGCCCACACCGGCACCCGGCCAGAGTATTGCCCTTGTGATACCTTCCCCCTTGAGACTGTCGATACCTGCCCTTACATCATAGACGTTTATTCCCATGGCCTCACAGTAGAGTGCAAGCTGGTTGGCTGCTGCTATCTGCAGGTCACGGAAAGTGTTCTCTGCGGTCTTTGTGACCTCTGCTGCAGTGGCGCTCATGGGTATGACCCTGCCTGTTGTGAGCACGGGACTGTAGAGCTCCACGGCCCTGTCCGTACTTGGCTGGTCGATACCGCCAAGGATCCTGTCATGTTCCTGTATATTGCGCAGCAGTCTGCCTACCATGACCCTTTCAGGGGCGTGGGCAAGTGCAAAGTCCTCCCCGGCTTTGAGGCCGGATTCCTCCTCCAGGATCTCCCTTGCCATACCTTCAGTGGTCCCCGGAGTGATGGTGGATTCCAGTACCACGAGCATGCCTGGCCTGAGGTACTTTCCAGCATTGCGGATGCCATCCTTAAGTGCACCGAAGTCAGGCTCAAGTGCCTTTGGATCGGCAAAAGGGGTCTGGATGGCCAGTGCAACGGCATCCAGCTCGGATATCCTGGAAAAATCAGAAGTGCATGTAAACTTGCCTGCATCCACTACCTTTTTCAGCAGCTCCTCAAGGCCCGGCTCCTCTCCCTTAAGGGGACTCTCGCCACGGTTGAGCATTTCTACCTTGTAGCCGGAGGAGGGAGAATCCCTCTGGAATCCCAGTACATGTTCGAATTTGTCCGAATCTGCAAAAAGGGCAGCTGCGGGAATACCCACATACCCCATTCCAATGACACCTATCTTTTTGATGGGGCCTTTCTCTTTCAGTATATTCTCAAGTTTTTGACTCATTATCATCACTCTGTGATCTCTATTAATTTTGCTTCCTTGTAGGAATTGATGGCGGCAAGGCTTACCTTAAGAGCATGCTTACCGTCCGTTCCGCAAGGCTTTGGTTGTGTGCCATTCCTGATACAATCGATAAAATATTCCAGTTCATTCCTTAGGGGTTCCCTGTTTTCGATCTTGGCCTTGCGTACCCACCCGCTGTCATGCAGCTCCACGGTCTGGTTCAGGTAGTCAAGATATGCGACACCCCCCACACCTACAGCCGTCAGTTTTCTCACCTTATGCGGGGTGAGCCAGTTCACATCCACAAGCCCGGAAAACTCATGGTCCAGGCGCATGTGGATGGTGGCGTGATCCTCAAATGAATGTATGTCAGCACCGGCCACAGCATATACCTGGTTGACCTGCTTACCGTACAGATAAGATATTATGTCAATGTCATGGACACCGATGTCCAGTATGACCCCTACATCCCTTATCCTGGGATTGTATGGTCCGACCCTTGTGGTGGATATGGAGACTATCTTACCCAGCAGGCCTTCCTCTATTATCTCCTTGAGCTTGATGACCGCAGGATTGAACCTCTCGATGTGCCCCACCATGAGCAGCCTGTTGCTGGCAGCTGCGGCCTTTATGATGGCATCTGCGTTCTCAACGGTATCTGCTATGGGTTTTTCCACAAGCACATGGGCTTTGGCCTCGATGGCCTCGGTGGCCACCTGGCGATGCATCTTGGTGGGGACTACAATGCTCACAGCATCCAGTCCCATTGCCAGCATTTCCCTGTAATCGGTAAAGGCACGGGTACCGTATTGCTCTGCAAGCTCTTTAACAAGTTCCCGGTCGATATCTGCAATGCCGGCAAGTTCCACACCTGGCATTTCACTGTAGATGCGTATGTGGTTCTTCCCCATTGCCCCCGCACCGATGACACCTACCTTCAGCATGTGGGACCACCCCAGTTACTGATAGCATTGACAATAGTTGCTATGTCCTCATCGGTAACTCCCGGATGTACGGGGAGGGATAGCACTTCCCTGGAAGCCTTTTCCGTTACCAGCAGGCTGTCGTTGTAGCCAAGTTCCTTGTAATATGGCTGCCTGTGGATGGGTATGGGATAGTAGATACCCGTACCTATCCCGATGCTTTTCAGATGCCCGGCCAGTGCATCACGTTCTTTGATGCGTATGGTGTACTGGTGGAAGACATGCCTGCAACCTGGCCTGACAGTTGGACATTGCAGACCCTCGATTCCCCTGAGGCCTTTGCTGAGCGAAGCGGCGTTGTGCTCTCTTGCGGATGTGTATTCGGCAACTTTTCCAAGCTGTACCAGACCGATGGCTGCTGAGATATCCGTCATACGCAGGTTGTAGCCAAGCATCTCATGCAGGTAGCGCTGTTTTGAACCGTGTGAGCGTATCATGCGGGCCCTTTCGGCCACTTCCCTGTCATTAGTGGTGATCATGCCACCTTCACTGCTGG
Source organism: Methanolobus sp. (assembly GCA_029762595.1). Lineage (GTDB taxonomy): Archaea > Halobacteriota > Methanosarcinia > Methanosarcinales > Methanosarcinaceae > Methanolobus. The sequence goes on along the minus strand of JARVGJ010000031.1, from coordinate 1,821 downwards.
TCATATTCTTTGTGGGATAGAAACTGAAAGCACCTGTGCCAAAGGAGCCGGCCTTCTTCCCGTTTAAAGCAGCCCCATGTGCCTGGCAGGCATCCTCTATGAGGATGAGATCATGGTCCTCTGCTATGTCCCTGATGGCATCCATATCCGCAGGATGCCCGTAGAGGTGCACAGGCATGATCGCCTTTGTGGCAGGAGTGATCTTCTCCTCGATAAGCTTTGGGTCCAGGTTGAACGTATCAGCACATATGTCTGCAAATACCGGTCTTGCACCGGTGAAAAGTACGGAGTTGCCTGTTGCAATAAAGCTGAAGGAGCTGGTTATGACCTCATCCCCCCTGCCAATGCCATGGGCAAGTAAAGCTGCATGCAGGGCTGCAGTGCCCGAGTTTACGGCCACCGCGTGGTCCGTGCCTGTATATTCGGCAAACGCTTCCTCAAACTGTGCCACACGCTGCCCTTCGGCTATTATTCCTGAGCGTAGCACGTCGCTGACAGCATCTATCTCAGCCTGGTCAAGCTGTGGTTTTGCAATGGGTATCATGATATCACAGGATCGATATTGGTTTTGTAACGGTATTTGTTCCAATGTATTTATCATTGTTCTTATTATTATAAATAGCCCAATATAATATAAATATGTGACACATCTCCGGTCATATATTGTTCAGGGTATTGAGCCTTTCCGGGAGGTCGGTTATCCTTGCAGGGCAGCCTATTGCCAGTTTCCATGCAGGTACATCCTTTGTGACCAGTGCTCCTGCGGCCACCATTGCACCCTCGCCTATCTCAATACCCGGCACAAGTGTGGCGTTTGCTCCAATGGATGCGCCTTTTCTAAGAACCGGGCCCTGGGGCTGGTATTCACCTCTTATGGGATATTTATCGTTTGCAAGCACTGCACATGGCCCTATGAAGACATTGTCCTCGATGGTCACATGGGTGGGAATGTACACGTTGCCCTGGATACTCACATTGCTGCCAATGCTGACATGCCCGTCAATGATGACATTGCTGCCAATGAGCACATTGTCCCCCATCACGGTCTCCTCCCTGATCATGGCATTATGTCCGGTCCTGAGATTATCCCCGGCGCTGACATTGCTGAATATCGTGGTCCCGGCCCTTATGAAAGCATTGCTGCCGATCACAGAGCCCGGCTGGTCATATTCCTCTATATCCTTCCCGGATCCTGTTATCTCTGTCAGTATACTATGCTGCGGATAGCCCAGGATGACATTCTCAAGGACCACCGAGCCTTCGCCCACACTGCTGGAACCGTAAAGTTTAGCGGTCCTGTGAATATATGTATTTTTTTGCATGTTCCCACCGATCATCACGTCCTTTAAGCGCTTCAGTTTATATAAATTTATTCTGGTACTGCATTTTTGGGTCGGCAGGTGCCGGGCTGGCAGGAGTGCAGGGTGTTGTTATGACGGGGGCCTGATATCTATTATAGTGTACAATGTTTTCCCGGCATTTTTTTGTTACAGCGTTTGTTGTGGAACGCGCCGCCTGCGGCGGGGTGGTTATACTATTATCAGAACTCCGGATGCATTCATTGAAAATACAAGTGCTAAACATTCAACCTAAAAACCAATCTTCAAATGCATTCCCTCAAAAGACAAGCAAAACGGGATTAGCAACATCATCCGGACCATGATCAATTGTTAAAGCAATATCTAATTTTCCTAACACTAAAAAAAAGACTTTTAAAGCAAAGTGAACTACCACCCATTAAAATGGGTGGCTTCCTGCTTCATTATCGAGTCCAACGACTCAGTTCCACAGGCTTGAACTGTAGTTCCTACAGCACGATTG
>JARVGJ010000030.1 GCA_029762595.1 Methanolobus sp. | reverse complement strand
TGGGTGTAGGCGGTATACCAATGCTGGAAACCCCTACAATCGATGCAGTTTCAAGGGCAAGCAAGGCAATGGTCGAAATTGCCGGCGTGGATGGTATATAGGTAGGGGTCGGCGACCCGATGGGTATGCCGATCTCCCACATAATGACCTCCGGAATGAGCGGAATCAGAGCTGCCGGTGACCTTGTTGCAAGGATGGAGTTTGCAAAGAGCATGAGAATTGGAGAAGCAAAGGATTACGTTGCAAAGAAACTGGACGTAAGCACAGATGACCTCAGTGACGAATATGTGATGAGGGAACTGAGAGAGGAACTTGGTATAGGGGTCATCACCTCAGTTGCAGGAGCTCCAAAAGGAATTGCAGCAAAGATGAACATCGAGAAACTCCTGGATATCAAGATCAACTCTTGTGAGAAATTCAGGGGACAGTTGAAGTAAGCAAATCAACCGAATCGATCTCCTTCCTGGTTTTTGGCTAGTTGTCAGATCTGGAAGTGACATTACACCTGCAAGTTCCGACTAAGGGATTTTGCAGGTATTATATTATCGAAAGAGAGGTGATAAGAAAATGGAGCAGAAAAAAGAAGGTATAGACTGGGCTCACGCAGAGCAATGTTCAAAGGTCGTCTGTGAGGCAGGTGAAGGTAGCGGTCTTGAACGTTCTATTGACTGGAAACAAGGTCTTGCAATTGCTGTTGGTGTGCCTTTGCTGATCTTGCCGTCAATTGGTTACTTTGCAGGCTACCTGTGGTCAGCAGCTATTATCGTCTGGGGTCTTTCCGTATTCCAGGGTTTTATGCAGAACCTGGCCTATGGAGAATTAGCAACAGCTTTCCCGAAGGCATCCGGTCTTCCGGGATTTGCGCAGAATGTTTTCAAAACACATGAATACAGTGGAAAATACGACAAAGGTAAGCTTATAGGTGGATTCAGTGCATGGAGCTACTGGTTCGCATGGAATCCCGTACTTGCTATATTTGCCATACTTGTAGGTTTTTATCTTCACAGCCTTTTCCCGTCATTGGCAGCTACATTCACCGAATACCAGCTTTCACTGGCGGCAGGCATTGTTATATTCGGAGGTCTCATACTTGTAAATTATCGCGGTGTCTCAAGTGGTGCACTGGCAGGCTACGTACTTGCAGCACTTGCATTCGTACCGCTTATCATTATTGCACTGGCACCTTATGCAACAGGTGATTTTGTACTTTCCAACATAACCAGTACCTGGTTGCCAACTGACTGGGTATGGGATATGCACCATATTCTCATCCTTCTGGGTATCTTTGCAATGGCACAGTGGAGTGCATGTGCATGGGAAACAGCAGCTATCTATGGTCCTGAATACAAGAATCCTGGAACTGATGTACCAAAGGCACTTTTCACATGTGGTGCCATCTGTTTCTTTGCATATGTGATAGTGCAGACCACTGTTACCGGTGTACTGGGTATCGATGGTATTGCCAATGCGCCAATAGACCCTATGCTTCCTGTTGCACAGGCATCCCTTGGTGATATCGGCTCAACGATTGCTATCGTGATGCTCATTGCTGCAATGGTACTTATTATACAGACTGCATACCTCGGTTCTTCAAGGGCTATGCACTCCATGGCTGTTGAAGGGAACCTTCCAAGGGTATTCGCTAAGGTAAATTCCCATGGTACCCCCATCCTTGCGATGATCGTTATCGGTATTTTCAACCTGGGACTCATCTCAATGGGCACGCCAACAGCTATCCTTGCAGCATCCGCCATCGGATATGTCTGTGCAAACGGTATCAGTCTTTTTGCATACGTGAAGGCAAAGATGAACCCACGTCTTGCAGGTCTTGAAAGGCCTTTCAAGGCACCAGCCGGCTGGAAGAACGTTGCACTTCTGTTCGGTCTGTTCAATCTGCCTCTCTGTCTGATAGGTGTGATCTACCTCAACAGTGTTGAAGGTAGCTGGTTCTCCACTGGTGTCGGCATCCTGGTACTGGCCTTGTACATTCCTATGTGGTATTACTCACAGCATGAGAACCATGTTGAAAAGAACAAGGAATCCCGGATGGCCTAAGGCAAAGCACCGGTGCAGGCATAAAAATCAAATGCCTGTTTCGTTTTTATTTACCGCATAACCTCCAATTATGCAGAATATTCGGTCCTGGCAGTCTTCAAAGATCCAATGGCTGCCAGGTCTCTTTTTTTACACTGTATCATTGAATACTGTTGGCATTATTTTTTAAATAACAGAACAATTCCTTGCTCCACAGGAGTGCATTGCTGTCAAAGCTCATTAGGATTGTATGGTCATACTGCCCCTTCTTGTTAAAGAAGCAGAGGAAAAGGAAACGGTCGGTACTTACTAGGGTTGCAAGGCCTGTCATCTCATCTGATACGAAAAGTTCTGTGTTCTCAAAACCCATGAACTTTTTCATGTCATTGGAATAATCCATTTCCATTCTCTCATGAACAGGATTTGTTGTGACAAGAGAAACATGGATGCCCTTTTCAGCAAGGTTTGAGTAAAGGGCAGGATATTCCGGATGGAAATATGCATTAAATGCCTTGACATAACTGGATTTGAAAATGTTCTCCGTAAACTCCTTTGGAAACTCAAAAAGATAGTTAAGATCAGGTTCAATGATAACACAGTTCCCAAGTTCACCAAATCGTTTGAGTATCGGTTCGGGTATGCCGTTAAGATCACGGTTATGCCAGTAGTTGCTGTTCTCTTCAAAGACCTCCACAGCGTTCAAAAAAGGCAACATGTTCGATACAAGTACCTTGCCCATATTTGTCAGTATATAATTGTCACCGTTCTGTATTACAAGACCATTTTCCTTGAGCTTCTTGATCTGGGGGATCAGGGCTGTTGAGGTTACGTTAAGACTTGTTTTTATCTCTTCACGGCTCTTTTGTCCCTCTATCAGAAGAAGCAGGACATTCTTGCGTTTTTCAGAATTAAGGATTATGTCTGTTAGTGAACTTTTCATCCATACCAACTGTTCTCATTTATGTATAATACATCATTTCTAATGAGAAGCCTTGTCTAAAAAGTTCATATATTTTTCGGTCAGTCATTTTTCTGAGAGCCTTTTAACATTTTATGCCTGTAAAGTGCCATCTCTATGTTGCTATGCAGGTCATCTGCCTTGAATGGCTTTACTATATATCCGTAGGGTTCTGTCCTTTTTGCTTTTTCAAGGACCTCATCATCAGAATATGCTGTGAGGAAGATGATCGGGATATCAAAGTTCTTGCGGATCTCTTCTGCAGTATCCACACCGTCCATATCCCCTTTCAGTCTCACATCCATTAATACAAGGTCAGGAAAAGTGATCTCTGCCATCTTTATGGCTTCCTTACCAGTTGAGACTATAGCAGGAACAGTATATCCAAAATTCTTAAGTTTCTTCTTTATGTTAAGACCAATTATACTCTCATCCTCAACAACAAGAATTTTTACTTCATCCATAAGTTCACCTTTATCTGTAATTCTCCGTAAATTGCGCTCAATGTCGATTAATCAATATCTGATTATCATTTTATTTCAGAACTATAATGAATTTGGTGCCCAAGCTTCTGTCAAGTTCAATGGTACCGTCTATCTGGGCTGTCAGGGTCGTTACCAGTTGTAATCCCAGGGAATCCGTTTCTGTGAAATCGATATCTTCCGGAAAACCAACACCATTGTCTCCTACGGTCAATGTCAGCCTTTGGTCTTCAAGCTTCAGATCCACATGTATTTCCCCCTCTTTTTCCTGTTTGAATGCATGCTTGAAGGAATTGGAAACAAGTTCATTTACTATCATGCCAAGTGGAATGGCAGTATCCATGTCCAGAAAAGTCGGGTCTACATCCATCTTTACCTGGATCTTCTCTTTATTGATACCATATGAATATGAAAGTTCATTAACAAGCTTTAACAGGTAGTCTGAAAAGTCTATGCTTTCCATGTCATGGGACCTGTATAGCTCTTCATGCACCAAGGCCATGGATATCACACGGTTCTGGCTTTCCTTGAAGGCTTCAATGACCTTCACATTGGTGAATTTGTCGGATTCCAGATCCAGCAGACTTGATATTACCTGGAGGTTGTTCTTTATACGATGATGTATCTCTTTTTTTCGTATCTCTTCTATCTTTTTGCGTTCATCTATCATTCTTGAGAGTGTTTCCCTTGTTTTCTCTATTCCTTCGGTCAGGATGAGAAAATCGCCTTCTCCATATACTTTGACATTTCTGGAGAAATCATTGTTCTGAAATGCAGTCAGCACCTGGCTCGAATCTTTTATTATTATGTCAAGTAATTCTGCAAAGTTATCCAGTGTGTTTGAAAGCTGTCTGAATTCTCCATGTACGTCCAGATGCGACCTTTCATCAAGTTCGCCCTTAGCAAGTGCATTGGTCAGTCTTATCGTATCACGGACAGGTGTTATCACAGCATCCAGGATCTCATTGAGTCCCATGGGTATTTCCCTGAAATCTATCTCAACATCTGTTTTGGCCCGCGAGTCAAGTTTACCCATTACTGCATCCTTTGATATGTGCTTGAAGTCATTGACTATTTCCTTTATAGGTCTTGTGAAGGACAAAGCTATCAGATAAGAGATAGCTGCCATGAAAATTATTGCTGCCAGTGATATCTGCAGAAGTTTATTACCAAGAGTGGTAACACCTGCAAGCATTTCTTCTTTGGGTATGACCAGGATAAATGAATAGTTACCTGTCCTTATGGGTTCATAGAACATCACAATGTTTTGACCTGTGGTCGGGTCGATGGTTTCAATGTGTCCTCCTTTTCCATCTCTGATTTCATCTGCAACCTTTGAGAACTCTTCAACGCCAAAATCATAAAGTGTTTTTTCTCCTATCCATTCTTTGTGGGTAGGGTGTGAAACAAGTATACCGGTATTACCTGTCATTAAAGCGTAGCCTGTGTCGAATGCTTTTACTTCGCTTATCACTTCATCCATGTAATTAAGTGAGACGTCCACACCACCAATGCCAATGAACTCTCCCTCTTCCATTATGGGAGATACATAACTTACAATAAAGACCCCCTCGTAATAATAGGGTTCTGTCAGGACCTGATCTTCTGTCTTTTTTGGTAACTGGTAGTAATCCAGGGTCTCATAGTCCAGAAGAGGGTCAAGTGTGATTGGTCCATTTATCTTGTTCCAGTAAGGAATAAAACGTCCTGTGGAATCGTGTCCTTCTAAACCTATAAACTCACCATCTTTCCCGTCAAAAGTATCAGGTTCATAGGCAACGTAAGTGCCAAGTAAGTGAGGATGTTCCACAACCAGATTGTAAAGCATATTGTTTGCTTCCTCCCTGCTCATGGAGTCATAACTTGCCATGCTTACAGCAATCGTCTTTGCAATTGCCTTGTTCATTTCCATGTCACCATTGAAATCATTGGCATAGTTCCTTGCCATCTCTATGGATTGCTTGTAGGCAAGTTCTTCCTGCTGGGTTGTTACGGTGGAAATGGTCATTGCAGTACTTGCAGCAAGTACAAGTAAGGTACCTGCAACGATGTACAGTATAAGTTTGAACTTCAGGGATCGCTCTTTCCATTCCATGGCATAACCTGTTATTATCTCACCCGTATTTTGAAAATGAAAGGTTCAGGGACTATATAGGTATTGTTAGAACATGCTTTAAAATGAACGTATTTTAAGATTACAACGCCATTATAATCTTAACATAGCCTTATAATCTTTTTACATTCTCTGCCTTTGCGAACCAAAAGATGATCAGAATATTCTTTTAAACCACATTTCCTATGCAGAATGTGTGAATATATATATATAACAGGTCATTAAACAATAAAGTGGAAGGTCCTGTAGCATCAAAGATAAGAGAACAGGTGGAAGATATAACAACAAATGGGGATATAGGGAAAAATAAGTTATTCTCATTATGCTGATTACACATAATGAGCAGACAATGGCGGAAACCCCGGGAATTTAACCCGGCTGAACGGATTTAGAGTCCATTCGATCAACCTGATCCGATTTCCATGATGGTTTATTGTGCTAATTACATGGTATGGTTATCCAGTATTTATATTTATCGCATGTCCGGATTCAAAAAGTAAAGATTGAAAGTAAAGATTGCTACATATAGCTCATTCTTTACTTTCGGCCATCGGGATTCCCATTCCCAGGAACACAAGTCTTGTTTCAATAGGAGCTCCGCTTTCCTCGGCCATGGTGATATCCTCTCTTTTGATATCGATATTAATATCTTCTGCTTTTATACCTGAGTTCTCCATATATTCCATTATTAATCTGTTCCCAAGCTCATTTGCATATTCAAGAGCTTCAGCATGACTTGCAAACTCCCTTCTTTCCACAGGAGAGAAAACGATTATACTTCTTTTTGTTTTCTTGTAGAATGACTTTATCAGTATCTCTATGCTCTTGACACCTTTTCCTACAAGGGCCCCCACTGCATTTCCAACTTCTGCATGTTCAGGAACAATGATATTTGCTTCTATCAGCTTGCTAAGCTCTTCTACATAGGAGTGCACGGGTCCTCCAAGAAGGACCACTGGTACATTGACCTTGAATTGGGAGAAAAATTCTCCACGTATTATCTTCTCTATCTCAGACTTCTCAACACCCTTGAAAACAAAGCTCATAAGGTCCAGTGCCATATTGATGGCCACTTCTTTTTTTATATGGAGGCACAGTTCATTCTCATTCATGGGTGATAGTCTTGCAAGTATCTTTGCACCTGTAAGTGAAGCATTGCGGTCCCATTTGGTGTATTCTCCAAGAACATGCAGCACATCCGTTGGTGTGAACCCTATTGCCTGGACAAGCCTTTTCTGTATCAGTGCATCTATCTGATCTGCGGATATCGGTGTTCCTATCTTCCAGAATATATCATTGATGGAAACCGGTTCTTCACCTATTGTTGCAAGCAGTTGTTCTTCAAAGGAGCTGAGATTTGGTGCTTTCTTACCGGTCCTGACAAAAAACTTAGTTGGCTGGATATTCTCTGCAAGCTGCACCCTTGATGGTGTTCTGCCAGACCTTAACTGATCCATGAATCCGGGATATTTCACCGCAGCAAGGCAAAGAGGCATGACCCTGCGGGGCCCTATATTTATCTTCCGGTTCTTGATCCATATGTGACTATCTCCTCCCATTGCGGATGTTTCCATGCGTATGGCCTTGACCTTTGTGTGCCACCCTCCGACAACTGCTCCGGTGTCAACAAGTTCCGGAAGCCCATTGTGGTTCAGTGAGACATCGGTACTTGTTCCTCCTACATCAATAACGGCGCATGTATCGTTCTTTGACAGGAAGGAAGCGCCCATCAGGCTGGCAGCAGGTCCTGAGAATATTGATTCAATAGGCCTTTCCATTGCTTCATGTATGCCTATGACCGAACCGTCACATTTGAGCATCATTAGTCTCGCGTCGATACCCCTTTTCTCAATATCGGTAACTATAGCCTGTATGAATTGATCAGCGATTGGGAGCAGTTGTGCGTTAAGATATGCTGTGACTCCACGGTCATATGCTCCCAGATCCTGGGACAGTTCATGCCCGCAGACTATTGGCAGTCCTGTCAGTTCGGTCAGCATCTCCTTTATCCTTATCTCATGATCCGGATTGCGTATGCTGAAATATGATGAAACTGCAAATGCCGATACCCTGTCTTTCATTTTAAGAGCATACTCTTTTACAGTTTCAATATCAAGGGTCTCATCTTCGGTACCTGCCACACTGTGTCCGCCTTTCACAACGATGTAGTCATTGATAGGTGGATTTGCAGGTAAGGTATGTTTACCTATTAGTATAAGTGCTACAGGATAGCCCGTTTTCTCAAGTATTGTATTGGTGGCCAGAGTTGTGGATACCGATACAAGTTTGATATCGGGAAGATATTTACTGTTCAAACCGTCTATGGCATTCTCTATACCTGTAAGCAGATCAGGATAGGTCGTAAGTGCCTTGTTTGAGTCAACGATCCTCCTGTCTGAATTCCTGATGATCACCGCATCGGTGTACGTTCCGCCGGCATCTATTCCAAGACTGTATTGCATTTAATCTGTCTCCATTATTGTTTTATCCTTCCTTACCTGACAGGTCCCTGAAAAAATCAGCCTTGTTTCCACAGGGACACCTCCTTCGTGTGTGACAATATCATCACGTTTCATATCAATGATTAACTCACTGGTGTTAAGTCCGGCATCTGTCATGTATTTCATTATGAGCCTGGTCCCTGTCTCTTCACCATATTCAAGAGCTTCACTGTATGATGCAAATTCCTCCCTTCCTCCCGGGAAGAAAGTTGCAAAGGAAGATGTTTTGAGATTGTATTTTGATTCCGTGTAATTAGCCTTTATGAGTACTTCCAGTTTTTTGGATCCTTTTCCTGCCACTGCACCAACAGCATTACCAACGCTGCACTTATCCGGTACTATTATCTGTGCATCTACAAATCCTGCAAGTTCTTTAGCATATGCATGGACAGGTCCTCCCAGCAGGACCACAGGCAAATCTGCTTTGAAGCGGGCAAAGAATCTCCCTTTAAGGACCTTTTCAATTTCCTCTTTGCTGACACCTTCGAGCAGGAAAGAAATGAGGTTAAGTGCCATATTACTGGCCACATCCTTTTTGATCTGCAGGCAGAACTCTTCTTCATCCATCTCTGCAAGTTGTGCCAGTAAGGATGCCCCTGCAAGGGAAGCTTCACTGTTCCATTCTGTATATTCTCCAAGTACGTGCAAGGCATCAGTGGGCGTGAACCCAATGGTCTTTATGAGCCTTTTTTGTATCAACAGGTCCAATGTTCCTGGATTTGGGAGCCTGTTCTGGTTCCAGTAGATCTCACTTACAGTTTTTGGTCTTTCATCTATCCTTGAGAGCAGTTCTTCTTCTGCAGGGCTTATCTTTGCAGGTACAAGGCCTGACCTGATAAAGAACTTGCTTGGTTGCAGGTTCTCTCCTATCTGGTTACGCAGTATTACCTGATTCTGTTTGAGTTTATCAACGATCTCAGGATAATCCATGGCTGCGCGACACAGAGGTATTACTCTTCTTGGGCCGATATTTATAACGTGGTTCTTTACCCATACGTGGCTATCTCCTCCCATTGCAGAGGTTTCCATGCGTATGGCCCTGACCTTTGTATGCCATCCTCCTACAACTGCACCGGCCTCACTAAGCTGGGGAACCCCTTTGTGTATAAGGGAAACATCTGTGCTTGTCCCACCTACATCTATTACAATGCAATTCTCTTTTTCTGAAAGGTATGCAGCTCCTACAAGGCTTGCTGCAGGGCCTGAAAACACTGATTCAATAGGTCTTTTCAATGCTTCATTGATACCTACAACTGAGCCATCACATTTGAGCATCATGAGCTTTGCAGCTATATTCCTGCTCTTTACCTCGGATTCGATGTTTTCCATGAACTGACTGGCTATTGGGATCAGCTGTGCATTCAGGTATGCTGTAATCCCTCTTTCATAGGCCCCAAGATCCTGAGACAGCTCATGGCTGCAAACAACCGGCAGGCCGGTGAGTTCTGTTATGAGTTCTTTGACTCTCAGTTCATGATCAGGATTACGCACACTGAAGTATGATGCAACAGCAAATGCTGAAACTTTATTCCTGACATTCAGGACAAAATCTTTCACTGCATCGATATCAAGATTGCAAATATCGTTTCCTGCACTATTATGCCCGCCTTTGGCGACAATGAAATGTTCGATCTTTGCATTGTTAGGTATATCGGCATTGTTTATGAGGATCAGTCCTACGGGATACCCGGTCCTTTCCAGCACACTATTGGTTGCAAGGGTTGTTGAAACTGATATATAATGGATCTTTTCAAGGTAAAAGGGATCCAGGCCATCTAAGGTGTTCCTTATTCCTTTTAAAAGATCCGGATAAGTTGTAAGTGATTTGTTATAGCTGACGATGCTTCCGTCAGAGTCCCTTATTATCACCGCGTCAGTGTAGGTTCCTCCAGCATCTATTCCAAGGCTGCAGCGCATCAGGGTATCTCCTAGGGTCTTTTTGTCTGCAAGTTCTTTTGTTTCAGATAAGTGATCGGGGTTTTCGTGTAATTCTCATCTGCGAAATTGAGACAAATAATACTTGTTCTTTTTGCTAAATACATAAATAACCCTCAAAAAAATACGTTGAAGGAATTCTTGCTCCTTTATGTTTCAGTGGAGGTGAACAAAGGAGCAATTGAAAGAGGTAGAATTCCTATTGAGATCATGTGCCAGGATATAGACCCAATCCAAATCAAGGCAAGTTGTTTAATCCCAATATCTTGTATGCAGTTCTTATATTTATATTTTGTGTAATTACGGATTGATCTTATAATCTTCATATTTTGTAACGAAGTCCAATGATATTGTTTTTCGTTTAGTGCTCTTATGAAAGGATCAAATACTCAAAGAAAACATTATATAGAAAAAGAAACAGAGACGATTTCCAAACGAATTGACTTCTATGCAGACTTATAACACAAACATACCACAAACAATTTCGCAAATAAATACGGCATTATTTACGATTTTCTGGAAAGTGATTAAAGTGTGTTATATATATTTTTGTATGTTCTGAGCTCTCTGTTTTTTTATATTAATTGCATTGAAGGCTTCTCTTTGCTTCTCTTTTGATATAAAGTTATCAAACAACGATTTACAAAACAAAGAATCATCTATGGGCCGTTGTTTTTATATAGTATCTCTTGGCTTTCAAGCCCGTCAATGATATATAATTGTAAATACATCCACAATCACATATAACATAGACATAAATAAGGATAAAAGCGAGATCCTGATTTTCCTTCCACGGAAAGTATAATTTAAAAATAATATGTGAGTCGGGAGTGATCTACATTTCAAATACCAGCAAACCGGTAAAAAACAAATCTCCTGATGGGAATATCTATACTCTTGCTGATAAGAGGCTTGAAGCCGTATATAACAGCAGTCCTGTGATATCTTTCCTCTGGAAGGCAGAAGGTAAGTGGCCTGTGGAGTTCGTTTCAGGTAACATAACCCAATTTGGATATGCTCCGCAAGAGTTTCTTTCGGGAGAGTTACTTTATGGGGATATTATCCATCCGGATGATCTTGATAGGATATTACTTGAAGTAAAAAAACATTCTGAAAAAAAGAGCTCATACTATTTTTCCCTTAATTACCGGATACTCACAAGGTCAGGCGAGATAAGGTGGGTTACTGAAAGGTCTTTCATACAAAGGGATGACCAAGGTAAGATCACTCATTTTCAGGGTATCATTATTGACAATACTGAGCTTGAGAGGACTGAGAGGGAATTGCTGGAGACCGGAAAGAAATACCAGGTAATATTTGAACGGTCACCTGTAGGTATAATCTATTTTGATGAAAATGGCCTTATTACCCATTGCAACAAGTGCTTTTCAGATATCATCGGGGCACCTGTGAAGCGAATAGCAGGGTTTAACGTTCTTTCTTCTTTGAAAGACGAAAAACTCAAGAGTGCTATAGATGTTGTTTTCCTTGGACACCCCGGTTATTATGAAGGAGAATATATTTCCAGCATCAGTGGGAAAAGAATGACCGTAAAGGCGAACTTCACCCCGGTGATGAATGATGATGGTTCCTTGCTGGGTGGTATAGGGATAATGGAGGATATCTCTAAGAACAGAAAGGCTGAAGAGTTGATAAATCTCAACGAGATGCGTCTGGAAGCTCTTTTGGAACTCTATCAGATGCAGGATTATCCACTTAACGATTTAGCTGAATATGCAATAAGGAAAGCTGCGGAACTTACCAATAGTAAAATAGGTTATCTTGAGTTTTTGAATGAAGACGATAACGTGCTGGAGACATACCATTGGCCAAAAGATATCAGTGAATACTTATCCGGCAATGAGGAACCTTTTATTCATCCTGTAAGATCTGCAGGTTTCTGGGGTGAAGCCATCCATAAAAGAAAACCTTTGATCGTTAACAAACAGTACGATTATGAAAACATTGAAGATATCTATCCTGGCAAAAAGGAAAGGATTTTTCGCCACATTACCCTTCCTGTTTTTGAAAACAATCAGATAGTTGCGGTTGCAGTAGTTGCAAATAAGAATACAGACTATGAAGAATCTGATGTCCGGCAATTAACTCTTTTAATGGAGGGAATGTGGAAACTTGTTCAGTACAAGAATTCAAAGGAAGTTTTTCATGAAGCCCTGAGAATGCGAAGGTTGTTTGATTCAATCATGAGTTCAAGCCCTGCAGTAGTGTTTCTCTGGAAGCCTGAAAAGGACTGGCCAGTGGAGTTCGTTTCTGAGAATATCGAACAGTTCGGATACAAGGTCAATGACTTCATGTCAGGGAAGATAATATATGGTGACATTATTCATCCTTCTGATCTGCAAAGGGTCAGGGAGGAAGTTAAAAGGGCTTCAATGGAAGGTTTTTCTGATTTCAGTCAGGAATATAGGATACTTACAAAGTCAGGAGATGTAAGGTGGGTTGACGAAAGGACGATGCTCCATTATGATGAAAGGGGCATGGTCGATTACCTGCAGGGTATTGTTGTTGATGTAACTGAGCGAAAGCAGGCTAATGATTTTATGCATCTTGAATCCGATTTTGACAATATCCTTGGCAAGACTGGAGGACTTGAAGAAACATTTGAGAGGCTGCTTAATTTTGCACTTGAGGCAAAGACAATAGATTCAGGGATAATATATCTTGTTGACAAGGATACGGGTGATTTTGATGTTGTTGCTTACAGAGGCCTTTCTGAAAATTTTGTCAGCTCGCTTTCCCATTTCAGTCCCAACACGCTCATGGCTCGTCTTTTCAATACAGGTTATCCGGTATACAAGTATTTTTCAGAGATAAACATGATGCTGCCTGGTGAGGATCTTGATTATGAGGGACTGCAGGCAATGGCATTCATACCGGTAAAGTTAAATGATAAACTGGTAGCATCCATTGTTCTTGCTTCTCACACAGAACTTGAGATCCCTGCCAATTCACGCAATCTTATAGAGACCATTGCAAACCAGATAGGCATCATTATGTCCATAATGAAAAAGGATTCTGGTCCCCTGAAAAGTAAGAACGGTCTTAACTCACTTCTTGACGCTCTTGATGAAATGGTATTTATCGTGGATATGGAGGGAAGGATACTTCACATTAATACTACTTTGATGAGTACTCTGAAATACTCCGCAAAAGATCTCCATATGAAAGATTTTCTCATGCTTTATCCTGAGGAATGGGAGGATGATGTCCTTTCAAATCTGGATGAGATAATGGAAGGTAAATCCTCTACATGCGAGATCCCTCTTATAAGCAAAGAAGATATCATTGTTCCTGTAAAATCTAAGTTCGCGATTGGTGAATGGGGAGGACAGGATGTCCTCATAGTCATTTCTTCCATTGTTAAGGACCTTGGTGCTTAACAGCAATCCTGTTCAATGTTCCTGTTTCCAACACCTACTACAACAAGTTTTGTTTCCATTGGTGTTTTCCATCCCAATGGAATGATCTCTTCTTTTTTGACGTCAATTTTTATATGATTCGAATCAAGGCCTGCTTCTTTCATGTAGTTCAGGACAGTTGTTTCTCCAAGGCTGACAGCATAGTCAAGAGCTTCCTGATATTCAAAGAAATTTGTTTTCCCATGTTCTGAAAATACAAGGAATTCCCAGTCAGGTGCTGCCATGGATGCTGGTCTTATAAGTACCTCGAATCTTCTGATACCTTTGGCTGCCAGTGCACCGGCAGCATTGCCTACTTTGGAATACACGGGAAGTATGATCTCTGCATCCAGTATTTTCTGCATATCTTCAACAAACGAAGCAACAGGACCACCTATTAACACAACAGGAACCTCTACTTTGAACTTTGCAGGTGATTGGATATCGAATATTTTGCGGACCTCTTTTTTTTCCACACCTTCAAGGAAGAATGATATAAGGTCGCATGCCATGTTCTTTGCAAATTCTCTTTTAATATGCCTGGAAAATTCATGTCTGTCCATGTTCACAAGGGAACCAAGCCTGTCAGCTCCTATATTTGCAGCTTCAACGTTTCTTTCTGTGTATTCTCCAAGGACGTGCAGGGCATCGGTAAGTGTGAAACCTATGGGTTGTACGAGCCTTTTTTGTATGAGGCTATCCAGCACCTTGCTGGAAGGGTATCTTTTCACACGGTTGAATATTTCTGTTATAGAAGTGGGATGGTTCTTTATGGAATCAAGTATCTCTTTTTCCTCTTTGCTTGATTCCAGTGTCTCATAGCCTGTCCTCAGGTAGAATCTTGTTGGTTGATAGTTTATTCCCATAAGCATCTTTGATGGTATGGGGTTTGATCGTAGCTGTTCGAGGAAATCCGGATATAACACAGCAGCCCTGCATAATGGGATTACCCTTCTTGGTCCTATGTTGATATCTTTTCCCTTTACCCACACATGACTGTCTCCTCCCATCGCGGATGTTTCCATCCTTATTGCCTTGACCCTTGTTTTCCACCCTCCTACAACTGCTCCGGAATCACTCATCTCCGGAACACCGCTGTGTATAACAGATATGTCGGTACTTGTACCTCCTACATCAATAACAGCGCATGTGTCTTTTTTTGCAAGGAAGGAGGCTCCTACAAGACTGCCTGCAGGTCCTGAGAATATGGACTCGATAGGTTTTTTGAGAGCACTCTGTATCCCTATGACAGAGCCATCACATTTTAGCATGAAGATCTTTGCATCCATGCCTCTGGATTTTATTTCTGATTCAACCGTTTTCATGAACCTTTCAGTAACGGGTATCAATTGAGCGTTGAGAAATGCTGTCACTGCTCTCTCAAAAGCTCCCAGGTCCTGGGATAGTTCAAAGCTGCAGACTGCAGGGAGTCCTGAAAGCTCTGTGACTATCTGTTTTGTCATTAGTTCATGATCATGGTTCCTTACACTGAAGTATGAAGATATTGCAAAAGCAGAAACTTTATTTTTGACTCGTTGTACAAATTCTTTGATGGATTCTGTGTCCAGATTTTCTGTTTCTATGCCGTTGTGATCATGGCCACCACTTGTCTGCAAAAAATGTTTGGTAGGAAGTTCCTTTTTTATATCGTAATTGCCAATAAGTATCATGGCAACAGGAAAGCCTGTACCTTCAAGTATGCTGTTTGTGGAAAGTGTTGTTGAGACAGATATCACTTTGACATCTTTGAGACACACAGGGTCAAGCTGGTCAATAGCCTTTTTAATGCCTTCCAGAGGATCAGGATAGCTTGTGAGTGCTTTACCTGCCTGGATAATTGTGTCATCAGCATCTCTTAAAAGAACTGCATCGGTATATGTTCCCCCTGCATCTATTCCTAGACTGTAATTCATTTTTAAACTCCTTTTACTGTTTGATTGTTTTGTGAATTGTTGCAAAACCAATGTATATATATATTGCGGTATTTTTTTAACAGTGTTAACCAGAAAAACAATATCTAATAAGCTCACTTTTTATTTAGTTGTACTGTTGCTTTTACTGCAATTCGAAAGGGTTATATGTTATAATGCCAAAAAAACTCAATAAAATATATCAGCTTTTAAAGTAATATTTTTCTTTGTTTCGGATATTATGTTGTCTGATATTGTGCTAAGTTATAATTTCTTCACTTCCGGATGGTAATCTTTATATATTATCTTGAACCCCATTAACCACAGAAAATAATATGCGACATTAAGCACATTGACTTCCTTATGGAAGTTCATTATCTTAAAAAAGTGTGCACATTCATGTTTTTTTCTTTTTGATATCCATTTTCTGAAGGGTTATCCATATATACTACTCTCTAAAGAACCCAACCAAAAACTATATATTGCATTTCAATGGGGAAGATATATATAGCAGGTATATTCTACCTATTCTCAGGAATACATTGCTAAATGCATGTTCACTTCCTCAAGAACATCTGCATGATGTCTTGAAAAACGAATTACAATTGGAGGTTAAGAAAATGGTAAAACAATATTTCCCAGGCAGGACCCCATTGGATGGTGTCAGGCTTGAGCTCTTCTCTGAAGATGATCTCAGGTCCATCCACTATGCTACAATGGACGTCTTAATGGAGCCCGGTATACAGGTTTCAGATGCAGAGGCAAGAACATTATTCAAAGAAGCTGGCTGTTTAGTTGACGAAAAGTCACAGATTGTCAAGATCCCTGAATTTGTGGTAAACAGAGCCCTTCGCGACTGTCCTTCAAAGTTTACTCTCTGGGGACGTGACAAGAAGAACAACGTCAAACAGGAGCACAAAGGAAAGGTGCACTGGACCTGTTTCGGTACCGGTGTTCAGATGTGTAACTATCTTGGACCAGGCAAATACCAGACCGTAGACTCTACAGAAAAAGACCTTGCAGACACAGCAAAGCTTTGTGACTGGGCAGAGAACATCAACTACTTCTCACTTTCAGTTTCAGCAAGGGACTGGGCAGGTAAGGGAGCACAGGATGTACACGAGACCCTGACCCCTCTGATGAACACCACAAAACACTTCCACCACATTGACCCTGTGGGAGAGAACGTGGAATATTACCAGGAGATCGCTACAGCATATTACGGTGGCGATGATGAGGAAGCACGCAAGAAGCCCATATTCTCAACATTGCTCTGTCCTACAAGTCCACTTGAGCTTGGTGACAATGCATGCCAGGTAATTATAAAAGGTGCAAGGTTTGGCACACCGGTCAACGTACTCAGTATGGCAATGGCTGGCGGTTCATCCCCTGTTCACCTTGCAGGTACACTTGTTACACACAATGCTGAAGTACTTTCAGGTATCGTGCTCGCACAGATCGTCAAGCCAGGTGCACCAGTATGGTATGGTAGCTCAACCACAACATTCGATCTTAAGAAAGGTACAGCACCTGTAGGTTCCCCTGAACTCGGACTTATCAGTGCATCTGTTGCAAAGCTCGGTCAGTACTATGGCCTCCCCACATTCGTGGCTGGTTCGTAGGCTGATGCCAAGATACCTGATGGCCAGGCTGGCCATGAGAAGACAATAACAACACTTCTCCCCGCATTTTCCGGTGCAAACACCCTATACGGTGCAGGTATGCTTGAGCTTGGTATGACGTTCTCACTTGAACAGCTCGTTCTTGACAACGACATGATCACAATGACAAAGAAGGCAATGCAAGGAATCCCTGTAGATGAAGAGACATTGGCAGTTGAGTCCATACAGCAGGTAGGTATAGGGAAGAACTTCCTTGCACACAAGTCAACA
The DNA here is from genome assembly GCA_029762595.1 of Methanolobus sp. Lineage (GTDB taxonomy): Archaea > Halobacteriota > Methanosarcinia > Methanosarcinales > Methanosarcinaceae > Methanolobus. The sequence goes on along the minus strand of JARVGJ010000030.1, from coordinate 3,066 downwards.
AGGAAGAACATTGACCTCCCATCCAGCCCGATGCTCATTGACAGACTTATGTATGGAGACTGGAAGATGGCAGGTGCAAAGGATATCGCAACGGTTGCTCATGAAAAGGTCGTTGACGTCATGAAGAACCACGAAGTAGCACCAATAGATGCTGACCTGCTCAAAGACATGCAGGCAGTTGTAGAGAAGGCTGACAAGGCGTTCAGGGCCAGCATGTAATTGAAAGGAGGTATAAAAAATGGCAACAAAAGAACAGATCATCGCAAAAGCAAAAGAAGCGATCTTAGATTTTGATGAAGATGTAGCAGCAGAGGTTGCACAGGAATCCCTTGATGCAGGCATCAATCCTGTTGAGCTTATCGAGGATGGGTTTACCGCTGCAATGACAGAAGTAGGAGCACAGTTTGAGGCAGGTACACTTTTCCTTCCTCATGTGATAGCAGCATCCGAGGCTATGAGCGCAGGTGTGGCTGTACTTACACCTGAACTCGAGAAGCTGGCTTCAGAGACCAAGAGCAAAGGTAAGGTCGTAATCGGCACCATTGAGGGAGATATTCACTCCATTGGTAAGGATATCGTTGCAACAATGCTCAAGATCGCAGGATTTAAGGTCATCGACCTTGGAAGGGATGTACCTATCACATCCTATGTGGAGAAGGCAAAAGAAATAAAAGCAGACGTTGTAGCTTCATCCGCTCTGATGACCACCACAATGGTCAACCAGATCCAGATCGAGGAGCAGCTCAAGGAAGCAGGTATCCGCGACTCACTCAAGACAATGGTTGGCGGTGCTCCTGTAACCCAGGACTGGGCAACCAAGATCGGTGCTGACATCTACGGAGAGAACGCGACAGACGTAGTCACAAAGCTGAACGCACTCTTCTAAGTCTTTGAATCCCTTAGGTCAGGGGGTGTATGCAATTGCACCTCCTGATCAAAATATATTACAATAAAGTTTAGTCTTTCTTTGCTGAGTGCTTTGGGGAGGTCTTCTTTCCCGTTTTTAGTGCACTCCGCAAGAAGATGATAGGCCATATCGGTTGGATTTGGGTTGGTTCTATATCATCTTTTTTGCGTATCCTCTCCCTATTCCGGTTTTCCGGAGGTAGTATTTATGCATGGCCATCAGGCCAGTCATAAGAATGAAGGTTGAAAATTGGAGGTATAAACTTGGATTTAAAAGCTTTACAAAAGCAAGAACGTCAAAAAAGGGTAAAGTATGGTTATATGTGGGCTTTATTCTGTGCAGTGCTCTGGGGTCTGTGGTATCTTCCCGGAACTGCTGTATGGGTACTTAATCCTTTTGATGAGATGTATGGTGAGATCGCTGCAGGAAGCGGTGATGGAGTTGCATTGGTAGTAGTAGCTGTACTTATTACAGCATTCAACGCGTTAACTGTTATTTTGGCTCTTATGGTATGGAACGGTACTCTTGGTAAGCTTGGTGAGATGAAGCGTACCCTTAAAGAGATAAAACCTTGTACAAAGTGGTTCTTCCTGGCTTCCATTTTTGGTGGTCCTATCGCTATTCTGGGCTCCTTTATGGCTATGGGTTTTGTCGGTGGTGCTTTTGCCGCTGTTGCAGCTTTGCTGTATCCTGTAGTTGGTTCTGCGCTTGCTGCAAAGTGGTATGGTGAAAAGATAAGCAAACGTGCATTTGCAGGTATCGTGATTATCATTCTTGGTGGTATCACTATATTCGGTGGAGGCGTGCTAACTGAACTTGGTAGTGGCAATGTTATGTGGCTGGGTTACCTTGGAGGTCTCATGGCAGCTACCGGATGGGGTATAGAAGGTGCTATCGCTGGAAAAGGTCTGGATATTGCTGAACCTGACATTGGTATTACACTAAGGTTCCTTGGTGAGAATATTATCTGGTGGATCATTATTGTTCCTGTGCTTGCTATTGCAGGTTTCCCAATGTTTAAGTATGCACTATTGGTGTTTGAACCACTTGTATTGTTGGTTCTGGTCTTTGCAGGTATCACTTTTGGTTTCTGTTATGTGTCCTGGTACAAGTCTTTCCCACTCATAGGTGTGGGCAGAGGTCAGGGTATAGCAAATCTTTACGGTCTTTTTGCCGTTATCTCCATATATCTGTTCTTTGGAGATGTACCTTCCTGGACCATTATTGTAGGTGGTGCACTCTGTCTGATAGGCAGTACTGTGATGTTCTCTGAAGATACAGGTGAGATCGAATCTTTGAGAGGTGATTAAAATGGCAGGAGATCGTCCCATAAAGTTCAGGATACTTGAGTTGTGCGATAACAGTGGTAAATGGAACTATGAGATCGTCCAGCAGATACAGAAAGAGTATGGCCTTAAAGGAGATTATTGGAGAGATTCTATAAACTTCGATATAATTGAACTTGCATCTGGTGGTTTGTTGAAGGATGTTGAGGCCAAGGTGGATGAAGAGGGGATCTACAAGAAAGGTTTCCTTCTGCACAAATACGTACTGACCGACTTTGGAAAAGTAAGGGCTACAGATGCCTGCTTGATGTATGTTTAAAGGAGTGATGTAAATGGTTCAGACAGAAGCTGCATTGGAAGCTTACAATGCTTATTGGGCGAACTCTCCTCTTCCGGCTGCTGATATTTTATGGATGGTTGTCATCCTGATAGTGGCAATACTGGCACTCTGGCAGGCGAGAGTCTTTGTTTCAAAGTTCTAAGGACACTCTTAAAGAAAGTCCTGGATTAGTTGAGTAGATAAATTAAAGCCAAGATACAGAGATGGCACATGTTAGTTTTCACTTCGTGTGTACTGACATGTGTTATCCTGTGTCTTATTATCTTATTTATCCCTATTAAGCACTATATGGCGAAAAATATATATAGTAGTGTTTCAAGAGAGCATAGGGTAATGTTTAAATACGGCTCACAAAGGCAACATATATATTTGTCGTACATGTATGCTATTTGCATTGGGGGATATCCCATAATAGATCAAAATCGTATGATCTGGAATTAATGAGGTGTATTATATATGAGTAAAGAAGAAATGTTCAAAGAACTCTCAGATGCCGTTATAACATGTAAGAAAGATGTTGTGACAGCAGCTGT
>JARVGJ010000002.1 GCA_029762595.1 Methanolobus sp. | reverse complement strand
CAAGATCCATTATTACAGCATCTGTATAAGTGCCGCCTGTATCAATGCCAAGACCCAGATTCATTATTATCACCTTTGATGAATTGATTATTTGGAGGTAAGGCGGATCTTCCGCCTTTTTGAATATAGACCCTGAATAATCAGGGAACATTAAATATATCAAAAAAATAAAAAGATAAAATAGGTATTTGATTCACCTATTTCATCCAATGATATCCTTTTGCATTTGTGGACCCAGTTCCTTGACAATATCAACCATTGCCTTTACTGTGGTCAGTGGACCTCCCGGAGGAATCTCACATCCTGAAGACATCACATACTTTGATTGCATACCGTTTTCCTTAAGCACAGGGAGAACACCCTGAAGGAGAGTCTTTGTGTCATCCTTTATCTTCTGGACCCCGCCGGCGGAGTGATCCATGAAGTCTATCGGATTGATTTCTCCCATCATACAGCAGGTATCACCATACTTGGGAATAAGGTCTGCATAGTTCTGGGATCCTTTGCCCCTCTGCTTTGGATAGTATGCATAACTGTACAGTTTTGTACCGAATTTCTTGATCTGAGTATCAAAGTGCACAGCATCCGCACAGTTGTGGATGATGTAGGGCTGGTCGTATTTCTTAAAGAGCGGAAGATGCTGGTCATAAACAAACTTACCATCGAACTTCCAGTAGTCCTCTTCACTCATGATCACATTGTTAGACCAGAGATTGTCGATACACAGAGCATTGCAGGCCCCCTCATCAAAGAAGAGCTCGGATACCTGGCAGATGTAATCAGTACATTTCTGCAAAGCCTCAAGCACTACATCAGGATGGGTTTTCATGTCCATAAGCACACGGTCTGCACCCATTAGCTGGGTCAGGGTAAGCAACGGACCCTCATGGAAACCTACAAAAGGAGTGTTAAGCTCTTTGTTCAGTTTCTCGGTGGCCATTTTTGATGACATTGCCAGTTCATATGCACGGGTTCCCTTCTTAACCTCGGGTACTTCAAGATTATCGTACGATTTGAGGTGACCTTCAGATGAAGGAGTGTCATCTTCCGGATACTTTATCTTACACCCGAAATCCGCTGAAGTTGCAGAGAGGTCTATCAGACCAACGAACATGTCAGTGTCCAGATATTTAGATCCAAGGAATGCACTGTCCACGAATGCTTTTTGATCTGTTGCATATTGTTTGTAGTTCTGGTTGGCAAATTTCCTCATGATACCGCAGGCAAGCGGATATACAGGCAAACGATCGACCTTTTTGTCTCCCATGGCGGCCAGTGTCCTGTCCATATGGGTCATCTGCTCTTTTGATTTTACGCCAACTTTCTCGAATTCTTCAATGATCTGTCTGGCAGTCTCAAGTCCGACATCACTCTTACCTTTCACCTTTTTCTTTGAGAGCAAATCCCTGTACTTAACTTTACCAAGACTTATCTTTTCTTCACTCCACCTGACCTGGTTTGGATCAAGCTGTTTTACACTTTCATTCGCCCAGTCGCTTGCATGCATTGCGTCCCCGTGAGTAGAGTCTGCACCTATCTCTTTTGCAAACTCATCAGACACAGGTGCACCGCCTACCATTACTTTAAGGGAATCCCTGATACCTTCTTCCTGAAGCATCTCAATGACCTTCTCCATGTTTGTCATGGTTGTTGTCATAAGGGAACTCATGGAAATAAGATCTGCTTTGTGTTCTCTGGCAGCCTCAACGAATTTTTCAACAGGTACGTCCGCACCCAGATCCACCATATTGAAACCGGAAGCAGAAAGCATGGTCTTCACAAGGTTCTTGCCTATATCATGCACATCGCCTTCGATACTACCTATAATACCAACAGCAGCCTTTTCTGCGCCCTCGGTCTTAATTGCAGGGCTCAGTATCTCCATACCTGCATACATTGCACTTGATGCAATGAGAAGATGTGGAACAAAAGCTTCCCCTTTTTCGTACTTGTCACTTATTATCATCATCCCTTTCGCAAGGCCATTTATGATTGCCTCATAAGGGTCATGTCCTTCATCAAGAACCTTCTGTGAAAGTTCTACTGCAAGGTCATCGTCGCCTTCAACTACAGCTTCCGCTAATTCATTTAGGATTGCAGTTTCCATTATTTACCTCCTAGTTTAAGATCTTACCAATAGCAGTTAGCCTTGTGCTACTAGCATTTACGAATTAGGAATAAAAGTATATAGCATGATTCGTGGTTATATGTCACACGCGTTAATATTATGATTGTTCGACAGTATGTTAATGCCATTAACGCCGTGAACCGAAGATAGTATTGTTAATACAATCCCTGATAGAAAAGCAATTAATTCAATCAATGGTATTAATCAGGTCAACAACGTTAATATGATTGTTTTTTCTCATCATAAAAAAACATTAAAAAAATACATCCGAAAAACAGACGATACCTTATCATTTTACTAGTTGTTACTTGTCTACTAATAAGGAATTTGATTTAAAATGAGCAAAAAGGTCCTTTCCCCAACGTAATGATCTGTCCGTAAAGCTCATCATTGCATGGTTATGATATATCCCATTTTTAAAGAACAGTGAGAAAGACAGGAAAGAATCTGTCACTATACAGGAAGCAAGACCTATAGTACCTCTATGGACATATATATCAACATTATTCATCTCTAAATACATTTTAAGTACCGTATCATACTCATTCTTCAGACGTTCAAGAACAGGTTCAGACACTATAAGGGAAATGTTTATGCCTTTTCTTGCCAGTTCGAGGTATTTGAATGTGTAAGCAGGACTGAAATACGAGGATACTTCCCATATATGCTCTGCTTTTTCCAGACTGCGTTCAAGTTTAAGAGGCAATTCATACATACGATTAAGATCAGGTTCTATGAGTTCACATTCTTCAAGTTCCTCCACCCTGTTTTGAAGATCAACTGGTATGGAACCGAATTTGTGACTCTCCCAGTACTCTATGTTATCAGAATATATCTTGAGAGTATTTATGAGAGGAATCATCTTTCTGACGATGACCTCCCCAAAATTTGAAAGTTCATATTTCTCATTAACGTAGACGATCAATCCCTGGTCTATCAACACTTTGATCTGGGTCATCATAGCGCTTGTGGTCACATTCAATTCATTCTTGATATCTTCAATATCCATTGGTTTCTCTATTAATAATAAAAGCAGATCAGTTCTTTTTTCTGATAGGAATATGGTTCCAATTAGAGAAACTTTTATAATACCACCTCATTCAAGAGTGAAATCAATCAATCCTTAATCTGCCTCAATTGACCCCGAAACAAATAAAGACTTTATTCAGACTTTAGTCGGATTCTTCATCATTCCATTTAGGGATTTTCACATGGAATGTACTTCCCTTCCCGACTTCGCTTTCAATCCAGATAGTACCTTTATGCGCAATAACAGTCTCCTTACAGATGTAGAGACTGGATTCAAGGCCCTGATACATCCTGGTGATCGAGTCCTCGACCTGATAGATCTTAGAAAACAGATGAGGAATAAGCTCTTTTTCTATACCTTCCCCTGTATCAGTTATTGTTACATGGATGTGATCATCTTCTTCAAATGCAGCCACTTCGATGCTGTTTCCCGCAGGCGTAAGGTTGATTGCATTATGGATAAGATAAATGAATATTTCCCGGAGTTTTTCTTTGTCTCCCTTTACAAGAGGCAGACCAGGTATGAGCTCTTTCTCAAGGATCAGTCCCTTATCATCGATCAGCAGTATCAGATTAAGTAATGCATCAGATAGCACACTGCCTATGTTAACCGGAGCGAACGAGTATTCTATCTTACCGGATTGTTGCAGATTACTATATAAGACAGTATCGATAAGACGCTTTAAACGTTCGGAGTTTTTCAATAGAGCAGAAATTGCCTCTTTTTGCGAATCGTCCAGAAGGCTTAATGTCTCATCATCAAGCACATCATAACCGTGCAAAGGATCGTGACCCTTTTTCAGACTATCCTCAATGAATTCCGCTTTGATCATGTTGACCGATCTGAGCTTGGTATTGGCCTTTGAGAGCTCTTCAGAGTATTTGCTCAGGGCTCCTATCAACTGCCTTCTCTGGATAAGTTTCCACATACCCTGCATTAAAAGTGTCAATTGACGCACATCGGTCTCATTGTACTCTTCATCCTTGTTTCCCACACCGACCACAGCAACTATCTGGTCACCATCGAATATAGGCACATTCATGTGTCTTGTCAGTTCAACATGGCCTTCAGGATAACCTTTTTTCATGGGGCTAGGTGTTTGATAATCATTGGTGATTATGGCTTTCCTCTGCCTTACGGCTTCTCCCCACAGACCGGTGGTCTTTATAGGATAGATGAATTGTTTATCATTTATACCGCATTCGTGCATGGCAGTATTGGACCATGAATGCATTATGAGGGCCGTTTCATCGGCATTCATAAAGGCGAGGTATCCAAGTTTACTTTCTGTAAGGCGTACGGCCTCTTCCTTCACAAACTCTGCTATCTCGTCCAGGGAAGCAGCGGTCATCTCATTGAGTTTTATTAATGCCTCAAGGCGGGATTCATTCAATTGTTTGGCTTTCTCAGCCTTTTTACGCTCTGCTATATCACGGGCAACTGATAGAATGGTCTTCTTACCATTATAATCTATCATACGCGCACTTATTTCCAGAGGAATGACAGAACCATCCTTACGGATGGCTGCAGCCTCATAGATAGCTTTTTGATCCCTTTCAATTACCTTTATGAGTTCGTATGCACGTTGTACATACCATGATGGTACGATATCTATTGGAGATGAATTTAATATGTAGTCTTTTGTATAACCCAGATTCTCAACAACGACCTGGTTAACATCCGTAAGTTTGCCATTTAGCTCACTGACATAGATCTGGTCGTTTATATTGTTAAATATGGTCCTGAATTTATATTCGGATTCCTTGAATGTCTCATTGACCATTCGATGCTCTATTTCTATTGCGGCAAGGTCCGCGTTTGCTTTAAGATATTCAAAACATGCTTTCTTTGGTGCATTAGGCACATTGAAATACATTACAAAAGCACCCAGTATCTCTCCAGTTGAAGATCTTATAACTTCAGCCCAGCTGGCCTTGATACCTGCCTTATTTGCGATATCGCGATACTTTGCCCAGTAAGGATGCTCTTCTATATTATCGACAGTCACCTTTTCCCCTGTATAAAGTGCCGTCCCAGCCGAACCAATACCATATCCGATCTCATGGCCTTCCATAGCCTCCCTGAAGAACACAGGAAGATTAGGTGCAATTATATGACAGATGTGTTGTTTCTTCTTGTCAAGCAACATAACGGCACATGTAAGTCCGTCCCGGACTCTTTCAGCATTGGTTACAAGTAATCCTAATACGTCATCAAGGGATATGTCAGTCAACGACTTGCTGGTATTTGACCTGCGCTGGAAGGTCATCATTTCCTTGTGTTTACGCTCAGTAATATCTATGATCGTGCCTTCAAGATGTACGTTGTTCTCATCATAAGTTCTGATATTGACCCTGTCTTCAACATAACGTACCTCTCCGAATCTGGATATTACCCTGTATTCCTGAGCAAACTTTGTCAGCTGTTTATTCAGGTACTTAAAAGACTTCAAAATAGCTTTACGATCATCGGGATGGATCAGGTCGGCATACTTAATCTCACCTGAGTAAAAATCCTCTGGGGAATATCCGAATTGCCGTATGTTATTGGATATATACTTGACAGGAAAATCCTTTTCGACCTTCCTTGATACTACAATAACAGGACTGCTGTTAATAATTGAGTCCATACTGATTTTTTGATTAGATTGTCCAACCATACTTTTTGACCAAGAAAAGAATAGGCATTTTTAGATATATAATTGCCCCTTGTTTTTTCCCACTATACAACATATTTATTACTACATATATGTTCCATACATTTTGCATTTAACACCGGATCATATGACAGAAAGCTCTTCTGTGGAAACCGGCCTTATATCCCTGTAATGAATAGCTTTGGCAGGACATATCCGGATACATCTTTGACAGCTCATGCCCAGACACATATGAGCAGAATAACCTGCAAAAAGTTTCCCTTGCTTATCAATGATCTTGATTGCATTTTCAGGACATTCCTGTTCACATATCCTGCATCCCATACATCCTTTGGATTCCTCTTCAATGATGACATTCATGCCCTTCATAATTTCGATATCCGCTGTTTCTGAATGGGATATGTCCTTTTTGACCCTCCTCTGGAACACCGGTGCAAGCTCCAATGCAGGCATCCGGGGCATATTGAAAGATTCAAGGACATTATTATACACATCTTCGGGCATACCTTCATTCCAGTATGCAAGCTCACATGAATAGATATTCTTGAATGTTTCGTTAGAGGCCAGCATAATGTGGTCTGCTTTTATACGGTCTGCAAGACCCTGTATCTCATCCAGATCATAGTTCCCAAGTACGACATCCTTTGCAAGCTCAAGGGATGTATTGCCAAACTGAATGATCTTCTTTGCAAATCCCGGTGCAAGGCCTATCTTCCTGGCTTTATCCGCATCGACATATGTACCTGATGCTCCTGACATATACATGTATTCAAGGTCCTCGAACCTGAGACCTGCTTCCACAAGCAATGTCATATGTGCTGCCCTTATTGCACCGATCGCCTTTCCGGCCTCCTCGATATCCCTGTCATTAAGCTCAATACCCTCCCCAAGGATAAGTTTACCATTAGGAAGATGTGGCAATGTCTTTATCAGACCCATACTCATTGCCAGGGATATAGCTGCAATGACACCAGTACCGGTAATACCCTCAGGTGCTAACTCGCCCTTTTCAAGGACAGAACCTGTCAGGGGATCTACCAGGTGGCTTTTTTGGCCATTCATACGCTCATCAAGTACAGTAAGCCTCCACATGCCGTTCTCTTCATTCACATCGGATATTGCTCCCGGGCTTGCCAGCATCCCGCACTTTATACCCTGTCCTTCGATAGCAGGACCTGCTGCCGCACTGCATGTGATGATACGGCCATTGACCTTCAGTGCCATCTCTGCATTTGTACCATAGTCCGTTACAAGGGATATTCCTTCCTGCTCTATGAAATCCGTCTTGACCATCATAGCAAGTGCATCTGCACCGATCTCATGCTCAATGGAAGGGAGTACGATTACTTCACATTCATCAAACCCGGATGACAGGCCAAATATCTCAATGCCGTCATATATCCGCAGACCTCTGTTCACTTCACCAATGCCAAGTCTCTGTTGCATATTCTTACCTGCGTAGGCAAGGTCACGGATCTCGATGTTCTGGAAGAGGGAAAGTTGAATAGGGTTACCGCATACAGCAATCCTTTTTATCTCCTCGGGAGGCACGGGGAGCATTTCAACCATATTCCGGATTGTAGTTATCATAATATTATTTGCAACATCACCACCCACCTGGATAGCAAAACCAAGATGATCTATTACATTTCCGCCTGGAAGTGGATGTTTCATTGTCATTATAGTCTTAAGGATTTTCTTTGAATCCAGATCAAGAAGCTGCAAACGAAAACCACTGGTGCCCAAATCCATTGCAATACCATACATAAGATGTCCTCCGTATTACTTACTGAAACGTCTGAAATCTGAGAGACCGCCAGACGATGCAATGCTGCATGAAAAAGAATCTGCTATCAAGGTATAAATAATAACTTCAAGTAATAAACCATCACTGGTGATAGTATCGATGTCAGAAATGAAATTAATGCGGTTGATATTAACAGTGTTAACTCAGAATAGATGGTTTTGATAAAATCAAAGCTGTTGATTCGGTAGGAAAGTTAATCACAATAAGTATGACCTATTTATACGCCATAATTATCTGAAAGAAAAATATCTCTTACTCCTTCAGCAATGATGTATAAGTATGAAATAGTATCACTTTTGATCTGCAAGGACCCCGTTAATGTGGAGACAGGGCCCTTCAAATCAAAAGTAGTTTGCTGGATGATAAAATCCAGCTACGCAGAAATATTAGGGAAGTGTTTTTCACTGTAAATGGAGGTAGATTTTATAGACCCATTTAATTGTGAATTTTGTTCTGCAACTACTTTGTCCTTCACAAGGACAATCACGCAATTGACATATAGATATAAATAATAACTTGTAGTAATTTATCAATTACACAGGCATTATCAACAATGTGTAATACAATATCACTGTTAATCATACAAATGGCAGACTTCTGATTCAAGAGATTTCAGAGAACAGCGATAAAAGAGAAATTAATAACTTTGATAATATCAACGTCATTGATAATCAAGATGGCAATCTCATATCTGCAAGAACATGTTAAATGAATTCCTTACAAGATGATGGAATTCGATTTATTTTACCTTTTCTGTCATTTGCTTATAGTGCTCAAATAGCTCCATGCCCCATATACGGGCACTTTCATCAAAGCATAGAAGTTTTTTATGGTCAAATATTCCCTGTGTAGTAAAGAAAGATAGCAACATCATGTCATCTGTAACAGATAAAGCTCCTAAGATAATCATATCATCTTCACATACATAGATGTTGGAATTTCTGGAACTCATCATTATATTGTAATTATCCGTATATTCTTCTTTCAGACGGGTATATACAGATCTTGTCAGTAACAGATCAAAGTCAACTTCCTTACGGGCGAGTTCGGAATAATTATTAGGACATGTAGGACAGAAATAGGAATAGAAGGTAGAAACTTTCTTTGACCGGTTAAGACTGAGACATAACTCTTTAGGTGGTTCAAACAGGTGATTGAGGTCAGATTCATGCACAAAGACCTTTCCCAGTTCGCCTATCCTGTCCAGAAAATCTTCAGGAATAGCATTCATATCCCTGCTTTCCCAGTATTCCTTATTCTCCTCAAGGACATTTAACACCTCTATCAGAGGTTTTGTTTTTTTCAGGATGATCTTCCCGATATGCGTCAGCCTGTACTCATCACCTCTCTGCTCAATAAGACCCTGTTCCAGAAGGATCTTCACCTGGGCCATTATCGCACTGGTTGTACCTGTGAGAGAATCCTTTATCTCATCGATAGTAGCTGGCTGATCCATTAGTATCAGAAGTGCTGTTTTTCTTTTTTCAGAAAGGAATACTGTACTGATCAACTCGGTTTTCATTCTATCCTCATATGACTATTATTGATTTATTAGCACAATACCTGCTTAATTAACTTTCGTTTATCAAGTCGAACATTATATCAATAGTTGTCATACACCATAAGTTAAATGCCTGTAGAGTTTAAATGTCTGTCCTTATGCAGTATGAGTCCATAAAGAAAGCGTCTCTATGACCATACTACATGCTAACTGCCAACTAAAAAATCCAGGCACGATAAGACATATGATATGGTCTGTTTATCTGCCCGGCCTCTCTCCAAAGGTATCGTGGTATCTTTTAACTACAGAACCTATATAGTTTGCCGTTGTCCTTGAAGACTCCTTAGACATGAATCCCTTCATGGGGAATTCCGTATGGCAATGAGGACAGCGTGCAAGTTCACAGCCCCTCAAAAGACTCGGGCAATCTGAGCAATATTTTGCTCTTGAATAAAAAAGATTGAAAGATCTGCCGCATTCAGGACAGAGTAGCATCCTGTTAGAATCATAGAACTGTTTATTGACACCTCTTCTCTGCAAGTCAAAAGAGTACCTATCATCACGGGTCAAATCATCATAATATCTGTTTTCTCTTTCAGGCAATTATCTACACCTCATAAGATGACTACGTTTCTTCATTATTTGCAGGATATATATAACAACTTATTACCACCAATCAACGATAATGCAATTATCAACGGTTTGTTCTGCAATAAAGCCATGGATTTTAAAGACAGGATATGTTTATGTATAATACTGCCATGGACCGAATACAAAGGACATTCAGGGATCTTTAAAATGGAAATAGCTACTTTTGCTGCAGGCTGTTTCTGGGGAGTCGAAGATGCTTTCAGGAACATTTCAGGCGTTGTTGGTACACGTGTCGGATATACCGGAGGACATAAGCAAGATCCTGGATATGTTGAAGTATTGGCCGGAAAGACAGGGCATGCTGAAGCTGTCGAGATCAAATTCGACCCCTCCATAGTAAGCTATAATGAACTTCTTTCTGTCTTCTGGGATATACATGATCCAACACTTACACGCACAGAACTCATAAAGGATATGTGGGGCATCGATGACCCACAGATACTGGAAAACACCCCAAAGTATGCAGGTAGCCATTACAGATCGTCCATCTTTTATCACAATGAGAAACAGAGAATTGAAGCTCTGGGATCAATGGCACAGATGCAGGGATCTGCAGCTGGAAAAACGATACTTACCGAAATCATCCCTGCAACCCATTTTTACCAGGCTGAGGATGAACACCAGCAGTATTTCGAAAAGAATGCAGATAAACGCCAGAAAAAAGTCTGCAACATTAAGAGCTGCCTTGTAAAGTGATATATCACTTGTTTGCAAATGTACATGCAAAAGTGGTTTGATATGGCTTTTGAAAAACTCTTTGAACCCGGCCGGATCGGTAACTGTGAACTTGTTAACAGGATAGTCATGGCACCCATGGGCAACATCAATATGGCTGACCCCGCTGGCCGCCCATCAGATAAGATGATAGAGTATTTCATCAAGCGGGCAAGGGGTGGAACCGGTCTTCTTATCACAGGGCTTGTGCCTGTATCCTATGGTATCGACCCCACGGTATCAGAAGATAATGATACCACCTACTTCCCGCGTATAGACGGTACATCCAGAACCCGTCTTTCAGGCTGGAGGGACCTTACAGCTGGAGTAAGGCCACATGGATCGCGGATATTCATCCAGCTGACAGCAGGACTTGGACGGGTTGGTTCCCCGGAGGTGGCCCTGAAAGGAAAGATACCAATATCATCTTCCTGGAACAAAAATTTCTATGTGCCCCAGATACCTCATGCTCCACTTTCTGACAGGAGCATAAGGAAAATAGTAAGGAGTTTTGGCCAGTGTGCAGCTAACGCAAAATCAGCCGGTTTTGACGGAGTACAGATACACGGACATGAAGGGTATCTAATGGACCAGCTCACTTCTGATCCCTGGAATCGAAGGCTATTTGGCCGGTACCGGGACAAGAACAAATTCGGGATAGATGTTGTAAGGGAAATAAAGAAACGATGCGGAGAAGATTTCCCCATTATCTACAGGATAGGCCTGACCCATGCTATGCAGGAGACATACGGTGATGAGATATTCAGGAAAAATTTCCGCGGCAGGGAAAGGACCATAGAACAGGGACTGGAGTTTTGTAAATTACTCTATGAAGCGGGTGTCGATGCCTTTGATGTTGACAAAGGTTGCTATGAGAACTGGTTCTGGCCCCATCCACCTGCTTACTTTGATGATGCCGTCTATGTTGAAGAGATCGCAGGAAGATTGAAGGATTTCTTCATCAAAGAAGATATTGAAGCAAAAGTGATAGCTGTTGGGAAGATGGGCAAACCCGAATGCGCTGAAAATGTACTGGAGAAAGGCTGGGCTGACTTTGTTATGCTGGGCAGGCCCTTGCTGGCAGATCCAAGCTGGCCTGAAAAGGTCAGGCATGGCAGGACAAAGGAGATCATTCATTGTATAGGGGATCAGGAAGGTTGCATCGAGTCCTTCAAAAAAGGAGGACATCCATGCTGTTCGGTCAACCCGTACACAGGTTTTGAGGAAAAAAAGAAGCTCATTAAAGCCCAAAGAATAAAAAAAATTGCAGTAATAGGTGCGGGGCCTGCAGGATGTGAGGCAGCAATGACCGCGTATAAGAGAGGACATGATGTTACGCTCTTTGAAAAAAATGGTATCATCGGAGGACAACTCTGCACAGCAGGTAGGATGTTAATTAAACACGATATCAGAAGATATCTTGGGAACCTTGAATATCAGCTTGGACAATTACAGGAAGAAGGGCTTAAGGTATTATTGAACAATAATGTTGTCCCGGATGATCTGAAAGACAGGTTCGATGTGATAATCTGCTGTACAGGGCCCAAATATATTATCCCCGCAATAGAAGGACTTGAGAATGTAAGGCACATCGGCTCCCGGGAACTTCTTGACAGTGGCATGGAATTGCCAGAGGACGTTAAAGAGGTTCTTATTGTAGGGGGTGGGATAATAGCTTGTGAACTGGGATATTCCCTTGCCTATGAAAAAGGAGCCAGGGTCACTATCGTCGGAAAGAACGATGTTCTGATGGCAGACACTGTTATGTCTAACAGGGGACAGATGCTCTGGATGCTGCTTGGAGGAGGGTCGCCTTCAGGGAAAAAAGAGCATGCCCTGAAAGAGCCTGTAAAAGTGTATAATGCTTCGACCGTCACAAGGTTTTCCAGTGGAATGGCCCACATAATAGCAAACAGGAACAGGAGTGACCCATACACACCATGGAAAGCACTGATACCTGAGAATGTAAATAATCCTTTCACTAAGAAACTTAATCCTGGAAATACGGAGGAAATCATACTTAAGACAGATCTTGTAGTGTTTGCAACCGGATCGCAGGCCAATACCGGACTCTATTATGAACTACTCAGAAAAAAGGCAGCTGAAAAAATATATTGTGTAGGTGATGCAAAAGAACCTGCCAGGGTATGGGAAGCCATAAACGGGGCCAATGAAATTGCAAGGAATATTTGAGGGGTTTTAGTTCAAATATCCCTTACGATACGTAACCCCATCCTTCTGCTGCGGCGCCCGTTGGGAGAATAATAATAACGGCTTGCTGAGCGGCAACCCACAGCCGAGGTAATCCAGCTGCCTCCGCGCAGTACATAGAATTCTTTTGCATTGCTACCGGTTTCCTCCCACGCACTGCCATCAGCAGGTGCACCTTCATAGCTCTCATGATACCTGTCCTGCACCCATTCCCACAGGTTTCCATGCATATCGTAAAGTCCCCAGGGATTTGGTCGTTTCTGTCCCACAGGATATGCACCGGTACTTTCGTCACCAAAGCATGCATATTCCCCAAGTTGTGCTTCATTATCCCCGAAAGAATACCTGCCGGTTGTGCCAGCCCTGCAGGCATACTCCCATTCGGCCTCTGTAGGCAGACGATATTTGTCCGTTGATTCCCTCTCATTGAGCCGGCTGATGAATTCCTGTGCTTCGTTCCATGATATCTTGTCAACAGGTCTGTCATCATCCTTTATCCTTGAAGGATTAATTCCCATGATATCTGTCCATTGTTTTTGCGTCACTTCAAATCTCCCAAGGAAAAACGCATTACCTATGCACACCTTATGTAATGGGCGTTCGTTCCTGTACCAGTTCTTTTCATCTGACTGTGAACCCATAAAGAACTCGCCATCTGGTATGGATACAAACTCCATACCTATGGAATTGGTATAGGTATCCTGATATTCGCTTATTGTTACATCTGACATTTTAACAGCTCCACCTTTATGTCTTTTCAAAAAGTAGGTTCAGATTTTATTTTAGTTATATTCATGCTTTCGATATAATCAAAGACCTTGTTTTTAGTCCAGGCTGGATTTTCCAATGTGCTGTGGATTCAGAATAGATGCCGGGTCAAATCTATAATTTAGACCTTGAAGATATGATAGATAATAATAAAGCCATTGGTTAATTACCATGAGTTATTATATATACGTATACCTGAATACAACATTTTGTCGATAAGCGATCTGTCACCTTATTGGCCTAAAGCATAATATGATTGTCAGATCACGGTCAAAGCGGAAAATGGATTATACAGCTTTTCCGCATCAATGACCAGCATTAGAAAAAACATATGGAGGCATTCTATGGAAGAAAGTGAAATAATCAGCGGATTAACAAATGCGGTAGTCAACGGAAAAAAAGATCAGGCTGTTGAACTGGCACAGAAGGCACTTGATGAAGGTGTAGATCCTTACAAGGCTGTTATCGATGGTCTTGCTAAGGGTATGGAGATCATGGGCGATAAATATGACAAGAAACAGGCATTTATGCCACATCTACTGATGGCTTCCAATGCAATGTATGGTGGCATGGATGTACTTACTCCTCACCTCAAGCTGGAAAGCGGAGAAAGGAGAGCTGTCCTTGTGATTGGTTCTGCAGAAGGTGACGTGCATGATATCGGAAAGAACCTTGTCAAAACAATGATGAGTGCTGTGGGCTTTGAAGCAATAGACCTGGGTAAGGATGTGCCAATAAACAGCTTCACAGAAGCAGCCGTTGAGCACAAAGCAGATGTCATATCAGTAAGCACACTCATGACCTCCACAATGGACAACATGGAGAAAATCGTAAAGAGTTTCACAGAGAAAGGTATCAGGGACAAGGTAAAGATCATTGTCGGTGGTGCACCAATTACTCCTGACTATGCAGCTGAGATCGGAGCAGACACTTCAAAGCCTGATGCAATGGAAGCTGCACATTGGGCAAAGGAAATTGTAAAGGAACTGCCTAAGGACAGGTGGAACTGAAATTATAAAAAGGAATTCATGTATTCAGGATCCCCATACATGGATTCCTTATCTTTCTATATCAGGTAAACAAGAAAGAATATTCCGCAAAGAACGCATGATGTCACAGAGCAGGACCAGTGAGCAATTTACTGTCCTGCGGAATATTCTCTTGATATACACAATAGATTACTCTTACACACGCCTGGCCTGAATCAGGCCTTGCTTTAACGCTAATATCATACCAAATTTATCACAGGAGTTCAGTTCAATGGAAACGTACACACCTAAGGAAAGACTGGCACGTGCACTTACAGGACAAACTGTTGACAGGATGCCGGCCGTTTCATTCACACAGACAGCCACGGTCGAACAAATGGATGCATGCGGTTCATCCTGGCCAGAAGCAAACGAGGATGCACAGAAAATGGCAACGCTTGCAGAAGCAGGTCATACCTTAGTAGGTTTTGAGGCAGTTCGCGTACCTTTTGATATCACCGCAGAGGCAGAGTTCTTTGGATGCACAATAAAAGCCGGTACAAAAGAGCAGCAACCATCCGTGGTAGGTCATATTGTAAAGGACATGAGCGATATCGAGAAACTCAAAGAGTATGACATTGATCAGGGCAGGATAGCTGTGGTCTGCAGTGCCATCAAGATCCTTGCTGACAAGTACGGCAAGGAACTACCAATAATGGGCAGTATGTTAGGTCCATTCTCCCTTGCACAGCACATGAACGGTGACGAATGGTTCATGGCAATCATGACCGATGAAGCCTTTGGTCATGCACTCATGGAACTTACAACTGATTTTAACATAGCATATGCAAAGAAAATGGCACAGAATGGTGCCGACACAATGGTTATTATCGATCCAACAGCAAGCGCCGAGCTCATAGGTGACGAGTTCTACGAGAAGTTCGTGGTCCCTGCTCACAAAAAGATAGTTGATGCCATGCGTGAGGAAGGTGTGACAACCGTGTTGCACATATGTGGTGACACCACAAGCGGTCTTAATCTCATGGAATCCAGTGGTGTGGATGCCATCAGTGTTGACCAGAGTGTCGACTTTGTAACTGCTGTTGGCAAGGTCAACAAAGCCGTCATCGTAGGTAACCTTGATCCGGTCAATGTACTGTGGAATAAGACCCCTGAAGTAGTAAAAGAAGCATCTAAGAAAGTTCTGGACACAAATTCAGGAATTCTGGCACCTGGATGTGGTATAGTCAGCAAGACACCTACAAAGAACCTTCAGGCAATGGTCGAGATGGCAAAAGGCCATACATATTAAGATTAAAGATAATGTTCCGGGCAAGTTCTTTCATGTTCTTGGTCAAAAAAGCCCGGATACATTATTTTTGTTAGTCTGGGAGATTGGGTCTGCAATCCAAAAATGCATTCATTCGGGTCTTTACCAGACTACTACCTCCATCCATCCCTGGCCAGTGAAAAACACTGGCTTTTTTTTAATAATGCCGGATAATCTGGAAATATAGCACTCAGACAGGTAGCTTCTACCTTAAAAACAACAACAAAAACCACCTTGAAAAGTAGTGATCTTAAATGTTATCAAAATTGATCAGATTCCTGCCATGGGAAAAAACAACAGTCAATTTAACTGTACCATTCCTGCATTCTGTGAACATGCTTGTGGAAAAGAAAAGCCACATACTTGTCAATAACGTGTGGTATTTTGCATTGTTCATGCTTACAACTATTGTTGGTATCCTCGTATTCTACAGGCAGACACAGAACGAGGTCATACCAGCCATCATTCTTTCAGGTTTATGGCTGCTCTTCTGGGAACAAACTACTTTCAAAGGGAAAATGCTTCTTGTAATTGCATCGGTTTTCGGATACGTACATGAATTAATAGGCGTCCAGCATGGCTATTTCACTTATCTTGGAGGCGTTATAGGGGGTGCACCCATATGGCTTATCCCCGGCTATGGAGCAATATTCTGGTCATCCTATAATCTCTGGAAGATATTCCATGAAAGATACTCGCAAAAACAATGGTTCCACAGGGTCAACTACTTTATCGTTGCAAGTATTGCAGTGTTGCTTGTTGCGGATTACACACGCTTTGACCTTTCCCTGCAGCCTGTGGCAATACTGATGAAATTCTCCCTTGCACTCATGCTGTTCAATAGCCTTGATGGTCTGCGACTTGCCTATTTCACAGGATTCTTCACAGTACTGACAGAATTTACCGGAGAGATGCTTGGAACCTGGACACATCCTGAGTTCTCATTGTTCTCGCTGATGGCAGGATACTTATTCCTGCTCTGGATATGTATCACACTGAGTGATGTGATTAAAAGGAAAAAGAAATGGGGCAGGATCGAGGGTGCAGCAGCTTTCACCCTTACATCGTTCTACATACTATTGTTACTTGGGATAGTGGCAGTCTGAGCATAGTTACATGTAAATAGACAGAAACAGAGATGACATGTCATGCGCCAGGAAATTGAAAGGGTTTTCAACCTGCAGCAGGCTAAGTGGCCAGTACTTGCCCGCCAGGAAGCTGCTGAAAGGATCGGGCGGCTTATGCGTATTGACAGTTATCTTCGCAATGAAAGAAATCTGGATAAGCTATACAAGGCAATGTACAGGGACCTGCATAAACCTGAAGTGGAGGTTATCGCCACTGAAGTGGGTGTTGTGCAGGCCCAGATATCCTATCTGAAGAAAAACCTGAAGAGATGGATGAGACCACGGAAAGTCCCAACACCTCTGCCTCTTATCGGAACCAGGTCCCATATCCGCTATGAACCCCGGGGAGTGGTACTTATTATGTCTCCCTGGAACTTCCCCCTGAATCTTTCACTGGTGCCAATGGTGTATGCCATTGCCGCTGGTAATGCTGTCATGCTCAAACCCAGTGAGATATCGGCAAACACTTCAGCTTTCATAAAACACATGATAGAGGAACTTTTTGCTGAAGATGAGGTCGTAGTTTTTGAGGGAGACGCATCAGTTGCCAAAATATTGCTGGAGCAGCCTTTCAATCATATCTTTTTCACCGGCAGCCCGAAGGTTGGCAGAATTGTCATGACTGAAGCTGCCAGACACCTGAGCAGCGTTACCCTGGAACTTGGAGGTAAATCTCCTGCCATAATAGATGCAAGCGCAGATATCGATAGAATAGCCCGGCGCGCCGCCTGGGCCAAGTCCGTGAATAACGGCCAGACCTGCATCACTCCTGACTATATACTTTTGCACGAATCTATCCGCGACCCATTCATCCGTGCGTTCAGTGATGCAGTAAAGCAATTCTATGATCCGCAAGGAAAAGGCATCAGGCATTCGCCCGACTACTGCCGTATTGTCAGTGAAGCTCACTTCAAAAGATTGCGGAACCTGTATGAGGATGCAGTAAAAAAAGGAGCAAATACCCTCTTTGGAGGGGAGTTCGAAGAACATGACCTTTTCATTTCCCCTACCCTGCTGGATGGTATCAACGGGAACATGGATATTATGCAGGAAGAGATATTCGGCCCTCTGCTTCCTGTACTGACATACAGTGACAGGGAAGAGGCAAGAGACATGATACGACGCCTGCCAAGTCCTCTTACTCTTTACATTGCAAGCCGTGATAAAGGTAACATCGATTATTTCATAAAAAGCATACCTGCCGGAGGTACCGTTATCAACGATTACATGCTCGGCTACAGCAATCCTGCCCTTCCCTTTGGGGGAGTTAACAACAGCGGCATCGGAAGATCACTTGGCCTGCATTGTTTTGCAGGTTTCTCCAACGAGCGCAGTGTAATACAGCGCAGATGGGGTACATTGAGCCTGATACATCCCCCATATAATGATCGTGTCAGAAAAATAGTCAAAACACTGTACAGGTGGATGTGATAATACGAATTCTGAGAAAAGGCAGATACAATGAATGTGAAAGATGGAATCAGGACTGTACTGATAACAGGAGGTTGTGGCGGCATAGGACTGGAGCTTGGAAAGCTCTTTGCCAGGGAGGGCTGCCGCATGGTACTGGTTGGAATGCCCGGTGAGGATATGGGACATGCAAAGAATATACTGCAGGCCATAACCCCTTTCACAAATATCCTGCTGCTGGAGAAAGACCTTTCCCGACCCGGGGCAGCCTCTGATGTCTATGATTTTACCTGTGAGCATGATCTTCAGATAGATGTTCTGGTCAATTGTGCCGGGTTCGGAACATATGGACATGTCAATGAGATTGATATAGAAAGGGAGCTGGACATGCTCCAGTTACATGTGAGTACTCTGTACCACCTTACAAGACTCTATCTGCAGGAAATGGTCCTCAGGGACAGGGGGCAGATAATCAACATGGCATCCATATCAGCCTTCCAGCCCAATCCTACTTTTGCGACCTACGGAGCCAGTAAAAGTTTCGTACTGAATTTCAGCCGCGCCCTGAACTACGAGCTTCTGGAAAAAGGCTCAAAGGTAAGGATACTGGCAGTCTGTCCAACTGCGGTCAAAGACACTGGCTTCCAGGCGGTGGCAAGAATGGAATGTACAAAGGCCTTTTGCTCCTGGATGACAACAACACCAGAGATCGTTGCCAGGGAAACATACAGAGCCATGAAGCAGGAGAAGGATCTAGTTATCCCTGGAAAAGGATTCGGTCTTGGACAGGCACTGGTAAGCCGCCTCCCTGCAAGGTGGCAGATGAAGATATCCAGGTCACAGTTACGTGAGATAACCTAACCAGAGTAGGACATGAAGTACGTGTTAATAAGCTAAAAAGGTGAGAAATAAATGATAAGCATTGATGTTTTACGCAATGAGAAAGCAAATTGTATGCTATGCAGGAGCGATATAATCCACTCATGTGAGGCAAGTACTGCGAAATGCCACTACTGCGGTGTTGAAGAAGAAACCTATATCATGTGTAAGAACGGACATTATGTCTGTAATACATGCCACTGTCGGGATGCACTCAAGGTAATTGAGAAGATCTGTCTGAACACGGACCTGCAAAACCCCTTCGTCCTTGCTGAGAAGATAATGGAACATCCCAGTGTACACATGCATGGCCCGGAACACCATTCTCTTGTGCCTGCTGTCCTTGTTAGCACATTCCAGAACTATAGCGGAAAGAAAAAAGAACCAGACATCCTGGAGGCCATCAAAAGAGGAAGCAACGTACCGGGAGGTTTCTGCGGCATCTATGGTGCATGTGGTGCCGGGATAGGGGTTGGCATTGCAGTCTGCATATTAACGGAAGCTACACCATATACACCTGTTGAACGTTCCCATGCTAACTGGGCCACTTCAGAGGCCCTTAGATGCATTGCAGATGCCGGAGGGCCCAGATGTTGTAAAAAAGCAACACGTGTTTCCGTGGAGGAAGGAGTTGCATATCTGTCAAACATTTTCGGATTTAACTGGTATGAAGAACTCAATATGACAGTGAAATGTAATTATACAAAACACAATAAGGAATGCGATCTGAATTGCGGATACCGGGAGATCTGAGCGTTTATTTCTTGTTCTCACACTCATAACTTTATATTCTTACCTGCTTTTTTAAAAATTCAGCTTCATCCTCAAGTATCCGGATTTAAGTCATCAGCCTTTCAAGTATGTGGTTTTTAAGCATTGAGAACTCCCGGGAACCGGTCAGGGATAACGGTCTTGGACGCGCAAACGGAACAGGCAGCTCTTCAATTATCTTTCCGGGTCTTTTGCTCATGATACAGATACGATCCGACATCAGCAAAGCTTCTTCTACATCATGTGTTATAAAGACAACAGTATGCCTGTATTCTTCCCAGAGGCGAAGCAACAGTTGCTGCATGCTGTAACGTGTCTGTGCGTCCAGGGAGGCGAAAGGTTCGTCCATCAGGAGCACTTTGGGCCTCAATACCAGTGCACGTGCCATGGCAGCTCTTTGCTGCATTCCACCTGACAGCTGTGAAGGATAGTAATCCTCAAAACCGTCAAGTCCTACGGCCTTTATGTATGACGATGCAATGTCTTCTGTTCCTTTTTTGCCTTCTTTTCTAAGATCAAGGCCATAACGGACATTATTCTTCACACTCAGCCAGGGAAAAAGTACAGGTGACTGGAAAACAACTGCCCTTTGCGGAGAAGGTGCTTTTACCGTCTCTCCACAGCAGGCTACATGGCCACTGTCTGGTTCCTCAAAACCTGCAAGTATATTCAGAAAAGTGGATTTACCACATCCGCTTGGGCCAAGGATACTTACAAATTCGCCTTCCATGATGTGGAACCATATATCTTCCAGCACCTCCAGGGAGCTATCCATGCCGGGTGTGGAAAAACTCTTGTTGATACTATTTGCAAATAAGTTCGTACTTTCTAAAGGTTTCATTGTTCACTCTCCTCTTTCAACAGGTCCAGCCTCCTGAAAGAGCCAACAAGTATCATGTCACTCAAACGTCCGAACAACCCTATGAATACCATGGAGACAAGGATCATCTCTACATGGCCAAGCATACGTGCATCCATCATTACCGCACCCAATCCGTATGTCACACCTGTAAGCTCACCAAGTACCAGGTAAGCCCATGAAATACCCAGACCAAGCCTGAGTCCGGCAACTGTGGAGGGCATGGCTGCGGGTATTATCACTGTTGTGAAGAGTTTCATTTTATTGGCACCCAGCATTCTCCCTGCACGGATGAGCAGCGGGGATACTGAAGAAGCCCCCTGTGCAGCGTTCACGTATATAGGGAAAAAAGCTGCCAGGGATATAAGGAACAAGGTTGTGCCCTCCCCAACACCGAACCAGACCATTGCAATGGGCAGCCATCCGATGCCCGGAATGATACGGATCAGGTGCACTGTGGGATCAAGTGATTCACGGGCAAGTGCAATGCGCCCTGTCATAAAGCCCAGAGGCAGCCCGATAGCTGCAGCCACACCAAAACCCAATAGCACCCTCTGAACACTGGCAATGGAATGGACTAACAACGTCCCCGCATAAGGTGTGAGTTTCTCATGGCCCGTAGCAAAATCAATTGCCACATTAACCAGAGCGGATGGCGAGGGAATGAGATATGCAGGCACTCCACCTTCCATGGTCATAAGATACCATGCACTAAATAGCAATACCGGAAGGATGAATCCAACTATATCCGCATTCCAGTTACGCTCTTTCATAGCTTTCAGCTTTCCATATCCATACGTGCCTGTTCCACAAAGCTTAGGTCAAAAAGTGATTGCATATCAGGTATTTCCCTTATCATTCCCATATCTTTCATTCTCAATGCGAGCTCACCTGCCTGCCTGACATAGTTTTCATCCATGTACCACGAAAGTTCCATATTCTCCTGAGCGATCTTCAGTACTTGCGGGTCAGTTCCAAACTCTGCGGACATGGCCAGCCATTCATCCTGATTGGCGTTGAGATATTCTGTAGCTCTTGCATGGGCTGTAACCAGTGCCTGGATCTTTTCCCTGTCATTCTCTATATTGCCTTTTGTAGTGAGCATGCCTGCATTGATGGTCCCCACACTGTCCCCGTAATATGGATAGATGAGCACACGCCCATACCCGTTTGCCATTGCCAGGGAAGGATAGGGTTCTCCACTGCAAAAAGCATCGATCTTACCCTGTGAAAGAGCCTGGCCCATATCGAAGAAATCTATGCGCTGAAGATGCACATCCTTTAAAGGATCAATCCCTGCCTGTTCCAGTGTTTCAAGCAAAAGGACATGGTGCATGGTTCCAGGGACGTAGGCTATAGTCTTACCCTTAAGGTCTGCAGGTGTCATTATCTTAGAATCTTCCCTTACCACAATGGCCGAACATTTATCAGCCAGTCCGCATACCACCACCACAGGTTCACCCTTTGATGCAGCAGTAATAGCAAGGGCAATTGTCGTACCTGTCATATCCAGGCTTCCTGCAAGCAGTGCAGCCTTCTGGTCACCAGGATTTGTGAAGGGAAGCACTTCTAACGAGTACCTGTCATCTATATAATCCTGGTAGAGGAAGGGTTGAATGGTCTGAGCTGTCTTCCAGGTACCTACTTTTATCTTTTCGGTACTCTCAGATGCATCCCCTGTGCAGCCTGAAGCCAGAAGGGACAGAAACAGCATAAATATCGTAAATAGCACAGAAATGCTTTTTTCCATTCAGTTCTCCCTCCCGGAAAAACTATATCCGGCATTTGTGAAATAGTCCCGGGCGGTTTCCAGATCAAAGCCATGCCATTCTGTTTTACAATCCTCGCCTTCCCTGGGAATGGCTCCAGTTTCCACGACAACTACATTGGCTCCCCATTCCACAGCAAGCCTGGAAGGGGGATGTGCACATACATCAGGTGCATGATAGCCAGCAGCCAGGCGTGTCACAGCCACTATCTGCGCATGCCTTCGCTCTGATATCTGCGGATAGTCACTTAATGGTGTGCCTGGAAGCGGTACCCTTGCCATGACGCCGCAAAGCCTGGCATTGTACTTCATCGCTGTCAGGAAGATATCGGCAATCTCGGCATTAGTATGCTCTATACCAACAGGTTCTATCAGGTATGCAAGATCCAGCGGGGAACAGTTGACAGATGCAAGGGTTGCTATCCTGTCCTCAGGTTTGAATCTGGTATTTACACCTTCACGCAGACGTATAGTATGATAGACCATCTGTGCTCCTGCCTCGGCCAGAAGCTCTGCATCGGTCTCGTCAAATTCACCTGTATTGATAACGATCCGATAATCTCCCGGAACAGTGCTGCGGATATCCCTGACCACCTGGGTAAGTCTTTCAATACCATAGAACTGTGTAGTCCGTAAAGTTATCCATCTGGCTCCAAGGGATACGAATCTGCGGACGATTTCGATCACCTCTTCTGCACTTCTTTCGCTTTCTTTTTGAACGAGTCCCCATTTCTGGCCAAAGGCACAGAAATCACAGCTCATGGCACATTTCTTATAATCGATACCTATGGATGCCCAGACATTCCCATTGTTCCCTGCGACCACAGAGGCAACTTCCCTTGCAGCTGCCCCAAGCATTTCCACATCCTCTGAGTCCGGATCTATTTCAAGCAAAGCGATAATAGTATCCCGGTCCAGTTTTTCTCCATTCAGTGCCTTATCTTTTGCTTCCTGTATCAGATCCTTATCAGACAAATTCACTCACCACTTTTGTTTACAATATATACATTAAACCAAAACTCTCTCAATCCTTTTTCCTGAGAGTCACACGATAGAGCTTTTTTGGAAGGTCGCCTTCCTCAAACTCCGTAATATCTGCAATATCATAACCTTCTGAGAGGAGATCCACTTTTTCCCTGCTAAGGAAATGAACTATGAATCCGCCCTGTATCTCCCACATATCCTCACCCCTGTGGATTCCGGTCCTGTATTGAGGGTCATTTGTATGTCTTGTTGTGTATATGTTCAATCCGCCTGGTTTAAGGACACGTCTGATCTCTGCCAGGAGTGAGCGAAGTTCCTGGATTGTCAGTGGCATACAGAAAAGCATATGTGAATAACACGCATCGAATGTCCCGTCCTCAAAGGGCAGCTTTTTCCTCACATCATGCATTACAGGAGTAATGGAACCGGATGCCTGAAGTTGCAAAGATCTCTCCCTCAGGTCTGTTATTCCTTTTTCACAATAGTCCAGAGCAAAGACCTCAAAACCATTTAATGCAAGATACATGGTATCCCTGCCCTGCCCGGCACCAAGTTCAAGGATCTTTGCTTTACCTTCTTCCATAAAAGTTTTCACTGCCCACTGCACCGGACTGCTAGGCTCTTCACCGAACATGCAAACATTCTTGGAAAACATACATTCCCAGTGATGCTGTTGACTGTCCAGGGTAGATTTATCGATATTGTGTTCCTTCCGTTCCATTTAGATCACTTCTTGAAGTAAAACTTATACTCAGTACCAGAAAAGGGAGATGAAGAAAACCGGAGTCATAATCCAGTGAGATCCTGACTGGAAAAATACTAAAAAACCCATATCATGGCGGCATTCTCTTTATGTCACTTATGCGCTGGTCCAGGCAGGCACCACACTGACATGGTTCGTCTATTAGAGACGTTATATCCCTGGTCCTGTAACGGATAAGAGGCATGCATCTTCTCCTGAGTGTTGTAACTACAAGTTCCCCTTCCTCTCCGGGTGCTAATTGTTTTCCGGTCTTTGGGTCAATGATCTCCACAAGGAAATCCGGATTATTAAGATGGAAACCATCCTGCTGCGAGCATTCTATAGCGTTGGCAAGTCCCAGTTCTGTCATACCCCATTGCCTGAGGGTCTTACATCCCCATATACTCTCTATTTCCTCTCTCATGGAGGGGGTCAGAGGTTCGGACGAGCAGATAATCCTTTTTATACCCAGTTCTCCTGGTTCTATCAGATCACGGACAGCCTTTGACAGATCATAAAGGAAAGATGATGTACCAATGATCAATGTTGTACCGGACTCCCTCATGGTCCTGAGCTGTTCGTTCACATCAAGTGAATCATTAATAACTGAGTTATAACCTGCAAGTGCACATGCCTTGCTCAGGACAAGACCGGGATCCCAGGTGGCTGTTATGGTGGGGTACATTATCTGTAATGTATCCTCTTTTGAATCCATTCCTGCCATTTTCAAGCCTGAGATGACCGAATCCACTATCTCAAGCAGTTCATCCTGGGTATAAGCCATCCTTTTGAGCATATTGGTAGTTCCGGAGCTGGTGAACTCCCGGGCTATCTCCTTTCTTGATACGCAAAGAAAATGATATGGATGTTCAGCCAGTTTTTGCTGCTCTGTAAGCGGGAGCTTTTCAAGGTCAGTATATGATGTAATCTGAGATGGGTCCATACCTGCCTTTTCATAAAGGTCTTTATAGAAAGGACTGTTCTCTATTACGTACCCCATCAGCTCTTTGAACCTGAAGAGCTTGTAGTCATTTATAAGCTCCCTGTCAAACTCCCGGTTGCCCAGAAAAGCTTTCAGTTCCTTATTGCTCTTTATATCATTCCTGATCTTGGCCAGACCCCATTGTTCCAGGGGATTGGCTGTGCCCGAATCGATCTTCCGGGATTCCAGCCTTCTTTTAGCTACATTCATCCTGACAGCAGTATTGATCCTTGCAGAAAGACTCATTTTATGCCTCCTGTTTTCTAAGAAATGAATAATAAATAATAAATAATGAATGTAAGATTAAGCGGCATTCCTGTAAAGGAACCTGCCGTCACAGTCGGTCATATTGTAATTGCAGAAGGGTACGAACCTGCCATCACGGGTGACCACATGTATGCAGCAGTTCTCCACCCTGTCCTTCTCATAAGACCAGACATCCTGAAATGCCATTGTTGAAATGGTAAGGTAACTGTTCATACTCTTCTCAATGAAATCCGCCCACCCGCTCTCAAGACGGTTTTTCTTAGGAATTACTTCATCTATTGGCTTTTCGCAGCATGAACCTTTCACAGTAAGCTGTGTGAGTGGTTTTTCACAGCAAGAGCTCTTGACAATAAGATCCCCGCATGATGCTTTATCTGTATCCTCTTTTTGTGCATCCTGATTATCCTTCTCAGAGCCTTTCCATCTGCCCATGATGGATTTCTTTGTCTTGCTTGCCACATCGGAAGCTGATTTGATGGCACCAAGTGAGATATTGGTCAACGGGAGGAAGCCACCGTTGTCTATAACCGCAAGACATGTAGCTCCACAGTGTGCATGAGGCATGAGGGATGGTGTGAAGTTCTCTACCTTAAGCTGGCCTCCGGTCTGTTCCTCTATCTGCCGGAGAAGTTCCAGTATGGTTATTCTTCCTTCACGACCTGAAGGTGCACGTCCTGAATAGAAGACCGGCTGGAAGTGCACGCCCCTGACAGCAGGGACCCTGCTGCCTGCAAACTCAATTATTTTACCGACTTCGTGAAGATTGTAATTCTTAGCAACCAGTGGAACAAGAACAACTCCTATACCGGCCTTCTCGCAACGGTTGATTACCTCGGCCTTGATATCAAAGAGCTTCTTACCGGTCCTCTGCATATAGATATCATCGGATACGCCATCAAATCCCAGATAGATGGCATCTAATCCTGCTGAGGCTATACTGTCAAAATAATCCTGATCGCTTGCAATCCTGCAACCATTGGTGTTTAGTTCTATATGATCTATGCCAACTTCCTTCCCCATCCTGATTATCTGCGCAAGATCATCCCTAAGAGTTGGTTCTCCGCCTGATATCTGTATGCAAGTTGGTTTGTTCTGGCATTTTTTTACGGTTTCAAACATGAATCTTATCGTATCCATATCGGGATCCAGGCTTTTATCCATTGAAGAGCTGGCAAAACAATATTTACATCCCATATCACACCTGTCGGTGATCTCAACGACGGCCAGACAGGTATCCTGTTTGTGAGAGGGACAGAGGCCGCAGTCAAAAGGACAGCCTTTCTGTATATCCGTGAGAGAATCCCTTGCACGCGATCTGTTGACATCGAAACATTCTTCCATCTGGAGGTAATGATCTACATCTTCACAAATAAGGGTTGTAAAGCTCCCATGTTCAGGACACTCTTTTTTAATGTAGACTTTTCCGTCCTCGACGTATTTGATGCCATCTATCTTGCCAAGACATTCAGGACAAAGGCTTTCAATTGATTCTATAGGTTCCATCTGTTCCCTCTCTGATTGGTGGTAGTAGTTAGTATACCTGAGAATTCATTGAATTCTCAAGTGATCTTATGCTCTCTTCTCTTCCAGGATGGCTTCTGCTGTCTTGAGTGTTGACTTTGCCATGCCGGCTGATACATACATTTCACCGCATTTTGGACATACAATACCCGGACCTGGCCTTGTGACACCAAGGTAAGCCATGTCAACATTTCTCTCAAGTGCGGGCTCGTTGCATTTTGCACACACCCAGTCACTTTCGTCATCATACTCTACCGGTTTTATCTCTCCACCAGTGATGCCAAGAATGTTCATCTTGTGGGTGTAGACATCCAGCAGTTCAGTTGCAGAGTAGACAGCATAGATGGTTAGATTCTCAGACGCACCTTTTGCAATGCAGGTGTTACCATCCTTTGATACGAGTTTGCTCCCGCCGGATTCTGCATTCTTGATTATGTCCAGGATCTCCTCTGTTCTCACGCCGTTGTCCTTCAATAAATTGTCCGCTTGTTCAGTTATCTTTAAATCCATAAGTAACCCTCATTAATCTTTGTTGTATTCAACTCACCTTTATCAGAACTTCTCATACTTTCCGAAATCCTTTGCTGCTCTTACAAGTGCATGGACATTCACTGGTGGGGCATTGGTCGGACATTCGCAGGCTGTTCCCAGGATAAATCCTCTTGGACTGTCCTTGCCGGCAAGGACCTGTTCCTTGGCCTGTGCGTATACCTGTGCAGGTGTACCACGGTCTACCAGCTTGGTATCAACAGTTCCAAAACATGTACATCTGTCTCCGAAATTCTCTACCAGTTTTGATGTTGGGAAAATGTCCTGTCCGTCATATCCTATCTGTACAATTGTGAATGGACTCATTGGTGCGTCTCTCCACATATCAAAATCATCAGTGTGGTTTCCACATAGGTGATAATATACACCCGGACCTGCGCCTGCAGTCAGAACCTTTCTGACAGCCCTGGATACCGGATTATAACTGAATCTCTTGATCTGTTCCCTGTCCATGAGGTCGCCACTTGCTATTACAGAACCGGTGATCATAACGTTTGCACCATATCTATCAGCTGTTGCTTTACAGGCGTTTACCATGTGGTCTCCGGCTTTTATGCACAGCTTGTCAACAAGTTCAGGTTCTGTGATCATCCACATGAATACATCTTCAATGGCTGCCCAGTTTGTGGCCACTTCCATTGTACCACCCAACTGTGTGATAGGGGCAAACATCTGTGGGTACTCATTCTTTACTGTGTCAAGTGCCTTGTAGTGTGTTGTGAGTGTTGGACCTTTTACAAGTTCCTCAGTACTAAGCACTTCAAAGCTATCGACGTCCTCTGGGGTCTTTATAGGGCGCTTTGTGATTCCTGGTGGTGCATTGGCCTGGATCTTCATTTCTGCTCCATAGTCTGCTCCCCAGTAATCTGCAAACAGGTAGTGACCAACAGGAGTGACGTCATAAAGCTCACATGCGGCACATACCATTCTTACAGCTTCGTCCGGGTTTGAGTAAAAATACCCTGCGTTCTTCTTAAAAAGCGTTGCTGCATGTGAAAGAATGATGGGGTCCACAATTACTCTGTCCGATGGCTTGTCTACCCATGGAGTGGTCCATAACTTTCCTGCATTTTCTAACCAATTTTGATCTATTGGGACATAATCTTGTGCTGGCATGGTTTAATCACCCATTTTCTTGTTTAATTGGCAGGAATGCAAAACATAGATGTTTTTATTTCCTGCTATCGATTTATATGTTAGTTCCTTATAGCTATCTTATAGTCAACAATCATCTTTCTTACAAGTCTGTGATTGTTAACTATAAACAATTAGCAGAGTAGAGTTATATATAATAACTCGAAGTAATCAATCGACAAATAGATTATTATCGATGCTGAATTCTTTGTTCAGCTAATGGTTATCAAAAATGCAATTGTCTGGATTTATAGCACGTATGAAAACTTCAATAAAGAAAAAATGAAGACCATTGATATTATCGAAAGCATGAATATATCCATACAGCAAAACCGGAAAATAGATACAAGACATATAAATATGAATAATACAACAAAGAATATTATAGCAAGAATATTCATCAGGGATAATTGAAAAGGTACACTATTAATTCAGTTTAACATGTAAAAAGTAAATCCTTGTTCCGAATAAGACAAAGATAGTATTGGTATGATAGTAGTGTTATTGATAGTATTAGTGTTATTATTTCACTTTTTCTGATCTTTCTTTATAGTACAAAAAGAGATCTTTTCCCCACTTAAGGGCACTTTCCTCAAAACTGATCACCTTTTTGTGATCAAAGATTCCCTGCT
Organism: Methanolobus sp.; assembly: GCA_029762595.1. Taxonomy (GTDB): domain Archaea; phylum Halobacteriota; class Methanosarcinia; order Methanosarcinales; family Methanosarcinaceae; genus Methanolobus. Next base: position 132,087 of record JARVGJ010000002.1, on the reverse strand, counting down.
TGTTGAAAAAAGCTATTAGCACAAGCTCATCTGTTACCGACAAAGCACCCAGTTTTACTGTATCGTCATCACATATGAACAAATTAGAATTCTTGGCTTCCATCATTATCTGATACTGTTCATTGTATTCTTCCATTAATCTCTCATATACTGGCCTTGTGAGTATGAGGTCATAATTGACCTCTCTTTTTGCAAGGTCTGAATAATTGTTCGGACAGGAAGGACAGAAATATGAATAAAAAGTACAGGCGCTCTTTGTCTGTTTAAGGCTTGTAAGTAATGCTTTTGGCGGCTCGAAAAGATGATTAAGGTCAGGTTGATGTACCAGGACCTTACCGAGGTCACCAATCCTCTCAAGTAAAAATTCAGGAACTGCACTCAGGTTCCTTTCGTCCCAGTAATCTTTATTATCTTCCACAACATTCAGTGTTTCGATGAGTGGCCTGATCTTTTTCATAATAATATTGCCTATATAGGTTAACCGGTATTCATCTTCTTTTTGTTCAATAAGCCCCTGCTCAATAAGGATCTTAACCTGAGCCATTATTGAACTTGTGGTCCCTGTAAGGGAATCCTTGATCTCATCTACTGTAGCCGGTCCCTCCATTAGCATCAGAAGAGTGCTTTTTCTTTTTTCGGATAGAAACACCGTGCTTATTAATTCAGCCTTCATAGTGATTTCCTTTGTTATTATGACTGGGGGTCAGACAATGTGCGCATAAAACTTAGTGATCGGCTCTTTTGAATATAATCCCATGCTGTCATTATGTAACAGTTCTGCTCTGCTTACATTCTGCTTCCCATGAAAATCAAGGAACACTAATATCAATCCAGTATTCTTTGACTTATGAGTCTGTTTTATTTGCTGATTTTCAATGTATGATACATAGAATGATGGACTATTATTTGTGAGTGTTTGTCTGGCATATTCTGCACCACATATTATAACAACTTTTCTCTGCAACATTCTTTGTGTTTTTAATTTAAGTATAAGAACTTTTTTATTGGAATGTATGATTTCATATTTTAATCATAGGTTTAACATGAAAATTGTCAAAAACATCTTTCTGTTATCATTTCAAACGATACTCACTTCACATTTATCTATCTATTCTTAATGTCTGGGTTTATAAAATTTACTCTGCTAAATAAACACGTTTTTAAATTCTGTATATAAACAAGTATATTTATTATATTCCAATAAACAGTAATTATAAATAGTTAAAGATTGTCGGAAAACTTAAATATAATTTACTGTCGATCCCATGTACAGTCATTATATCAAGAAGCAAAACAAGTAACTCAAATAATGAATAAGCACTTTTTTTGGCCTTGCGTAGAGCTATCCCACAAAGCATAATAATCTTCAAAAACAATGGAACATTCAATTGAAAAAATCAGAGATCAGAGTGGGCATATGACAGATAACAACAAATACATACGCTGGTTTGGGGAAATCAGCATTGATGACGTACCTACAGTGGGAGGCAAGAACGCCTCCCTTGGAGAGATGTACAGGGAACTGAAAGATAAGGGAATAAGGATACCAAATGGTTTTGCAATAACTGCTGATGCCTACTGGCATGTCCTGAAGTCTGCCAGAGTGCTCGAGGAACTTAAAAAGACACTTGAAGGACTTGACACAGATGATGTAACCAATCTTTCGAAGCGGGGCACCAAAGCAAGAGATGTAGTACTTGATGCAGGTATTCCGGATGACCTGTGGGAAGAGATAAAAATAGCTTACGATGGACTCTGCGAGCAGTATGGAGAGGACACTGATGTTGCAGTGCGCAGTTCTGCAACCGCGGAAGACCTTCCTAATGCCTCTTTTGCGGGGCAGCAGGAAACTTACCTTAACATACACGGTTACCACTCACTGAAAGATGCCTGTAACAGGTGTTTTGCATCACTTTTCACTGACAGGGCAATCTCATACAGGGTAAATAACGGTTTTGATCATTTCAAAGTGGGACTGTCAATAGGAGTTATGAAGATGGTGCGCTCAGATCTTGCTTCCAGTGGTGTGATATTCACCATTGACACTGAATCAGGTTTTGAGAATGTGGTTTTCATAACCGGAGCCTATGGTCTTGGTGAAAACGTTGTACAGGGTCTTGTAAACCCGGATGAGTTCTATGTTTTTAAACCCACGCTCAAGGAAGACCATAGACCCATAATCAAGAAGAAGAGGGGCAGTAAAGAGATCAAGATGATCTACGGCAGAGGTGATTCCCGTGTACTTACCCGTAATGTAGAGGTTCCTGAAAGCGACAGGAAGAGCTATTGTATCACAGACGATGAGATATTGCAACTGGCAGAATATGCAGTTACCATCGAGGACCACTATTCTTCAAAGAAAGGCAAGCATGTTCCCATGGACATCGAGTGGGCAAAGGATGGCAATACGGGGGAATTGTTCATAGTTCAGGCACGTCCGGAGACTGTGCAGTCCCTGAAGAGAAAAGATGTGCTTGAGACATATTACCTGGACCAGACCGCTGATGTCATTGTGACCGGGAGGAGCGTGGGCTCTAAAATAGCCTCAGGGAAAGTGCATGTAATATCTGACGTGTCAAATCTTCCTGATTTCAGGCCCGGGGAGATACTTGTTGCTGACACCACCACACCTGACTGGGAGCCTGTGATGAAGCGGGCTGCAGCCATCATAACCAACAAAGGTGGAAGGACCTGCCATGCAGCTATAGTGAGCCGTGAGCTTGGCATCCCTGCGGTTGTAGGTGCAGGGGACGCCACGGAAAAACTGAGAGATGGCATGGAAATTACCTTAAGCTGTGCAGAAGGGGATGTGGGAAGGGTCTATGAAGGTATCCTTGAATACCATATTGAAACAGTGGACCTTAAAGGCCTGGAGAAGACAAAGACCCAGATAATGATGAACCTGGGCAATCCGGAAGAAGCCTTTTCCATGTCCATGATACCAAATGACGGAATAGGACTGGCAAGACTGGAGTTCATCATTACAAGCTACATCAAAGTGCATCCCATGGCGCTTGTGCATCCTGAAAAAGTGAAGGATGCAGAGATACTCGCACAGATAGAGGAGCTCACTGGCAGATATGGTAATAAGGCTGATTTCTTTGTAGAAAGACTTGCACAGGGTGTGGCAACCATTGTCGCTGCATTCCATCCTAAACCAGTAGTGGTGCGTATGAGCGATTTCAAGTCCAATGAATATGCAAGCCTTATAGGCGGCGAGTACTTCGAATTCGATGAGAATAATCCCATGCTGGGTTTCAGGGGTGCATCCCGCTACTATGACAAACATTACAGGGAAGGATTCGCCCTTGAGTGCAAGGCCATGAAAAAAGTAAGGGATGAGATGGGGCTGACAAATCTCATACTTATGATCCCCTTCTGCCGCCGTATAGAAGAAGCCCGCAAGGTTCTGGATGAAATGAAAAAGAACGGGCTTGTAAGAGGAGAGAACGGCCTGCAGGTCTACATGATGACCGAGATTCCCAGCAATGTACTGCTGATAGACGAGTTCAGCCAGTACTTCGACGGATTTTCCATCGGTTCCAACGACCTGACCCAGCTTACCCTTGGCGTTGACCGAGATTCGGAGATGCTGGCTTCCTCTTTTGATGAACGTGATGAGGCTGTAAAAAGAATGGTTTCCATGGCAATCCAGGGAGCCAGACGGAACAACAGGCACAGCGGCCTATGTGGCCAGGCCCCCAGCGACTTCCCGGAGTTTGCAGAATTCCTGGTGAAGGAAGGAATAGATTCGATATCATTGAATCCTGATTCGGTTATGAAGATAGCGCTGAAAGTGCTTGAGGTCGAGAAAGAGATGGGGAGATGAAAGGCAAAGATTGACTTTGCCTTTTTTAAGTAGTGATTAATGATCTGTAAATGTACTTGCTCATATATCTATGAAAACTTTGGCAAGTGATTCTCCTTTAACATGAATTGAGAATTGATATAGATATCCAAAAGGCACTGAATAAACGTTAATTCCTTTATTTTTCAATACTTCTTCGATCGATAAAATAACTTCTTCTGCAAATTCAGGAGATGATTTACTTGAAGACAGATGAGCAAAAGAATGTAAGACGATCTGATCCTTATTCACTTTATTAAGATACCATTTGATGTTTCCTACTACCTTTTTTATTACCTTGTTCTGCCTCTCCTCATCCTCAGCTTCAGCGTGGATGAAAACAACGGCACTATTTTCTATGCGTTCTTCAATCTTTACATCTTCAACGGTTTCGATCGTTTTACAGTGAGTGTCAAACCAGAAGTGTTCCACGTCAAGTAATAAGAGTTTCAATGATTCCCACTCCCATATATATTTAAAAATTTTGAAAAAGGAAAACTGGAAGTTATGGATATATTGAAAGATCCACATCTTTACCAAAAGCTACATAATTTGTGAAATCCGAGCCAATAAAAGTGATAGCTTCTTCTGTGGGTTTGGAATAATACCAGGCTGCGTCCTCATTGACTTCTCCATTTACAATAATATCATAGTATTTTATCAATCCTTTGGGAGATTCCTCCTGTTTCCCGTTTTCTTTGAAATTTTTTAGGTTCAATGTTTCCGGGGAAAAATACTTAAGTCCGTCAATCATGAAAAAATTCTTGCTTTTGCCAAGCAATGCTCCATTCCATTTTATATACCAAGCCATTATTACCATTGTATCAATTCCTTTTACAACTCTGCAGAATTTATGATTTCTAAGAAGCCACCTTTGAAAATTGATAGATCGATCGTATTTATCGGCATCTGAGTTGAAATCTATATCATATGATTCCGGCAGGGCAGTCTGTTCAATAATATAAGATTAATCTATCACTTAAGTATATATCCGGCATAATATATTCATAGCTCTATTATTGGCAGAGTGCTCGATTAATCTTCTGTAAAGGTTTTCTTCAAGACCATGGATTAAGAATATACATCCGTAAAATCTATTTGACAAGCATATTATCCATGTTATATTCAGAAAAGATACGAGTTAAATAACCCGCAAAAGTTTTAATATATAACGTGTCAGTCTTTGAAGAGAAAATGCACTGTTTTAAAACCATTGAAGATATTAAAAGTTCATATACCAGGCGTATCCGTCAGATAGCAGATGAGAGAATTGCGGGGAAGAAAGTCGTGGGTACTTTTTGCCTGTTCGTACCAGATGAGATAATATTTGCGGCAGGTGCTGACCGTGTGATACTCTGCGGAGGCAAGAATGACACCATAGCCATAGCAGAGCAATATCTGCCCAGGAACATCTGCCCGCTTGTCAAATCTTCCTTTGGTTCGATAGTAAATGATGGCAGCTCGGAAATAAGATCATGTTCTCACTTCAGTATGGTGGACATGGTAGTGGCCGAAAACACATGCGACAGCAAAAAGAAGATGTATGAATTACTGGAAGAGTATGTTCCAACCTATGTGATAGATCTCCCGCAAAGGCCTGACAGTCCTGAAGCTCTTCAATATTTCCTGCAGGAACTTGAAAAATTTAAAAGTGCCATGGAGAAACTGACAGGAAACAAGGTCACCTCAGAGAGACTGCAACAGGAAATAAGATCCTCCAATGAAATTAGACAGTTGTTCCACAAGCTCTATGAGCTGCGCAAAAAAGATCCTGTCCCAATCACTGGTCTTGATGTGTTGAAAATACTTCAGAAACAGTACTTCTTATCGCCACATGCTGTCAAAGAATACCTGAACACGCTGATCACTGAAGCAGAGCAGATCATCCCCGACGGAAAACACAAACCCAGAATAATGATCACTGGTTGTCCGATGTCTGGTGGTAATACTAAAGTACCGGATATCATCGAAAGCAGAGGCGGCATTATTGTTGCAGAGGAAAGCTGCACAGGCACCAGATCCTTCCTGGACCTTGTGGAGGAGAACAAGGACCCGATGCTGGCACTTGCCAGGCGCTATATCAGAATACCCTGCTCCTGTATGAGCCCCAATGACAGACGCACAGATATCATACTGGACCTTGCAAATGATTTCAATGTCGATGGTGTCGTATACTATACCTTACAGTTCTGCCACGGATACAACATTGAAAAGAATAAGGTCCAGCAGGCTCTGAAGAAAGCTGGCATACCCATGCTTTTTATCGAGACGGATTACAGCGAATCGGATATCGAGCAGATAGGACTTCGTGTTGATGCGTTTATGGAGATGCTTTCATGATCTCGGTTGGGATCGATGCTGGCTCTGCCACAACCAAGGCAGTGCTTGTTGACTCAAAAGTAATGGTTGTATCAAAGAATATCATTGCCTGTGCTATATGTCCCACAGGATTTGATTTCATTGCAGCGGCTCAAAAAGCATACGAGGATGTCATTGAAAAAGCGGGGATTGAAAAGAAAGATGTTGACAACGTCTATTCAACAGGATATGGAAGAAATAGTATAGAATTTGCCGATAAAGCTATAAGCGAGATCACAGCCCATGCAAGGGGCGTGTATTATCTGTATCCGGATGTAAAAGGGATAATTGACATAGGTGGTCAGGACAGCAAAGTTATCTCTGTGAACAATGGAAAAGTATCAGATTTCCTGATGAATGATAAGTGTGCGGCTGGCACGGGCAAATTCCTGGAGTACACTGCAAGAGCACTTGAAGTCCCCATTGATGAGCTGGGAAGTTTAGCGCTTGCTGCCACAAAACCTGCAAATATTACAAGCATGTGTACTGTTTTTGCCGAATCCGAGGTAATATCACTTCGTACAAGAGGTTTGGCTAAAGAAGATATAGCTGCAGGGCTCATTGAAAGCATTGCAAGGAGAGTTGCCGTTATGTCCCGTCAGATAGGACTAAAGGAAAATATTGCCTTTGTAGGAGGCGTGGCAAAAAATGACGGCATCAGGAAAGCACTGGAAAAAGAGCTGAAACTCTCACTTTTTGTACCGCAGAAACCCCAGATGACAGGAGCACTGGGTGCAGCGTTACATGATATCAGATGAATGTTGTGATAAAACAACGATCTCTTCTTTTACAACTATTCATCCCTTCCATATCAAATGACCGAGGGTTGGCTATTTATAGGCAGCAAACAGCATGTCAGTTACATAAAAGGGAGGTCTGATTGATGGCAACAAGACATATAAGTAAGATAGGGGTGCTTTCACTTGGAAAGATACTTGGGGTAATTTATGCTATAATGGGGCTGATCTTCGGAGCCATAATGACGTTAACATCCTTAATAGCGGGCCCTATGATGTATGGCCCAGGAGCCCAAAGTATGTTCTTTGGCGCAGCAGCGATAATAATACTGCCTGTTTTCTACGGAGTGCTGGGTTTTATCGGAGGCATCATCACTGCATTGATATTCAATGCAGCAACCGGATTTATCGGTGGTCTGGAGATCGAGCTTGAAGACCAGTGAACATTATTTGTTCTTCAAAACAATATTTTATCTTTTTTCCTTTTTTTGAAGTCAAGAATAATTAAGGAACTTTCATTTCAAGGCTCGATCCAGACCTCAAGAACCCTGTCCTTTATCTGGTAATCCCTTACAGTTGTCAGTTTCATATCTTTAGGATCCTCTACCCAGCCCAGATCATAATCTTTCTTTTCCCTGCCACCGCAGCAGACCTTTCTTGTAATCCTCAGGTTCATCTTTACACGATCGATGTCTTGCTCATTGATCTCTTCAGCAGTATCCTGGTATCTTTTTTGTATAAAGATCATGGAAACACTCCCTATCTCTGTGTTTATAAGAATATACATTCGGTTTGCAAGATAAACATTTGCACTTTATACGGATGAAAATATACTGAAAAACTCACATCAATAACTTAACCAGAATCGGGGCAAGGAACACGGTTACAAGCCCTGCGATACCGATTGCCAGTCCGCTCATGGCCCCCTCGGTCTCTCCCAGCTCCACAGCTTTGGTAGTTCCCAGTGCATGTGATGATGTGCCAATGGCAACACCTAATGCCACTTTGTCATCTATTTTGAATAGTTCACATACCATTGGTCCCAGCAGGACACCGGCAATGCCTGTGAATACTATGGCAGCCACGGTTATGGAAGGCATACCTCCAAGCTGGCCGGATATCTCAATTCCGATTGGTGTTGTAACGGATTTTGGGACCATTGAAATGCTGACAAGCTCATCAAGCCCGAAAAACCTGCACATGATTATGATGCTGGAAATACCCGCTGCAGAGCCTATGCTAATGCCTGCAAGAATAGGTATTGAATTCTCTTTCAGCAGACTTATTTTCTTGTACAGGGGTACAGCCAGGATGACAGTTGCCGGGCCAAGGAAGAATGATATGAACTGACCACCCCTGTTGTAATCTTCAAAGCTTATATGAAAACCAAGCAGAAGGAAGATTATTGCCAGCATGCTTAGTACAAGAGGATTTAGCAGAGGAGAATTTACTTTTTTATAGATCAGGGTTCCTGCATAGAATGTTAGAAGTGATATAGCTATTCCAAAAACCGGCGACTGTATAAACAGATGTGCAAACTCATTCACCCGGATGCCTCCTTCTGATAAGTAACTGGACCGTCGCTCCGGTAACCACTGCGATGATAAAGGTCGATACCACTGATATGAACATAAGAACGGTCCACTTTCCTTCCAGTATAGTAAAACAGGTTATAAGCCCCACAGCTGCAGGTATGAAAAAGAAAGAAAGATGCCTGAGCATGAAATTGCTTACCTCCTCGATCATGGATAGCTGGATGACCCCTGTCATCAGAAGCAATAGAAGTAACAGCATACCCAGGATATTTCCGGGGACAGGCAGGTTAAAGTAGGTATGAATTATTTCACCTGTGAAACATATAGCAAGGATTATGAGAAACTGGACGATATACTTCATTTAATCACTTTCAAGGCAAAAGGCTGCAATCCCGGGTAGGTGCTTGTAAGGGGAGTATCAGTAATTATGGATTTCGGTCCATGTTTTGAAACGGTAGTGTGAAAGTTGCTCAAATTAACCTGAAAATGTGTCTTATGAATTTATCTGATTGATCAATTAATTAACTTAATTAACCTAAGAAATTAAGTTATTGAATAAGCCCTTTCAGACTTATTCAATGTAGCGCGGCCTGTTACGGTTTACAATCTTAGTTCCGGTTCTTTTTGTGCTTCTTTTCTGATCAGCACTGGAACCCATAGACGCACTATTTGCTTTACTACTGTTCTTAACAGGACCCTCGGGTTTTCCTTTTGTTTGCCTGGCTGCGGACTTAACTACAGACTTACCTGCAGAAGCTGGCTTTTTTTTGTTAATGTTGCCGCCAGCGTTGGGGCCATTATTCTCATTTTGTGACTTTGGTCTATCCTGGTTTTTTTGTCCCGGCTTTTTCTGAGCGCTGCCCCTCCGGGGCTGTCTTTGTTTATCCTGTCTTTGCTGCCCCTGCCTTTTTGGTCCCTTCTGGCCTCTCTGCTGCCTGGGGGCCGGTCTGGCATCATCACCCGTGGCAGTCATTGCCTTGTCCGAATGATGATCGTGATCTGCGACATCGATCTCTATCCGGATAAGTTTCTCTATATCCCTGAGAAAATCACGCTCATCAGCTGCACAGAAGGAAAATGCAGTTCCATCGGCCCCGGCTCTTGCTGTACGTCCTATACGGTGTACGTAACTCTCCGGGATGTTTGGCAGGTCGTAGTTTATGACATGGGATATATCCTCTATATCAATTCCACGGGCCGCAATATCGGTTGCAACAAGCACACGCAGGTGTCCTGACCTGAAATCCTGAAGTGTCTTTGTGCGGTGAGTCTGGGACTTATTGCCGTGGATAGCGCCTGCATTTATCTTATTCTTGTTTAGCATCTCGGCTACTTTGTTAGCCCGATGTTTTGTGCGTGTGAATATGAGCACACATTCAAGGTGCCTGCTTCTCATGAGCTGGAGAAGTAACTCATTCTTGTCTTCCGAATCCACAAAAAAGATGAACTGGTCTATGAGCTCCACGGTCGTTGCCTGTGGGGTCACTTCAACACGTGCAGGATTGCTGAGCAGCCTCCTGGCAAGTTCGGAGATCTCAGGGGACATGGTAGCTGAAAAGAAAAGCGACTGGCGTTTCTTTGGTAACAGGGCAACGACCTTATATACATCGTTTATAAAACCCATGTCAAGCATCCTGTCTGCTTCATCAAGCACGAAATACTCCACATCAGAAAGATTTACATGGCCCTGTTCTACAAGGTCCAGCAGTCTTCCAGGGGTTGCTACAAGAGAATCCACACCTTTAAAAAGGGCTCTGACCTGAGGGCTCTGGCCAACACCACCGAAAATGACAGCATGTTTGAATCGTGTGTATTTACCATAGGTCGAAAAACTGTCACCTATCTGAGCTGCAAGCTCTCTGGTCGGTGCCAGTACCAGCACACGTGGAGCCCGGGGACGTGATTTGCTGTGTGATGCTGACATATTTTGAAGTATGGGCAATATGAATGCAGCTGTTTTGCCTGTGCCTGTCTGAGCAATACCTATCATATCACTACCGTTTAACAGGTGTGGTATGGATTGCTGCTGTATAGGAGTGGGTGTAGTGTAACCTTCCTCGGATAAAGCCCGCTGAAGCGGGAATATTAAATTTAGATCATTAAATGACATGTTTACCTCGTCTGCGAAAAGATAGTGTATGGCTGATCGGTAATAATTAAAAGTATTGTTACAAATGTTTTAAAATAATACCAACAGTAATACATCTTATCTATTTTTAAATTTTTATTTTGGTTATTTCTACAAAAACGAGATCAACATAATAAAACAGTCAATATTTTGTAGTACAACATGAATGCAAACTTCAATTATTAGTTGAAAAATTATTTGGTGCTCCGATCGGGATTCGAACCCGAGTCTTCGGCTCGAAAGGCCGGAATGATTGGCCGAACTACACTATCGGAGCACGTTGATTTCGCTTTAGTGAAGCGACTCCAACATAGCATATATCATTATTAAAGCTTTCGCCCGAATCAGCGCTTTTCCTCTGTAGCCTCGTTGTCATTGAGGTTTGCAACCCAAACAGTAAGCTTCTCGCAGGCCTCGGGCTGGCACGCATCCCTGCAACCTGCGCAGGGTGAGAACATATCACCCGATAACAGGAGATCAAAACAGGGTTTCTTTTCTTCCTTTATCTTAAGAAGATAAGTCCTGGCTCCATTGGAAACAGCCTGCTCGCGGATGATAAGATCATCGTCAAGAAGTTTAGAAACAACCCTGGAACATTTACGGCTGTCAATTTCAAGAATTTTCCAGAGTTCATTCTGGAAAACACCTTCCTTACTGTCTCGAATAAGATTTAGTGCAGTCTCTTCGATACTCATGTTATTTTCCATTGAGAACTTTATTCTTCCATTGGAACAACAAGAATAATATTGTTTCCACGCAGCACAACTGAACCAAGGGCACGCAGACGTTCGCCATTTGCAATTTCTACAGTATCCACCAGATGCAGGTTCATATAATCATCTGCACTCTTTAAAGTTCCTTCGAGCAGGTGAAGGTCACCTTTCATCTCTACCTGGACTTTTGATCCAACTAACTTCTGGACTTTCTTACTAGGGAACAAAATTAATCCTCTCTTTCATTTCAAATGAATATTATTACCTTTATACCATTCGCTTACAGGCTTATTAAAATAGCCAATATCATATTTATTCTTGGCGACTTGTGATGATGGGATTAAACTTAAAACATAGAAATATCACGCATCATATTTTTCACATATATCCCTGTATTTCAGTACTGTCCTGCACTGTGTCTGACTTCTTTTTAACACCCACCTGCGGCCTGACGATAGGACCGAATGCAGCCTCATAGTTCTGTATATGCTGGTTAAGCCAGCGCACCAGTTCTACAGCTGCCAGGGGAGAAAGTATTACTTCAGTCTCAAGCCTCCTCTGTATGACCTGTTCCCCTCCTGATTTGTTAACAGCCATGGGCATATCATTATAGAATCCTATCCTGAAATCATAGGGACTATGGCCACCTACCGCACCAATGGAGTAAACCTGCTTGAAATCATCCGGTTTGTAGAGCTCAACCCTCACACTCTTTTTTTTCTTCATCTCATCCTTATTATCATTTATTGCATTATCTTTTATTGTTTCTTTATCCATGTGATCACGTCCTCAACAGACTTTATCCGCAGACATAACTATTATAATTTTTGATAGCATGATACAAAGCCAATAATTGCTCCAAACAGTAGCAGATATCTTTATCACCCTTCAACAAGCTTCCTGAGACTTTTTGCCCTGGAAGAGACCTCATTTTTAGAATAAGCTGCAGCTATCATTTCCACAGCTTCAAGGTTGCGCACCACATTATCCAGGTATCCGAGAACATCGCCTGGATAGGCAGTTACTCCATAGAGATGTTCCAGCTTCCTGACAATACCGTCGGGCTCATATCCTTCTGTCCTGATGGAAATGATCTTCTCCGAGAACTTACGCTCGGCACATCCACAGTAGGGAGAATCCCGGCAATTACAGGTCAGAAAATCTGCTGCAAACTCGAATAGCTGGTCCCGCAGTGTTATATCCAGTTTATCCATATTCTCACCTTCAAAGAGAATGTCAAGAGATGCGCCCTGGAACACCCTGGAAGGAAGATTCACATTAAGGGCCGCAGATATACGGGCAGCATACTTGTAATAGACCGAATCAAAGAACTCAAGATTGGAAACAGTGACAAGGGGATTCTGCTCCACAAGAACAGAATCACGTATAAGGAATGCTTTTGAAACAGACAGGAAATGTCCGGCGGCAATTTTCCCAAACCTTGTGAGTGATATAAGATCACCTTTTTGATGAACGAATTTGTTCTTTGCAAGTTTGCTCAGTAATGTATCTACATCATAATCAGCCAGCATATAGGAGTGGATCTTTTCAAGGTCATTCTTTGAAGAAGTGATAGCAGCCGATGCAAGTATCTCTTCCTGCTTCTCATCTTCACCGTAATCAACCTTTGTGTACTGCATATCACCTTTAAGTAACTTCAGGGCCACAGCATCCTCCGTATCCCCCCTGTCACCTGAATATTTCTTATTGGGAACAGCGAGCAATATAACCTCACCACGGTCATGGTAATCAGGTCTTCCCGCGCGCCCCAGCATCTGGAGAAAATCCTGCATAGTGAGCCACTCAATACCCATTGCCATGGATTCGAATATTACCTGGGATGCGGGGAAATCCACTCCCGCCGCAAGTGCAGCTGTTGTCACAACAACAGGAAGTTTACCCTTCAGGAAAGCAATCTCTACTTTTTTTCGTTCCTGGCTCGTAAGACCTGCATGGTAGGCAGCCGCAGATATTGGCAATGACTCAGCTATACGATGGCAATTGCGCCTTGAGTTGGTGAATATTATGGTCTGTCCCCGATGTCCTTTAGATGATGTTGTGGCAAATTCCTGTCTTACAAGCTTTGCCATCAAATTCGTCTTTGAATGCTCGGGACAAAGTATAAGATGTCTCTCAATAGGCACCGGACGGTATTCATACTCTATGAGTTTAGCACCAAGTTGCTTTCCACGTAATTGAGGTTTAGCCACAGTTGCTGAAAGATAGATGAACTGTGCACCTGGTGCAACATACTTTAACCTTGCAATAACCCCGTCCAGACGATGTCCTCTTTCCTGATCCTCAATGATGTGTACTTCATCTATTACCACAGTCCCAACCTTCCCCAGCAGATCAGCACCCCCTGATCGGAGAATATAATCGATACCTTCATAGGTCCCTACGACAATGTCGGAGTCCAGGGTCCTGTGCATAGATGCACTCTTACTTGTCCTTATACGTTCACTGCCCACCCTGATGGAAGTCTTAAGACCAATGGATGAATATCTCTTTGTGAATTGTTCATATTTCTGGTTAGCAAGCGCCACCAGAGGTACAAGATAGAGCATCCTGCCTTTTTTCCTTAATAGGTTCTCAACACCTGCCAGCTCGGCTATCAGAGTCTTTCCAGTTGCAGTTACGGACGTAACAAGCTGGTTCTGACCTTTTAGAAGACCATTCTCTACAGAAAGTGATTGTACCGGTAGCAGAGTATCAGACTTTTCCAGAAGTATCTTCTTAAAACTCTTGTGCAGAGGGAGATCCTTTATCTTTTCAGTTGGAATTGAAGTGTTTGCAACAATCGAATCAAATCGTGTCAGCTCTGGATCCAGGTCATCAGGACTTATCATCGCAATAGTCCTGTCAAGATCCCTGGTCTTTAGCATTATATTCTCAAATCTCTGACAGACTTCATCCGCGTAATTGGTATTGGAATTTTTAAGCATCCTGAAAAGTTCTTCCTGCGCACAGTCCTCGCATATCTTTTCCCGGTGATACCTTACAGAGCGCCGGTTTAGAAAATTGAACCTGTCTTTCAGGAGACAGAACCTGCAGGCATTAACAGGATCAGCAATGAGCTGGAAACCCTTAAGCATATTTATAAAATCGGCTGTATGTCCTTTATCGCCCCCATTTGCAACCATGATACGATCAGCAGCCCGTATAAGGTCAATAAATTCTGATGGAGGCCTGAAATCTTTTTTCCCATTATTTAGTACCATGAATCTTTGGGGACGCGGACCAGCATCCGTTTGTCTCAGGACAAGTTCACCGACAAAAAGAGGTTTTTTCTTCTTATCCTTTATAGGCAGGATAATTATCTTTGACCTTTCGGCACTTGCAAGTATCCAGAGAGTCATTGTTGCCTTTGATGAACTATAGCCTATAAATAGTATTGTGTTCCTTTGAAACAAGTGTTTTATAATATTAGATAATATATAATTTATTATTAGACCCGAGGACAAAAAATGCTGGTTCCGAAAAACATGATGGAAACTGAAACCATTAGCTTTGAGGCTGAATCCAGGGATTTGAAGGAACATTCCCTCTACAACAACCTTAAAAGGCCAGAAAGGAATCTGGTAATTGAAGAAGGAGTGAGACTTAATTCCACCGGTATATTAGTACTTGACAGGACTTTAGGAGGAGGATTACCAGCAGGCTCCCTTACATACTTTTCAGCAGACCCTCGCTCAATGTCCGAAATATTCCTTTACCAGTTCACACAATCCCGGAAAACGTACTATTTTACAACCAGCAGAAGGCCCAGATTTGTGTTGAACGATGTGATAAACCTGGGATTTGACCCCTCTAACATCATTTTTGTAGACATATATAGTGAGTACTATTGTACATCATGCGGAGACATGTCAGATAATGTAGGTAATGAATTCATTGATTCAAAAATAATAGAATTCACTGAATATAACCTGCGTAACATTGCAAATGATTCAAGTTCAGAAGAAGTGAATATCATATTTGACTCCTTTTCGTTTTTCATGGAACTTACCGTTAATAAAGGACTAATAAAACAATTGATCAATGTCCTCTACGAAACAACAAAGGACATTGGATGCCTTACATATCTGTACGGGGTAAAGAACAATAAAGCCGAAGATATCGAAGGTTTCACATTCAGCCTATGTGATGTGATATTTGAATCTATACTTGACAAAGGAGCCGACAAGGTAGTTAGCAAACTGGCCATCCCGAAAATAAGGGGGATGATACCCAGTACAGAAATAATAAAGTTTAAGGTTGGTGACGGAATCCAGATAGATACATCTAAGGATATAGCGTAATATCATTTGTCGAATCACTATTTAGAGTTCCCCATCCGAAGCTGCAAAAGAGCAATCACATTCTTTTTTGGCAGGAAGGAACCGTATCACATCAGAGAGTACTGCATTCAATCTTTCCTGAATATTGGAAAGGGTGTCAAGCACCTCACTTACAGTCGTTTTTCCCTTTCCCAACCCACATGCATCATTGGTAACAGTACAAATAGATGCATAGCACATATTCAATTCTTTTGCCAGGACTATTTCAGGCAGGCCGGTCATACCAACCACATCAGCGAATTGTCGCATCATACGTATTTCTGCTTTTGTTTCAAATCTTGGACCCTCAGTGCAGGCATAGACACCGTCTGAAAAACCAATGTTTCTTTTGGAAAGGGATCCTTCCAAAAGCTTTCTGATCTGGGGACAGTAAGGTTCACTAACATCCACGTGTACTGTACTTTCATCAAAAAAGGTAGATGACCTGTTCCTGGTAAAGTCAATAAAATCATTTGGTAAAAAAAAACTTCCAACTGGATGATTTCGCATGGTACCTACTGAATTGGTGGATATTACCCTGTTGATGCCCAGTTCGTGTATTGCATATATGTTGGCGCGATAGTTGATCATATGAGGAGGGATATGCCTGCTACCATCTGCGTGCCGTTGTATCACTGCAATATTGTGCTTACCTGTTTTTGATATTTTCACAGGAACATCACCATATGGGGTGCTTACAGAAAACTCTTCCAAAGATACTGCAGAGGAGAAGGCAACACCTCCTATTAAAGCCATCTTCAGATCATAATCCAGATGTTTATTTTCTCTTTCCTGCATCATTTAACCTTTTCGACCTTTTTTCACTTGCTTGAAGATTATTGGAGAACCTAAGACCTATAAGCGCAAGAATAATGGCAAAAACTATGGAATAAATAAATATTTGTATCCCCGATCCTGGATTAACACCATCTTCTGCAAGCACAGGATTGATCGATATGAGAAAACTTGTAGCGCCCCAGAATAACAAACCAAGGGAAAGCACAAAAAAAGCAGGTATCATATACATACCTGAAGGGTATCCTCGCTGTTTGCAATCAATTATTTTTCCTGCATGTGCAAAGAGTATTGCCAGGACATAGATCCATATGGTCTTGTGAATAAAAGTTGTCAGCAGAGGAACTATCCCATAGTACCATATTCCCCCTGAAGTGTAAAGAGACCATACATCCATAAGGCCCAGCAATGTAGCCAGCAAGACAAAGAAAACTGCCGCAGTATAGGTAAAAAATGTCATTCTTCCTGAATAGAAAGAATCCTTAAGCTTTTCCCAGTAAAGATCAACTGTATCATTGAATCCCCTATATAGCATGTAAAGACCTATGGCAGCAAGAATACCTATGATAGCACCCTGGGAATAGTCGATCAACAGGAAAAAAGCATATATCAAAGATGCAAGCCCCAGGGGGACAAAGAAGGTCTGGGAAATTTTTGGATCGTTGAAAGCATGTTTGATTATATAGTATGTGCTTTCAAGATTAGCGCTCTGCATTACCACGATACGTCTCACAGAATCGATCTTAATTCTTGACTGTACAATGGGAAGCAATGTTTCATCTTCAGCACCATCGGAAACGAATATGGCTGATTCGGCCGAAAATCTTTTTAAAAGGATATCAAGCTGGTTTGCAATCTTCTGATCAGAGATTATACCAATGTTCCTGTCTCCTGCAAGGGTGATGATCTCAGCATCTATGCCCTGTGCAAGCAATTCGTCCAGTATCTTCACACCTCCGAAGATGGTGTTGGTATCTGAATCTTCGGGATCTGCAGTTGCAAGCCTGACTGCTGCCTCTATGTTCGCTTCTTTACCTATAAGAGGCGCTGTGACGTTTGCTTTGTCACCCAGGTCATTATCCCTGTCAATACAGATCACAAGTGTTTGCATGAAACTCCTGTAGATATTTATAACGGAAATATAAATAGATTCTCATAAAACAGCATACATAATTAATTTTAAAAAAATGAACGAGACAAATTATAAAACTAACTCTCCAACTGATCAATTAGCTTACGGGCCCATTGAAGTTTCTTTTTCTTTATTGGGTTGACATTCTTATCATCAAGGTCAAAACCTATAAGGGTTATGGAGACAGCGCCGAATTCATCTGCCAGGAAAACACATCTGTCACCATCACTAAAACCTCCGAAATTGTGAACATTATACAGGGGTGAGGCCTGGGTACTGCCTATTAAGAATGTCAGTAAGGGTATATATTTTCTAAGTTTATCTATATTATCACCGTGAGCATGGACTACGACCAAAGCTCCATTCCTGTTGGCAATGATCTCTTTGTCAACATCACCATCCAGATCAGTGACTATGATATCCGGCGTTAGATCATTATCAACCAATGCAGTCGTTGCACCGTCAGCTGCAATAACTACAAAGCTTTGCATATCTATTTGCTCAAGCTCTTTATTAAGACCAGGAGCATTACCGCAAACAAGGATATCCTTACCTTTGATCAGATGCTCAAGATCGCTGAGCTTTGCAGAATTAAACGAAGTGAGCATGCCGGAGAGGATGAGAGCTGCCTGCTCATCACCTTCCCTGCTAAAGCCCATATCCTCTAATATGGATTTGTAAATGGGTTCCCATTCCTTAAAGTCCATATTTCCTCATTTAGCCCTGGATATGCCGATCTTCATGGAAATACCTTCAACTTCCCAGTCCTTCTCAAGGGAACCTGATGTATCCAGATCAAGGCCTATGACCTGCACATTTGCACGGGTCTCTTTTGCAATGAACTGTTCCCTGTCAAGTACAAGATCAAGCACCCTTTCATCATTTATCTGTATATGAGACCTGATGTTATCATCCACGGCAAGGTTGAGCTCTTTTCTCATATCCTGCACCCTGCGGATAACCTCACGTGCAAAACCTTCTGACTCGATATCCCTGGTGAGATTTGCATCCACATAGATGATACCTGCAACTGACTGGGCACTTGCAACCATTTCCGGCAATGTCTCTGTGAAATTGACCATCTCAGGTTTGATGGTAACCGAAGCCCCGGCGATCTGCAGCTCTAACTGATCATGAAGTGCCAGGGATTTTTTAAGCTCTCCAGCATTGGCACTTTTTATTGCTCCAATGACCTTACCGGCATCGCCCTTGAATACAGGTCCTATGGCACCGGGATCAGGATTTGCCTCAAAGCCCAGTTCATCCCATGACTCACCTATTGCAGTTAGCACGATATCCTTTGAATTAGTCTGGTCCATAAGAACTGACTTAAGGTCCACTACCGCATCTGCAGCCTGCTGGTTCACTGGCGAGAGCACAATACGTGACACTGGCCATCTAAGCTTCCTTCCAACCTTCTGCCTTGCATTGGATGCAGCTTCCACTATTGAACGGACCATATCCATGTGCGTTTCCAGGTCCTTGTCCACAAGGGATTCGTCCACTACCGGCCAGTCGGTCATATGGACTGTTATCGGTGCGTCCGGGTAGACATTCCCAACAAGGTTCTGGTACATCTCCTCAGCCAGGTGTGGCATGAAAGGCGCTATTACTTTAGAGATAAGGACAAAAACATCATACAGTACGCGATAGACCGCAAGTTTGTCCGGATCATCGGCCTCAACCCATGTCCTTGGCCTGATGAGCTGTATATACCACCTTGAAAGGTCTTCAAGAACGAACTCACTGATAGACCTCAGTGCCTTGTGCAATGTACATCTGGACATGGCCTCATCGACTTCTGCAACCAGTGACTGTGCTCTGGAAAGGATCCACCTGTCCTCCTTGCGCAGGTGTGGCATAACAGATATAAAGGATACTTCTGATGGATCGAATCTGTCAAGGGCCATGTAAGGCAACGGGAAACGATACACATTCCATAGGATGTTGAGCGTCCGGTTTATATTACCAAGTTCCCCTGTCACAAACTTAAGATCCTCCCATGGCGCACTTGAAGATAATACGAAACTGCGTAGCGTGTCTGCACCAAATTTCTCTATGACATCACCTGGCGCAATGACATTACCCAGGCTCTTGGACATCTTCCTGCCTTCCCCATCAAGAGTGAAACCATGCATAAGCACACTCTTGTAAGGAGCTTTTCCAAATGCCACCATACTGGCACCCAGCTGGGAATAGAACCATCCCCGAGTCTGATCCTGTCCTTCTGTGATGAAATCTGCAGGCCACCACTTATCGAATTCTTCCCTTTGCTGTGGGAACCTCAGGGTTGCCCATGATGCAACGGCAGAATCGAACCAGACGTCAAAGACATCTTCCACACGCTTCATCTTTCCGCCACATTCACAGTCAAGGAGTAATTCATCAACATATGGCCTGTGCAATTCGACATCCTCAGTTATCCCTGACATTTCCTGAAGCTCTTGCTTGGTACCTATAACATGTATCCTGTCACAACTACTGCACTTCCATACCGGGATTGGTATACCCCAGTATCTCTGGCGGGATATGCACCAGTCACGAGCTCCTTCTACCCAGTCCCTGAACCTTGCAGATCCGGCCCATTCAGGATACCATTTTACCTGTTCTATCTCAGACAGCATCTGCTCCTTAAGTTCACCTATCTTGATGAACCACTGTTCAGTAGCAAGGTAAATGATAGGTGTCTTACATCGCCAGCAATGTCCGTACCTGTGTTCAATGGTACCCTCAGATAAGAGATTGCCACGCTCATTGAGGTCTTCAATGACAACCCTGTTAGCCTCGCGGATATGCATGCCGGCATATTCCCCTGCAGCTTCTGTATAACGCCCATCCGGACCCACTGGACAGAAGATGGGAAGACCGTGCTTCTTGCCGACATCAAAGTCATCCATTCCATGTCCCGGGGCGATGTGCACACAACCGGTATTTTCAGCAGTTACAAAATCTGCCAGATATATGCCGTGCTCCATTTCTGCCTGTCTTGGTACAAGGTCTGCAAGCGGACTTGCGTATTCAAGGGAAATCAGATCCTCGCCAAGCATTGTGCCAAGTAATTCATAGTCAGCATACCTGCCTTTTTTGAGTACAGTATCCACAAGCTCAGAAGCTATGATAAGTACATCTTCCCTGCCATCAGAAGCCACAGCCTTTACCTTTGCATACTCAAAGGAAGGGTGCACCGCAACAGCCACGTTGGAAGGAATGGTCCAGGGAGTTGTTGTCCATATGACAACATAGGTGTTCTCTTCACCGAGTATCGGAAATTTTACGAATATGGAAGGGTCTGTCCTGTCCTCATATTCCACCTCTGAATCAGCAATAGCGGTTTCACAACGGGGACACCAGTTAACCACTCGTTTACCCAGTTCAAGCAGTTTCTTGTCCTGTGCCTGTTTGAGTGTCCACCATGCAGCTTCGATGTACTCGTCCTTCAGGGTCATATAAGGATCTTTCCAGTTAAGCCATGCACCAAGCATCTGGAACTGATCGGTCATGTCATCTTTCTGTGTAAGGGCGAATTCCTTGCATTTTTCGATGAAGTTACCCACACCATAGGATTCAATGTCCTTCTTGGATTTAAAACCAAGTTCTCCTTCTACTTTCACCTCTATAGGAAGACCATGCATGTCCCAGCCTGCACGGTCAACTATATCAAAACCGTTCATTGAACGGTATCTTAAGATAGAATCCTTGATTATCTTGTTCCATGCAGTTCCAAGGTGTATATGCCCGGTGGTATATGGGGGTCCGTCTACGAAAAAAAACCTTTTTCCACCTTTTCTGTGCTCACGTACCTTAGAGTAGGCATCGACCTCTGTCCAGAAATCATGTATCTTCTTCTCTATTTTCTGCGGGTCGTACTGGTTGGTGATCTCCTCTATCATATGGTATGCTCCATGCTGAAAGTAAATTGTGATTATGTTCAATAATACATTCGATTTTGATAAGCCTACTACAATATTCGATTTAAATATATTGCACAGGGATATGCTGAATTGTTTTATACGGGTTGCTTTGTCTGAACTGATTAATCTGAAAACATTGATTTTCAATAAAGGGCAAAGATAACATACTTAAGGGTTTCGAGCCACATATACACTTCAAAATAAAGAAAACAAACAAACAAAAATCAAAAAACAGATTGCCACATATAAACTAATGAATTGTCCGGAAAAATACACAGAATACTATAACAAAAATAAATAATGAATGTGTATAGATGAATGTGTATAGGCACCTCTTTATATGCAAAAAGATGCACGATGATGTTCCAACCACCCGGACATACAAGTCTTTCTACCCTGTGCCTATAAATATTTGAACTTATCAGATATAAATGGTATGGCAAGGCTGCAGATGTTAAAATGGAAGAGAATCGCTTTTACATTATCAGTTCTTTATTGCTCCTGATTTCCTTTCAAGAAGCATTTCCTTACAGCGTTGAAGATCATTGGGAGTATTGACATTAAGAGCAATCTCGATATTTTTCAGAACGAGGCTGACATATTCCTGCTCATGTTCAACATCACTTCCATCCAGTATGTTGATACCTGATGGCACTATTAGCTTACCATCCCAGTTAAAGACAGTATCAGGCCTGATACCCAGACTTTTACAGACGGATATGGGAGAGAATATAGACATTGCCGGTTTGCCGCATTCCTTGTACTCTTCTATCACCCTTTCAAGGAGAACGGGTGTCAGAAGAGGGAGATCGGCCATGAGGATCATAAGCGGATCCTTGATTCCTGCTGTCTTCACTGCATATACCATATCCCCTACATAATTGCCCCCGCCAGTTGGTATTACTTTTACTTTATCAACATATTCATTTCTGACAAATGATGCTGTTTGTGGGGTCGCAGGGGACACTGCAACATATATATCATCAATACTTTCGGTCATCTGCAGTGTTTCGATAACATACGATATAAGAGGTTTTCCAAGTAACCCCACACATGGTTTTTCCCCCATTCCAAGTCTGCTTCCAAATCCACCTGCCATTATTATAGAGTCCAAACAATACCTCCGTACATTAGTACCAGTGTGATAGTTATCAAAGCTATTATTCTGCCAATCTCATTTGAAGCGCCGATGACATCACCATTCACACCGCCAAAATGCCTGTTGCTCACATTCAGCAATATCAGTGTTGCAACGATAGAAGCCACAAATGCAAGGATACCGGTCAAAAGCCCGAAACCCAGGTACATAGATGCTCCAGTACACGCAATACTACCAATTACAAAGCCTATAAGGTATTTAGATACGGTGGTATTTTTAATAAGTATAGAACCCAGACCTTCATGTATCGATTTCCCAAATGCAGCGATAGTCAGCATTGACTGCATTGCACTTACTTCCGAAATGAACATCGCAAAGAAGAATATGCGGGCTACATCAACAGTATTTGTGTAGACAACCGAAGCCTCATTATAAAGTGATATCAGGACAGCATAGAATGCTATTATTGTGAGGGCAGCATAAGCAACTCCTCCAATACCCAGGGACATATCCTTGAGGGCTTTGAGCTTCTTCTCTACAGATCCATGGGCAGTCAGCCCGTCGCCCAGGTCTGCCATGCCATCGAGGTGATTAAGACCGGTAATATAATAGACAAAAGCAATTAGCAGTACTACAGCAATCGGAGCAGACACATAACTTACAAGTACATAGGCCACAGCCCCCATAATAAGACCAAGGACTATGCCCACTACAAGATGCAGGTAGGTCCTCTTGAAAAACTCATCCAGTCCCTCCATGGAAATTCCCACAGGAATGGTTGAAAGGAATCCAAAACTTGAACGAAGGGCCAGTAAGAATGCGTTCATCCTGCTATCACATCACTCTTGATCTGAGGTTCTTTTTTTTCTTTTTTACTGCTCTTACCTGAAGTACCTGCTGCCTCTGCCATAGCCCTTGTGTACATATTGGCAGAAACACCTCCAACGAGCCCACCTATTATATCATCCATGAAGGGACCAAGTTTGGCGAGTATACCTGGCTTTTGTTTGTCAAAGCGTACAAATTCGAACATGCCTTTGTCACCACTGATATATTTGGATATGCTCATTCCAAGTACCTCATCTGCTATTATGAACGTCAGGTCTTTTTCATAGGAACTTTTGCTGATATTGGGTAATCTGCCATCACGACCTTCTTTTTCAAGCAGTATCCCGGAATAGATGAGCAGACAGAGGTTTGGATCGGACAGGGCAATATCCAATTCTGAAAGAAATCTCTCCTCTGCAAGTTCCTTTGTTTCCAGTCCCGGGTGCGGGGCATACAGCTCCAGTGCAGTATCAACGAGCATCCGGACGGTAATTCCTTCTTCTTCAAGAATATCTATTATATCCCTGGTAACCTCACCTTCCAATTCTTTTGATTGGTTCTTTTTCAGGTCATTTGATTCTATATCCGATAATTTCATTGCCATCACTTTCAGGTCTGTTATTAATTATACTGATATTCAGGTCTGTATAGACCAGATCAGTATTATAATTGAAGATATGATTATAGTAAATAACGATGCTATAAGTATTATCCATGAAGTCACTTTTATATCTTCTGAGACAGGATAAACAAAATCCCTTCCCAGCACATATGTACCCGGTTTTTCAAGTTTCACCCCAAGGGCTCCGGCTACTGAAGCCATTGGATACCCTGAGTTTGGGGACGGTGTTTTCAAACCTTCAGCAAAACCACTCCTTAAAGAACATATTGGATCCACTCTTTTTGGTCCCCTGTAGAATAGCCTGATAAGCAAGGTTGCTGCGAAAATGAAAAACAATGACAAGCGGGCAGGCACCCAGTTAAGCACATCGTCAAACCTTGCGGAGAACCAGCCTATTTCCCTGTGGCGCTCATCCTTGTAACCTACCATGGAGTCAAGGGTGCTTGTTGCCTTGAAGATATATGCAGCTATCAAACCAAAAGGTCCAAAGCATGCGTAGAACAAAAGGGGTGAAAGGATACCATCAACAAAGTTCTCAGATGTTGTTTCGATTATCGCAGAGGAGATATGTCCTTCATCAAGTGCAGACGTGTCCCTGCTTACATACATGGACAGTTTAGACCTTGCACCATCGAGATTTCCCGCATCCATTTCCGCCCGTACCTCATTTGCAGCCTCATAGAGACAGCGTATGGCAAATGTTGCCTTGAGGAAATAAGCAGCAACCAGATAGCGTAATGGAGAAGGGACACTTTCCATTCCCATGAAATACAATACAATATAGGCCAGGATAGCTCCAAATAGTATGGTACACAGCCCCATGAATATACCATAGAGCTTCCTGTGGGCCATGGGAGCATTCTTCTTGAAAAAGGAAATCAACTTTCCCATCCATACAACGGGATGCACGGATGCGGGTGGTTCATTGAATACGAGGTCCAGGACATATGCCAGCAGAAGCACGATAAGCAATTCCGTTGCATCGACCTGCACCGGAGGAATCATAATCGGTTCTCCATAATGCTATTCCATGCCTTCCTGATACTTTCCTCACTTAATCCTTCTGCAGTAAATACCGACAGGAGTTCATCAACTGTCGGCTGTTCATGTACTATGTTGCAGTTCAGGCAGCTCCATACCTGTCCACCACTGGAACTTTCCACCCAGCTGCCACCTGTACGGGCGTCCTCACATGGATAGAAAGGACAGAAACAGAAGGTACAATCCTGTCCTTTAAAGTGGCACGGGTAATAATCACATTCTGTATTGCTGCCCATGCTACCACAGTTTGATGCCACCCTTATATTCTCTTCCAGCTGCATCTTTGCCTGCTCACGTCCCCATTCGTATATCACCTGCCGGATAGTGGATGCTATACGTTCGTTTTCCTGTCTGTTGCGAATAGCTATTCTTATGTAGTCCTTTCCTATATCCTGGAAAGAGCTGCAATCACGGATCAAAACCCCATGCGATGCCATACGTTCTGCAAGTTCGGCAGAATCAAGGGAAAGTTCAGATATATCCACAAAAATATAATTCACACTGCTCTCAAAGGGCTTGAAACCCCTGCGTGAAAGTCTATTCATGAGGAATTCACGTTCCTGTGCTATGAAATCCCTGGAATCCTTAAGATATTTGCTGTTAACCCCACCTTCCATGTTCAAAAGGGCAGTTGCCACAGTATCGGCGATGCATCCCATGTTCCAGGAGAGCCGGGCATTGTTGAGCACACAGGCAAACTTACTGGAAGCTATTCCAAAGCCCATCCTGATACCGGGTATCGCAAAGGCTTTTGTAAGGGAGCGCTGGATGAAAAGATAATCATTATCCTCAACAAGGTCAGCAACCGTTTGTTCAGGATCAGCCAGTTCTATGAATGCCTCGTCCACAAAAAGGATTGTCCTATGGGATGCACAACGATCTGCAAATTCCCCGATACGTTGCTTTAAGTGCAGTCTTCCTGTGGGGTTGTTGGGATTGCACACAAAGATCATTTTTACCGCATCAAGAATTTCATCCTCAAGGTCGAATATCTCGTCCTGGTCCACATATCTGATCTGTGCCCCCATGACCCCGCACTGCATCTCATACTCACTGAATGTCGGACGGGGAATAAGTACGACATCTCCTTCTGCTATAACACATTCAGCAACAAGCCTTATTATTTCAGTGGACCCGTTTCCGGGGACAATGTTCTCACATGTGATGCCCATTCCTACAAATCCGGCGGCTGCTTTCCTATATTCCAGGTATCTGTTATCCGGGTACTGTTCCAGTTTTTCAATACCCGTCATTAGAAGTTCCTGGAGATCAAGTTCAGGACAGGTTTGTTCAAATGGTGTTCCAAAAGGATTCAAGCTTGCGCTGGCATCCAGTATTTCAGATTCAGGTATCCCATAGCTCTGGGAACTTTTTCTGATCAGTCCGCCATGTGCACATGGCTTAAGACTTAGAAGATATTTCTTTATCGGGAGAAGTGATCT
Source organism: Methanolobus sp. (assembly GCA_029762595.1). Classification (GTDB taxonomy): domain Archaea; phylum Halobacteriota; class Methanosarcinia; order Methanosarcinales; family Methanosarcinaceae; genus Methanolobus. The sequence goes on along the minus strand of JARVGJ010000002.1, from coordinate 105,580 downwards.
TTGGTCTGTCACAATAATCAAAGCATGTATTTAATAGGAAATATATTAACCTGTTTAATTGATCTTTAAAAAGATCAAAACAGAGGCTCAATGATATCCTTCCATGCCCTCCTTATGTTCTCATCAGTGTCTCCGTCTGCCATAAGTGCATCAAGCACGATCTTGGCGACCTTTGGTCTGTGCAATAAATTACAGTGTTCGCAACTCCATACCTGTCCTCCCGTTGAACTGGCAATCCACCTGCCACCAGTCCTTTCATCCTCACATGCATAAAAGGGGCAGAAACAGAAAGTGCAGTCCTGACCCCAAAAATGACAGGGATAATATTCACAGGAGCCCCGGCCAGCAGATGTTGTGCCACCATGCTCTATGGTCTCTTCGAGTTTTTCTCTGGCATCTTCCCGGCTCAAACGGGCAAATACCTCATCAAGGGAATGCAGCAATCGTTCAAATTCATCCCTGGGACGAACAGATATCCTTACATAACGCTTCTCACCATCAAAAAAATCACTGCATTCACGTATCATTATCCCTTGTGAAGCAAGACCTTCAGTAAGCCTTACCGAATCAAGGAAAAGGTCTATGACATCCACAAGCAGGTAATTTGCACTGCTCTTTACCGGATCAAAACCATAGATAGCTGAAAGACGTTCTGTGATAAATTCGCGCTCCTTTTTGATCAAAGACCTGGAATCGGAGAGGTATTTACAATATGGACCACCTGGCATTCCCAGAAATGCGATTCCTATAGCTTCCTCAAAAGCTCCGATATTCCATGAGAGACGGGCAGCATTCAAAACACCTGACATAGGAACTGAAGCTATACCATATGCAAGCCTGATACCTGGCATGCCAATGATATTTGAGACCGACCTTATTACAAAAAGATGGTCATTTCCCAATACCATATCACCGATGCTTGCAGCAGGATCGGCAAGTTCTATAGACGATTCATCAACTATAAGCAAAGTATTATGTTCTGCACATTTTTCTGCGATCCTGCACATCTCATTCCTGGATATAAGTGAACCTGTAGGATCATTAGGGTTCTCAACAATGACGATCTTTGCTCTGTCCAATGTCATCTTTGACAACCGTAGTAAGTCCCCTGGAGAAAATGCTTCCACACTGGCACCGAATATCTCAGCTATATGACGATACTGACCGGCTGAAGGAGAAGGAACTATTACCAGATCATCTTCATTCACCACAGCCCCCATCACAAGACGTAATAACTCACATGGCCCATTCCCGGGAACTATGTTCTCAAAGGTTACACCATACCCTATAAAAGCGGCAGCTGCACCCCTCAGTTCCATATATCTGTTATCCGGGTACTGAAGGAACTTTTCACCAATCATGGAAACGATCGTTCCAACATCAATAACCTTGAGATCAAACGGTGTACCCAGGGGATTTTTCATCACACTGAAATCAAGAATAGCTGATTCTGCTATGTTGTACTTATCTGCCAACTCATAAGCCCTACCGCTATGCTTCCTTGCTTGTAATGCAAGCAAATAATGCTTCAGGTGAAGAGGGAAATTTTTTCGGTACACACTTATCATCACTTGGTTACGCACAGGAGATATATTAAACTATTCAAGTTAAGTTGTGTGTCGCTAAGTGATTAAATTTCAGTATTTTAAAATTTTAAAACACAACCATAAATAGTGGCAATACAAATCCTTATCTGAATTTCCCAAATGGAGTTTTCGCATACTTTATAAGTAACTGTTGTGGATATATTATTGTATATCTGAATTGCAGAGGACATTAAATTTGCAGAGGAAAAAAAATGGCAGATGAAATAGACTACAAAATAATTGGCAATGAAATGCAACTTGTGGAAATCGAGCTTGACCCTAATGAGACGGTTACAGCAGAGGCAGGGGCAATGATGTATATGGGACCCGGGATAAAGATGCAGACTTCCACAGGTGGTGGCATATTGAAGGGTCTTAAAAGGGCTGTCACAGGCGAGAGCTTCTTTATCACAAGTTTTACCCATGAGGGGGCAGGGAAGGGTTATGTTGCCTTTGGAGCACCTTATCCGGGAAAGATAATGCCCCTTGATCTTGGCAAGCTGGGAGGTAGTTTCCTGTGCCAGAAAGATGCATTCCTGTGTGCAGCAAAAGGCATAGATATAGATATAGCACTTACCAAGAAAATAGGAGCAGGACTTTTCGGAGGAGAAGGATTCATACTTCAAAGACTTAAAGGCAACGGCCTCGCTTTTGTACATGCTGGTGGAACTATCGTAGAAAAGGACCTTGCCGCAGGGGAGAACATCAGGGTAGATACCGGATGTATAACTGCATTTGCAGAAAGTGTAACATACGACATACAGTGGGCAGGTGGATTCAAGAATGCACTCTTTGGAGGAGAGGGACTTGTACTGGCAACCCTTACAGGTCCTGGTAAGGTCTACCTGCAGAGTCTTCCGTTCTCACGTCTTGCGGACAGGATAGTTGCTGCATCCAGGCAATTTGGCACAGAAAGAAGAGGTGAATCAAAAGGTGTTGCCGGATTTGGCGAGAAGACATTAGGTGGTCTGCTTGGCGGGGACCGTTCCTTTTAAAGATGAAAAACGAAAAGTAGTGAATGAAATTCAATGAATGAGATTCCGTTATATGGAGACACCTGAAATGAGACTCTTTGCTATTGCTGACCCCCATGGGAACTATTCAAGGATAGAGGAACTGCTTGAAATGGCAGGGGATGTTGATGTAGTACTCATTGCAGGGGATATCACCAATTTCGGACCTGATGAGAAGGCATTGGAACTATTTTCCCTTTTTGATCAACCTGTACTGGCAGTTCCCGGGAACTGTGACCACGATTCCATAATAGCGGTCATTGAGAGTTCCAGGGCTATAAACCTTCATAATAGTTCAGTTATGATCGATGATGTGCTGTTCATAGGATTGGGGGGGTCAAATCCAACACCATTCTGCACTCCCTTTGAGATACAGGAATGTGACTATGAAGAGAAAGTTTCCAGGTTAATTTCCCAGCCAAAAGGAAATGCGAAAAGAATAATAACCCTTACCCATTCACCTCCTTTTGGGATTCTGGATGAGGTGGGGAACACACATGTGGGATGCAAGGCACTGAATGTTTTCCTTGACAGGGTCGATCTTATGATCTGCGGACATATCCATGAAGCCAGAGGTATAAAGAAGTACGGTAAGACGATAATAGTGAATCCTGGAATGGCAGCACATGGTTTTGCAGCAGTGATAGAAATTGATGTTGATAGTGAAGAGAATAATGAAAAGGAAAATATATATATAAGGCTTTTAAAAACTATTTGAGAAGGTATTTATCCATCTAAAATATATCATAATGCAGGTGAGATAATGAACGCGAAGATACTGGTTATTTTTATGATATTGCTCTCATTCTCGGCCATAGGATGTGTCGATGGGACCGATGATGAGATAGATGAAACAGATATACCGGATGGGACGACCGATGACACTACAGAAGGAACGGATTCTGAAGACATAGATACAGAAGATCCACTCGATGAAACAGAAGAAGGAACTGTTGATGAAGAGGATGACGGCCCTAAAGTGGTAGAGTCTGAAGCTCCCAGAACCTACACCATATACATGAGGAATTTCCTGACACAACCAGGAAATATAACGATCAATACCGGAGATACCATTGTATGGTTCAACGATAACGAGCCTGCAAGGATTTTCACGCTTGTGAGCAATGAGGGACTCTGGGAAAACAAAAGCATTGGAAAAAGACTGACCTTCAAATACACATTCAACGAGTCCGGTACATATACCTACAAAGTCCTTGGTTATGAAGAGAGGATGAAAGGAACCATTATCGTTAAATAAGAATGGATATACAGGGAACCCGATGAAAGTAAGATCAGTCAGAGAGGGTGATACCGAAGTCCTGGTTCCTGTTCCTGAGGATGGTGCGAATTTTGCACCTTCTTCAGCCCCGGTTTTCTTTAACCCTGTAATGGAAATGAACAGGGATATCTCCATAGCTGCAACATCTGCTTTTCTAAAGAGAATGCAACCCTGCCCGGAAAAGACCATCACATACGTTGATGCACTTTCCGCTTCAGGTATACGCGGACTCAGGATAGCTAATGAGACAGGCATCCACACAACCCTCAATGACTGGAGCAAGGAAGCCTACGATCTTATAATTAAGAATATAGAAAACCTTGGAATCCGAAAAAATGCGGTTGCGACTCATAAGAATGCAAATGCACTCCTGCATGAGAAGCATTTCAATATAGTTGACCTGGATCCTTTTGGTACACCTGCACCTTTCCTGGCAGCTGCCACAAGCTCGGTAATTGACCTGCTTGCAGTAACTGCGACGGATACTGCACCTCTTTGCGGTGCTCACCTTAATTCAGGTATTCGCAAATATGCTGCAATACCTTTTAACAATGAATACCACAGTGAAATGGGGGTACGTATACTCCTGGGCAGGATCGCCAGAGAACTGGCACTCCAGGACAAAGCCATGGAACCTCTCCTATCCCATGCCACCCGACACTATGTACGCACATACCTTGCGATCAGAAAGAGTGCAAAGCAGGCTGACAGGATGATAAAGGAAATGGGATTCTTTATACACTGCCCGGGGTGTGGTCAACAGGAAGCAGTATATGGTCTTGCACCATTTATCGACCAAAAATGCAAACTTTGCGCTGAAAAGAATATTGTTGCAGGCCCTATGTGGCTTGGAAAACTGCATAACCCTGATTTTTGCAGCGAGATAATTGCTGAACTTAATATCCGTAATTCTGGCACCAGGGAATCAGCTATCAAAATTATTGAGTTCTGCAGGGATGAACTGGAGATTCCAATGTTCTATGACCAGCACATTTTATGCAAAAAAATGGGAGTTTCTGCTTCATCCATATATCTATTTATATCTGAGCTTCAAGAGAGGGGATATCTGGCATCAAGAACACATTTCAGCGGTACATCTTTCAAAACAAATGCAAATCTTCCAGATATTGAGCAGATAATTGCTGATATCCGATAGACATATATACTATTTTTATTTTAATGATATATATTAAAATATATAATATAAGGTATTATGATGTTTTTTCAAATAAGGGTTCAAACTGCTTTTTAAGAGGATACATTATGACAAAAGAATATACTGAACAACTTTTCTTGCAGGAGAAGCCAACCCTTGCCCTTCTGGCCATATGGTCCTTACAGAAAACATATGCATCGGTTATCACAAAAGAGATCAATTCCACTTTTGCACACACAACCAAAATACTGACAAAAATGGAAGATAATGGCCTTGTTCAATTCACAGTAGAAGGGCGGGTCAAATATGTGGAACTTACTGATCATGGGCACAGGGTAGTTGACGCTCTCAAAAATCTCATTATGGCAATTGAAGGTGAATCCCCTGAAATCCAGGCAGATGGTGGAACTGATACTCCTGATATAAATAACATTCAAAACCAGGAAGATAGAATATTTATCAGGCAGCACATAAACAGATTACATGAACAGATGGTTTCTACGTACGATAATCTTTTCGCTCAGAATTCAGAGCTTCAGGCAATGAAAATGAAAATAGGTCCTTTCAGCCGTGATATCCGGTTACTCTTAAATTCAATAGAAGAGAATGAGGAGCTTATAGACGACGACGGTCTGGATAAGCTCAATGAGATACAGAACATCTTTGACCTGGTAATGAAACAATAATTGAAAGGAAAATAAAAATGCCCACTGTAAAACTGTTATTAAAGATATATGGCAACAGAGAAAGAGCCCTTCATTCAGCAGAGGTACTGATAAACAATGAGCTTGGAGAACTTGATGCCACGGGAGAATACTCAATCTGTGAAAATAACTGGCTTTTGGTAAATGTCAAAGGCGAGGATAGTGAATTTGCTTCAAATTTCCTTGCCAGTAAATTCGGCACACCTGTTTTAGAAATTGCTGAGAATGAAATTTATCAGGGCGTCATACACAAGATACTTGAAAATGAAATTATCGTGGATGTAGGGATCCTTATAAGCATTCCCCAAAAGAACCTGTCAACGCTTGGAAACGGGACTGCAAAACAGATAGCTATGCGATTTGGGATCATCGGTCATTTGCCAGTAATTATTCAGATAACAGACGAGAAGACAAAAGAGGGCGTCTTTACAAAGCAACAGGTCGATAAATGGTGGAGCTGGAAGAAATCAGAGCAGGACAGGGTAATAGCTAATTCGGTTACACGCTCAGAACTTAAAGCAGCTATCAAAAAGACCGGTCACGGCAGGGATATCTATGGAATTGAAAGACTGGGACTTATGGAACACATGATAACATGCAGGGAAAATACTGACGGGCCTGGTATTGTTGCTGCGATCGGCAGACTGGTAAAAGGGGAACTTGGGGTTATCAGGATATCAAATTAAAGCCAGAACATCTGGAAAAGGCAACCTTCACAATCTTCATCACATCTGCCAATCAGGCGCATTACACAATCCAGACCCATTTTTTCTTTGAAAACGCCTTCAAAGACACCTTGTGCAAATGAACACAGTGTCTTTTCCCTGATGGGAATCGATCTGCAGTCAAAAAAGTTATGAACAACTATCTTAAGAGGCTCCTGACTCATAACAGTGAAGCTTCCGATATCGTGTTCTTCCCAAAAGGCAATCATTTCCTCCAGTATACTGTTCTGGTCAGTTGATACAAAGTTCCTTGAAAGACTTGCACCCACATCACTGCCGATCTTTTTCATTATAGGGTCGCAATTCACCCCATGTGCATGAAAACCATATTGTACTGCATGGAACAGGCACTTCAGACAGCCAAAAGAACTCATATCAGAAGAGCCAATAAGATCAAGCATTTCAGTATAATGCTTCATTCCGGGTTTCTGGGAACATGCAACATACTGACATTTCAAAGAATAGACCTTCTTTCTTCTGTCTCCCTGATCTGTGGCTTCATCAAGCAGATTCTGGGATTTCAGATCATTCAGATGGACAGAAATAGTAGACTTGGCTTTTCCCGTATGCTGGACTATTTCATCAAATGATTTACAACCATCTTTCAAAAAATCAAGTATACGTATCTTTACAGAACCGTTAAGAGCAATAAATCCAATATCTGTAGAAAAAATAGCAGTATTGTCTCCGTTGTTCATGCAATACTGAATAATCAAACAATGTATTTAAATGTTCGCTATGGAGCGAATGATTTACTCCTATTCACTGAAAAATCCTTACAGGTCGACCATCATACATAAAAATATATAAATGAGGCGAAATCTGTCAGAATAATAAGGGATGATTATGAATAAAGCTATCAAGGTACCTATAAAAGAAGCTGAGGCTGTAAGGCTCAGAGTAAAAGAGGCCGGAAAGCTTGATCCCGGAAGAAAGATTAAGGTCATTGATAACGGCAAACGCTTCATCGAGATACCTGTTACCGATGACATAGAAGGATTTGAGACCTACTGCCAGCAGGATAGTCTCTTCTATAATAAATGGCTCTCATTGGGAGAAAGACTTAAAGGTAGTATTAAAGATACGGAGAACAGGATGTTACCTGCCGGATGGCACATTCTTGGTGATGTGATCGTAGTTACCATTGACCCGGCCATAGAACACCTGAAAGATAAAATAGCCAGTTCGCTGCTTCAGATGTACCCTTCCTGTAACACAGTCGTGCGCGACCTTGGAATAACCGGACAATTCAGGCAACCTGGAAGAGAGATACTCACTGGCAATAATACAGAAACCGTACACAGGGAAAATGGATGCCTTTTCAGGCTTGATGTCACAAAGGTCATGTTCTCAAAAGGAAACCTTCATGAGAAAGCATTGATGAGCAGGATAGCTGAACATGAGACAGTAGTGGATATGTTTGCAGGTATCGGATACTTCACCATCCCAATGGCTGTCCATTCAAAACCTGCACGGATAATTGCAATTGAGATCAATCCGCAATCCTACCAATATCTTAAGGAGAATATAGCCATCAACCATGTGGAGCACATCGTTGAAGCCTTGAACGGTGACTGTGCAGAACTCACACCCCGGGGAGTGGCGGACAGGGTAATAATGGGATATGTGGGCACCACCCATCATTATCTGCAAAACGGTATAAGAGCCATCAAAAAGACCGGAGGCATGTTGCATTACCATGAAACAACCCCCGAACCACTTATATTTGAAAGACCGGTGTCCCGCATCATGGAGGCGGCTTCAGAGGAAGGCAGGCAGGTTGAGATTAAGGAATATCGCAAGGTCAAGAAATATTCGCCCGGTGTCTGGCATGTTGTTGTGGATGCCTGGGTGTATTGACAGCAAAAAACAGTGGAAAAAGTACTGCTTAATAATAATCTACACTGGCATACCAGAATTATCAACCATTTACTGTAATATCATGAACGTGAAATGATTAACGCAATCAAACTTCCAGCAAATTGTTGTTCAGGTCCGCATCAATAATATAATCAAAGTCAATGGACTCCAGCCATTTCATTTTCTCAAAAACGGACTGGAAACAGACACCTATGATCAGCTTCTTTTCTGAATTCTCAAGCACCTGGTCAATAAGGTCTTTTATTTGCGTAAGCTCTACCCCTGTCTTTGGCATTGCAAGTCCGCCAAGCAGTACGATCGTATCAGCATGGGGATCAACAGGATCACCAAGCTGCATGCCATGAGATGTTGAAACAATCGACCTTGCGTCGTCAAAGCTGAGGCCGGGGATAAATGTCATCTGCTTATCGCTGTTTCGGAGCACATAGGCCATGAGTTCCGCAAACGGTGTGCAAAAACCGGCAGTTCCGATAAATGTTATCCTTTCTGAGGATTCAACCAGCTTTCTGAAGTCTGTTAACTGGCCGCCTATACCCTGTGAACTATTCAGTACTTTCACATCATCATCCTGAAAAACAGTAAAAATGAGTACAACCTGAGGTTGTATCTCATGAGTTACGAGTTTTTATTTTAAAGCTTTGATCAAACTTCCTTAATTCCAAAGGACTCGAGCAGGATGCCCGGATTGATCCTTCCGCTTGTGAATGATTTCTTGCTCTTTGTGTCGTTCAGGGTTATCCTGGCTGGTGCGAACATTCCGGCATCCACCTTAAAGAAGTCAAAACCTGCTTCCTTGAATGTGGTGTAGAATGGCTTACCGAAGTCCCTTGATGTTGTGGAGGGAGCCTTCTTCACGAACTCCTCCAGTTGCTCTGCATCGCCGTACTCAACCGTGTAGTAGGTTTCGCCGCAGTAGATGATACAGTCGTTTGTCGAACCCATGCACTTTGTGTCATCGCCGACAACCGGGGCGATAGGTGCAACACCAAAACCGCTCTTTATAGTGTTGATATCGTATCCGATGGATTCGAGCTTGTGGATACCTGTCTCTACAACACGTGCAGATATCTGGACGCATCCTGCAATTGAAGCTGTAGGTGCAACAGCAATGTAAACATTTTCAGGGTCAACACTGCAGTGTTTTGCAATATACTCGACAACCTCTTCAGTTGGTATCTCGCTTGATTCCATCACAAGGACCGCAAACTCTGAATCATCCTTGTAACCTATCTCTTCGTACAGCTCCTTTGGTTTCAGTCCCAGTGCCCTTGCAGGACCTGAACCCATTCCGAAGTATTTGCCTACTGCAATTCTCCAGCCTGCATACTGGGATGCCATACATGCGATGGTCGGGTGATCTGTGGCTACCTGTATGGCAGGAACCGGCAGACCATCAATATCGAACTTGGTATAGCTTATGTCTGCAAGGTCTGCAAGACAGAGACGGGAAAGGTACATTCCTGCATCGTACCCGCCTTCAATATTCACACCACAGTCAATGACAGTAGCACCGTTCTCAAGCTCTATGGACTGGACCTTCAGATCTTCTTCCCAGTCAAGCATCTCATCGATTATAGCTAATCCCTTTTCGTTAACACTTATCACGTTATCACTCTTGACCTGTTTATCGACTGACATTGGGCAGTTAAGGATATATAATTGACGATTCTTCCATGATAACAATCATTCGGTTTTCGATAAGCTGTGACATTCAGATTTTTTGCCTGCATTTAGCAGGATGAACATCGGCCATAATTGAAGTAATTTTTACCTGTGTACCTTTCAAATAAGAAACAAATGAGCCTAAAGCTACGGCTGCACACAAAAATCCTGTGGGATACGAGATGCTGGCCGATAATGTTACAGGAAAGTTATGACAACCCCGGAGAATATTCAACTCCCTTTCTTAAGAGTAAGCCAGAAAACACTTCCATTTCCTTCGGGATTATCATCAACAGCTATATTTTCCCTGTGAAGGTCCATGATCCTCTTGACAATTGCAAGACCAATACCAGTACCACGTATTTCTTCTTTGTGCAAACGCTTGAAACGTTCAAAAACGGAAGATTTGCTTGAATTGGGTATACCTTCACCCTGGTCTGTAAAACTGATCTTCCATTTATCACCGGAATCTACAACATCTATTTTTATGGTACTGTTATTTGGACTATATTTTATTGAGTTTGATAACAGATTAACAAATACTCTCTCGATCATGGGATTAGCAATGGCATATGACCCATCTTCAAGCCCCAGAAGGACAGTCATTCTCTTTTCGTTGACCTCATACATAAATCCTTCAACTGTATCTTTTATCATTGAATTAAGGTCAATTTTCACAAAACTGATATCATCAACAGATTCAAGTTTTGCAAGGTGTGCAGCACCATCTATCATAGATATTAGCTTTTCAGTAGCTGAATTTACATTTAAGAGCAAACTCTTCTTATAATCATCAGACTCCTGTTCGATCAGCAGCTCTATAAAGGATTTGATAAGAGCTGCGGGATTTAACAGGTCATGTCTCATAACATCTGTGAAAAGATCCTTCAGGTCATTTGAACGTTCAAGCTGATATGCATATTCTTTTAAATGTTTTTCCGCATTTTTGGTTTCAGTTATATCTTCACCGGATATCAGGATACCTATTGTATTACCGGAATCGTCAAGCAAAGGGGAATCATACCATCTGAAAAGTCTTTCTTCCCCTGTGCTTATGATCACGGGGAATTCAGAATATTCATAAGGTTTCTCTGAACCTGATGCCAAACCTGCATAATGTTCTCTGATATCGCTGACCGAATCATGCGGAATGAAAGAATCTACCCACTCGTGGTCGATCAGTTTTTCCTGATCGTAACCAAGGAATTCAGAACCTTTTTTATTGATGTGCCTGATGTGATAATTAAGGCCCAGGACGGCAACAAAAATGCCCACGTAATCGAGATAATTATAAGCTTTGTTCTTTTCTGTCAGCAGATTATCATGTTGCTTCTTTATCCGCAAAAGAGAAGTGATCTTCTTTTCAAGCTCGAACTTTCCTATAGGTTTTTTTAAGAATTCATCTGCACCTGCATCGATCCCTTGCTGATGATCGGCTTTGTCTGTCAGTGCAGTTACCATGATAATAGGTATGAAATCCATCTCGAACTCTTCCCGGATCACCCGGCAAACAGCATATCCATCCATCTCAGGCATCATCACATCAAGAAGAATAAGATCAGGACACTCTTTCTTTACTTTATTAAGTGCATCCTTTCCATTATAGGAAGTTATAATATCATAATCATCACCAAGATAAACAGACAGTAACTCCACATTCAAGGGTTCATCATCTATGATCAGTATCTTATGTTTAGAAGATTTCATCTAATAAGGAATATAATTCTATAGTTATATAAAGTTGGCTAATTAATTGAACATGGGTTCCTAAAAGTCAGTTCCTAAAAGTCATCATCCTGTGCATAACTTCTTCCGTTTTTAAGTGCCAGTTCTGCTTTTTCAAGCTCCTGACCCAGATATGCAGCATGCTCCATTCTTGAAACAAGGCCCATATTCAGAATAGTATCAATTACCTCTCTTGCTGTGCTGCCTGCTATGGATGTACTGTCATGCTCTGCAAGGATGCAGCCCTCTTTTTTTCCATGTATATCGGGAACAATGCTTATACGTATACTACCCATTGGATCAGGTATCCACATTTTGCTTTTTTCAGCCCGGACAAAGCTCTGTGGTAAATTACCATCCATACGCCGCCTTTTTTCTTTTATCTCAATTAGATCGATACCAAGGTCCTTTGGACAACTCTGACGTTCCTCTGCCAGGACCATCATTTGGGATGCTCTTTTCAATTCCCCGATGGAACCCCGGGTCTTGGTGCTGTACTCAGGGGTGAAGAGTATGCTTGCACCAAGGTCTGCGCCTATGCCACAGAGAGTTGCATTCACACCAGTGCAATCAGCATCAATGAGTTCTGTTACATTACCAATTCCAAAGAAAACAGGAATATCCGGATTTGTTTTATGAAAATCCATGTATCTGACTATAGAATCTGCTATTCCATGGCCGATAGGATCCAGCACCGGATCTGCAATGAGTTGCTCCACACCGGCAGCACGGGCAAGTCCTATATTCTTCATCAGACTCATAGAACCCTCACCCGGATCAGGTATCACTATCGCCACAACATCACTGGCTGCAAGATCATGGCCGACCGATTCAATATTCGTGCTGTCAAGACTTAACACCATGTCAATGCCACAGTCCACTGCTTCCCTGATGAGCACAGGATCAAGCGTATCAATACTTAGCGGAAGAGCAGTTTCACAACGTGCTACTTCTATGGCCCGTTTCACATCAGCAGGTGTTGCATGCAGGGATGCACCCAGATCTATCATATCAGCCCCCTTTGCCTCAAAACTGCGTATCCTCAGTGCAAGAGACTCTGTGTCAAGTCCTGTGGCATCCACCACCTCCGCCAGGACTTTCATGCGGGAATTACCGCCGATCTTCATACCCCGTATACCAATCGGGGCAATGGCTGCTTCTTCAAGTTCCTGTACTTTTTCAAGAGCCATTGTACGCCTGACATCGGCAAGTAGTTCACAGGCTGGCACCTCTTTAGAAAATTCTATGTTCTGTGCAAAAGGAAGCACAAAAACCAGATCATATGCATGTTTCGGACCAAGGCGGATCTTACATCCCAGTTCTTTTTCAGCTTTTTCAAAATGGCCTGATACAAGACCCGGGATGAATATAAGATCATGATCAAATGACGGGAACTTTTCTGCTATTGCTGTGAGCAGTTTACGCGGGGTAATGAATGCAGCAATCTTTGTATCAACAACAAGGACCTCTGCCAGGTCACCAACTGCATTCCGTACAGTGTGTTCGGCAAGTCTGCCCGTAGCTATAAGGATATTCATGATTGGAAATGGCTGTGAAAGTAAAAAAGAATAACTGCCAATCAAGATATGGATTGGCAGGACCGTTATGATACGCGAAACGGTTCAATTCAATGTATTATGTCGATTATTGAGCCGCCGTTTTGCCTTGTGTTCACAGGCTCAACTACATGACGGCTTACACGGTTTAGGGATGTACCTGAGCGCCTGTGTGAACTTGCAGCTTGCGGAGCAGCTGTTCTGGAAACAGGTTCACTTTCATATGAGCTATTGGTGTTGAATTGTGGGCGACCAAGTACCTGGGCTGACTGGACACCGGTCATAATCGCCATTACACGTACTTTACCTTCAAACTCATTGCTTATGCGTGCGCCCCATATGACATTGGCACTGGAGGACAGCTCATAGGTAAGTGAGGCAGCAATCTCCTCTGCTTCCTTGAGGCTGAGGTCCGGACCACCTGTGATATGCACAAGACTTCCTGTTGCACCCCTGTAATCAACATCAAGGAGCGGATGATTGAGTGCTGCGCGGACAACATCATTGCTTTTGTCCTGGTTCTTGCTTTCTCCTACAAGCATTACAGCAACTCCGCCGCAACCCATGATAGCCCTGATATCGGCATAGTCGATATTGATAAGCGATGGCTGTGTAATGGTCTCGGTGATGCCTTTTACGGTCTCTGATATGATCTGATCCATAACTGAGAATGCCTGGTCTATCGGCAGGTTTGGTACGTACTCAAGAAGCCTGTTGTTGTCAAGTACGATCACTGTGTCTGCCGCGCGGCGGAATTCTTCAAGACCTTCTTCAGCTTTAACGGCTCTTGCTCTCTCTACCCTGAAAGGACTGGATACCATACCAACGACAATTGCGCCCTGTTCCTTTGCGATCTCAGCAACCACAGGAGCTACACCGGTACCGGTACCTCCACCCATGCCTGCCGTGACAAAAACAAGATCTGCATTCTTGAAGATCTCTTCAAGTGTGCCGCGCGCAAGTTCTGCTGCCTTGGCACCTATTTCGGGATAGCCACCTGCACCAAGTCCACGGGTAAGGGTCTTACCCACAAGGATCTTCTTGTCAGCCCTGATCAGGTCAAGATGCTGCTTGTCAGTGTTGATAGCCACTGTTTCGGCACCTTCTATACCCATATTATAAAGCCTGTTGATTGTGTTATTACCTGCACCACCACAGCCTACGATCATGATCCGGGGTTGCCCGAGGATATCAAATTCATCGTTAACTGCAATTGAATGGCGGTACTCTTTCTCTTTCTCTGTGTGTTTTAACGCTTCTTGAACTATTGATTGCACTTTCATCCCCTCACGGATATAGTTACTTTCACTATAGTACTACTGGTTTTTGATTGTTGCTCGAATTTTACTGTAACCATTCATCAACGTTTATCAACGTTTTGGAATTCTGTAATTGCTATATTTCACTTATGGCTTTTATACTTATCCTTTTATGCAAGTGATAAATACTTAACAACACACCCAGATCGCCCGGGAATTTTTAATGACATTCCCGGAAGAGTATGTCAGTTCCTCTAATTTACCATTCTCACACATATCCTTTTGAAAGGAACTGAAACATGATAAACGTTAAATGTACATTTAAAAAATGTAATATATAAATTTAACCTATAATTATTATATTTATATATTAAATAAAAATAACTGTTGATCTACTATTGAGCCTGCCTGAAGATTTATATATTGATTTACATGTAATAGGACAATAGGATTTGCCACGTTGAAGCTGTCAAATTCTTATATCAATAAAGCCGGAGAGTTTTTTTGGACGGAACAAGAATTGCATTTACACTTTTTTTACTTTACTGGATGGCCGTTATACTGCTTGACAGGAAAGGAATATTAAAGAAATACAATATCAGTACCTTCGGGCCAGTTCTGATGATCAGGACTACACGCGGACTGAAACTACTGGACAAACTGGCCATTCCAAAGAAGGCCTGGCGTATTTATGCAGATATAGGCATCAGGCTTATGTTTGTCGGAATGGTGGCCATGTTCCTTGTAATCATATTATCTGATATTGCATTACTATCCTCAATAAGCAATAATTCCATGCCTGAGCCTGGAAAATTCAACGAGGCAAGGAACATATTCCTTATACCTGGCGTAAATGAGTTCATACCACTTACATGGGGCATCATTGCTCTGGTGATCACTCTTATAGTTCATGAATTTTCACACGCAATACTTTGTCGTGTAGAGAATATCAGGGTCAAATCCATGGGAATACTGCTTGCGCTTGTCCCTATAGGAGGTTTTGCCGAACCGGATGAAGAAGAACTCTTTGGAAAAAAGGAAGAAGAACACAGCGAAGATGATCCCTACGGAGACCGGCGCCTAGGTATTACTATAGGCGATGAAGAAAAGAAAAAGCTTGTCACCAAAGCAGACATTAAAGATGAAAAGACCGCAAGCCGTAAACAAAGGGCACGTATCCTTGCGGCAGGAGTAATGGCAAACTTTGTAGTGGCACTTTTGGCCTTCAGTCTGCTTTTTGGACCTGTACTTGGTGCTATGGCACCTCTTGGGGACACGATGATAGTTGATGTCAAGGAAGGGAGCCCCGCCTATGTATCAGGGATCAGGGAAAACATGGTCATCACACAGATAGATGACACCCCCATAAGTAATGTCAATGAAATGCTTCAATACTTAAGCGGACTTGAAAAAGGGAAATGGGTCACTGTCTATGCAGCCAGTGACAGGAAGGTATCATCCTATGAAGCACAGGTAATTGACACTGACATAAGGTCCTCCGGAATACTCATACAGAGTATCGTTGAAGATGGGCCTGCCTCTGCTGCAGGACTGGAAACCGGAATGCACATCACCTACATAGATGAAAGACCCATACTTTCATACACAGATTTCAGGGACATAATGAATTCCAGCCATCCGGGACAGGAAATGACTGTCATTGCCAGTATCGGGAATGCAACAGGTGAGATCATCGGGACTGAGGAATATAACGTTACCCTTGCAGAGCATCCTGATATTGAAAACAAGGGATTTCTGGGTGTAGTCACAAGTATGGATAGCCAGGTTGCAACTTCCCTGGGGATTACCGTAGGCGAATTCCCTGCCACAGCTTACCTTAACCTGTTCAAGAGCATCCCGCAGATGCTCACGGAAATAACCGGGTGGGTCATCCTCCTGGGACTCCCTATAATCGGCTTTGCAGGAGAGGGATTCCCCGGCTTTAGCGGGACACTTGCACAGTTCTACGAACCTGTGGGCTGGGCAGAACCTTTCGGCATGGGTGTGTTCTGGCTTGCAAACGCTCTGCTGTGGATAGGATGGCTTAACTTCTACGTAGGACTTTTCAACTGCCTGCCAGCTGTGCCCCTTGATGGCGGACACATATTCAGGGATTATACGAACGCTTTCATATACAGGATAACAGGTAATGAAGAAAAGGCAGAGCGCTTGTCCATACTGATAGCAGCATCATTTGCCATGCTTATATTGTTATCTTTCCTGTTCATGATATTCGGCCCGTATATCGTACATGGATTGTGAGGACATCAATATCTTTTGAGAACAAAATACAGCCCAACTAAAGTCCGGAAAAGGTAATCCAGATGGAAAACAGGCACCTGTGGTACAGTAACATGCTAAGGCCGGTTGCCGGCGCACTGGCCATAATAGTTGCCTATATGTTCCTTTTTATGGAAATGATGATCTACGAAGGTCAATCAGAGCACGCTAATCTTTACGATGCTTTTTACTGGGTAATCTCCACCTTCACAACGGTAGGATACGGGGATATTGTATTCAACTCCCCTTACGGAAAAATGTTCTCAGTGTTTGTTCAATTAACCGGGATACCCCTTGTTTTCGGAATACTCTTTACCCTTGTGATAATACCCTGGATGGAAAAGAAGATACATTCAAACATCCCATCCCGGGCTCATAAAGATCTCAGGGAACATACAATAATATGCGGTTACAACAGGCTCATAGAAACCCTGATAGAGGAGCTGAAAGAAAACGACACTCCTTATATACTTATAGAGGAAGATAAGGAACTTGTCAGGGAGCTGCTCAAAAGGAACATCTATACAATTTATGGAACTGTTTATGAAGAAGTAACACTTAAGAACGCAAATATAGATGTAGCAAGATCCCTTATTGCAAACCATTCAGATGAGATGAATGCAAATATAGTCCTGACTGCCCGTAATATCAGTGATGTGAACATAATAGCCATTGCAGAGGATCGGTCGAACAAGAAATACCTGAAATATGCCGGTGCCACAAGTGTGGTCTCGCCCAAGGAACTGTTTGGAAGATTCATGGGCAGGAAAGCTGCAGACCCTTTCGTCAATCGCTTAACCGGCGCTACAGAGTTCTTTGAGGGTATAAACATCATCGAATTGCCCATATATCCCAAAAGTCCCTTAATAGGAAAATCAATGAAAAGTGCATCCATCCGTGAAAGAACAGGGGCTAATGTAGTAGGTATGTGGAAAAACGGTAAACTTACATTCATGATCAAACCTGATGAACCTATCAAAGAAGATTCAGTACTGCTTGCAACAGGCTCAAGTGAGCAATTGTCGCGGTTAAAGGGACTGACGCAGCATTCGGGACGGGATGAAATCAATGAAAAACATAGATGAGAACGGACATATAGTGGTCCTCGGATGCGGAGATGTTGGTAAATGGGTTGTGGAAACACTGAAACATGCTGGTATCAGTTTTACAGTGGTGGATATCGACTCCAGTAACTTTGAGGATGCGGACTATGATCATGTGACCGGGAATGCAAAAGAGGAAGAAGTCCTTATGCAGGCAGGCGTTTCCCGTGCATCCACAGTTGTTGTGGCCCTTAATGATGATACTGATGTAATGTTTGCAACGCTTGTCACGCGAGGACTTAATCCGGAATCCACCATAATCGCCCGTGCCAACTCCTACAAATCCATAGATAAGATATACAAGGCCGGTGCCAACTACGTGGCTGCACTACCGATCGTTGCCGGACAGATGCTTGCTAAAATGACTTCACACTGCCTTGAAATATCCTGCAGGAAGATGGACGAGGAAATTACTCTCTATGAGGGAATAGATATCGAGAAATACACCGTTAAAGATCAGGATGGGCTTGCAGACAGAACAGTTGAGTATATCGATCTGCAAAAGAAGGTAGGCTGTACAATAATAGGAATAAAAAATGAGCGAGGGGTCGTCACGGACATAAAGCCATCTACCACTATAATGAAAGGAGACATCATTGCAGTTTTAGGTGGAAAAGAAGAGATCACAAAATTCAAGGAACGGTACGTGAAAAGAGAGACAGAGAAAAAGATATGATGGATTGCTGCTGAATGGAAACGCTGGTTATTGCTTTTATTGTTTTCTGTGCATCTGCTCTATTTTCAATGATAGGTCTTGGAGGGGCCATATTCTACGTGCCTTTCTTCTACTGGATCAGCGGGGATTTCATCTATTCAGTCACTATCGCCCTTCTTCTGAATACTATCACATCAGGATCTGCCGCCATCACATACATAAGGAAGAAGATGGTGGATTTCAGTATATCGATACCTTTTATTGTTGCTTCGATGACAGGAGCACAGGCAGGAGCATATTTTACAAGAATTGTGCCTGTTGACCTCCTGCTTGTTATATTTGCCCTTCTCATGTTCTTTGTAGGAGAGGAGATGATCTTTTCCAGGTTAAAGATTGCGTATCGTGAAAAAAAGATCACTGGAAAAATAAAGTATTTTATCATTGTCATCGGAGGACTGTTGATTGGAGCACTATCCGGCATGCTTGGAATAGGCGGAGGTACTTTCATCGTTCCTTTGCTGCTTATATTCGGATTCAGTATTAAAATAGCTGCGGCAAGCTCAGGATTTATAGTGCTGTTCACATCCATATCAGGATTTATTGCGCATGCATCATCATGGGAACCTGATAAAAGCATGGTAAGCGCTGTAGTCCTGGCATCATTTTTAGGAGCGCAGCTGGGTTCCTACCTTATGCATAGCAGGATAAGAGCAGAGACATTGCAAAATATGTTCGGCGTGATCCTCTTGATACTTGCAATAAGAATGCTCTATGGGATCTTATGATAATTCAGTGAAAAAAAGAGCATCTGATAGAAAACTTTAATAACAGATGCAGCAATCAGTAGTTGCTTTGCGGGCCTGTAGGGTAGCCAGGATATCCTGATGGGCTTCGATGTGACCAGAAGGTCCGGAGATACCCATCGACTCGTGTTCGAATCGCGGCGGGCCCGTTCTTATATATCTGTTTATTCTTTTCTTATATACCCGTTTATTTTTTTACATAAATCTGTTAAAAGATGATCAATCCGGAAGATCGATCTCAAAACCCACCACAGGCTGCCCCAGGCCAAAGTTAACTATAACCTGAGGGAATATTTCGCCCATAACACCAACCTTGGTACCATTCACGATTATATCGGCACGTCTTCCTTCCATGAAGGCAGGATCTTCTGACTCAATGACCTCATATTCAACCATACGCTCACGCATGACGGCATCAACAAGTTCCCTTACCTCTGTAAAGTTGGCCTGGGGACTGATGGAGACTGCTGCCAGGTGCAGGCCATTCCTTCCATTGATGACAACATCACCAACCTCGAATATACGTTGTGGCAGTTCCCTGTGCTGGTTAAGGGAGAGTATTTCCATGAGGTTTGGCATTATGGTCGTCCTGACCATGGTCTGATCCTCACTTATTGGGTGCAGCAAGTATGTTACATCATCTGTCCTTTCCCTGCACACCCAGTCAAAATGCACTCTCTCACTTGTAAGGGTAAAGGGCATAACCTGCAAATAGCCAAGCCCTGTCATGATCTCCCGCATGGCTGAACCTATATCAGAGAGTCTGTGGGACCTGCCAACCGTGGCATTCATGGGGAATACTGCAGGTATCTTATCAAAACCATAGCCTACTGCTACATCTTCTATAATATCGGAATTATCAAGGATATCCGCACGATAACGTGGGATCAGGACCTCGATGCTGCCATCTCCAAGTTCTGTGGCACCGAAACCCATTCTGTTGAGCTGCCTTATTATCTCATCAACTGGCAGCTTCATACCTATGAGCCCGTCTACCTCCTCCCTGGTCAATACCTTTACTCTTGGTTCCAGGTCAAGAGGGATCGATTCACTTCCATCGGCTGCTACGACCTTCACATATTCTATCTGGCCGCCACGCTCTGCAAGGGCAGTGGTGACGATGTTAAGTGCTGTGTACACCTCATTGCTAAGTCCTGTGACATCTACCAGAAGGTCAGTTGTCTCCTCGCTGACCATTGTAAGGGTGCCGTTGATTATAGGCGGGAACGAGAGCACATTATCGTTTGCATCAAGGATGAGAGGATATTTTTCAAAATCATCAAGTATGTGTGCAAAACGTGTACCCTTGGGATGCTTCTCCAGTATTTCCCGCATAGTCATAGCTTCTGTGAAGTCGAGTGGAACAAAGCTGAAATCCGGATCAGCTGCAATATAGCGGAAAGGAGCCCGGACCCTTGAAAGATCGTGCACACCTATGGACACTTTCTTACGGTCCCGTCCAAGACCCCAGTGAAGTGACTCCTGAAGGTCCATGAGGCTCTTGATGGCACTGGAACTGAAAGTCACACCCCTGACCACCGCACAACCAAATACCGGACGGATGGAATCGATGTGCTCATCCTTTGTTATCTCAACAGTAAAGGGCCTGACCTCGTATTCGCAAAAACCGGTTTCAATATCCAGGAAACCACGCATTGCCCGCGCAACACCTTCAACGCTGTAAAGGTCAGGACGATCAGGGAAGAACTCGATATCTATGGACTCCTCCTCTATACGCTCGATATCAGCACCTATCATGGGCACACGTTTGATAATCGTATCTTTGTCTGTTCCTGTCAATTTTTCAAGGTCATCGTATGGTAAGGTTATAATAGGCATCGGATTTTCCTCTTTCAGTCCCTGCTTACTTCTATCTGTGGTCTAGCAGAACATATTCAGCTTTACATTTAATGCTTTTGTTTAAATGCGGTTTTCAGATGACTAAGTAAAGCTAAAGCAAAGATGAAGCATTATTCATAGTATACCCAGCATTGTGATGTACCTTCCTGAAAAGATGAGCACAGACCACATGATAGGTTCGCATGCTGCAAATACATACGAAGATGATTTCTTTTTGCTTTTTACAACATTGTTGATATATCCGGCTGCATAATAGAACATGGGAATAAAAGCAAGGGTTAACAAGGGAAGCAAATCAAGGAAAACACAAACAGTAACAAAAAGAATCGATAAGTAATTTACAGATCTTAAGATCAAAGGATAGTGCCTCTCGGAGAATAAGGCCGGAATTGTCAAGAGACCATCTTTGCGATCTCCCTCAGCATCCCTTACATCAAAAAGTATCTGGATGTTCATCATTCTTATGAAAATGAACATTGAAAGCATCAAAGCACTATAAGTGATAGGGAGTGAATAGTAAATAAAGACGAACAGTACCATAAAAGACCAGACAAAAGATACAAAAAAATTCTTAAACGCAGGTATTCTTTTTGTAACTTTTTTAAAATAATTGCCATAAAGCAGTCCAAGTAACAGAATACAAACAGCAATAAAAGTTGTAACAATGTTTGCAAATAAAAACAGCAATGCAACAAGCAGTAGAGATGTGATTAGCACTGTGCACATGGCCTTATGCTTAGAGCGGAGATAACGGGCACGACTGCTGTTTGTCAGCTCATCTGCTGATACACCCTGTGAATAGTCATACAAATATATCGCATAGAAGAGAAGATAAGAACAGAACAGTATATCCAATCCTACTTGTAACCTGAAAAGTGTTGCACATACCAGGATTACCGCTACAGAACCCATTGCAAAAAGATGACCCCCAAAAACCATTTCTTTCCAGAACAAATTAGTGAGTTTTGTGAGCTGATTACTGATGACAGTCAATGAATAAAATTTGTATATATTTTCAACCATATTATAGCAGATATTTGTACATGGTTGTTAAAATTATGAGTATATTTGTAGTATTATAAAGTATTTTGTGTACATTGTGTATATACATTTGAACATACAAAGTTCAATACAGCAATTAACAAAGTAATTAACAAAATAATTAGTGAAACAGTTTGTAAAGTAATTAGTAATTTTAAAGCAATCAATAATGTTGACAGACAAAAAAAGCTATTTTCAGTCTTTGAACAAAATGTTTATTCGTACAATGATACAATAGCTTTAATAAGTATTATATTTATATTTATAATAAAAACTTAATATATCCCAGCTCTTAACATCTCATGACACACGAGGTTATGCATCAAAGGGTGAAAAAATGACCGATGCCCAATTAGAGACTCCTGATGAGAATTATCTTCAAAATACCAATAAAAACGAAGATAAAAAATGGGAATCAAATACCGGATTGCTAAAGGGTAAGGACTCATCGGTACAAAAAAGCGCGGAAAAGGATGATGGTATGCAGGATGAAGAATTAAATGATAATGAAGCATCCGATGATGCTGTGAGCATGGAAATCCTCAGGGAGATATCCAGAATTAAAGAGGGAGAAGACAAATTTGAGAAGGACTTTGCACAGATCCTGAACAGAAAAGATCAAGTAAAGTATGAAACAGACCCTGATAATACTTATCATTCACAGGAAATAGCACAGGATGAGAGCGATATTGAGATATTGCTCCCAAGATCACCCATTTTCGGACCGCAAAAAAACGAAAAAAAAGAGAAAGGTTTGGAAAAGGAAGACAGTTCCACCACAGAAACAATAGAAGACCTGATCGGTGAAGCTGATCTTCCTCTTAATGATGAGAAGGAAATTCCACCCCTGCCAGAAAAGGAAGAGGACACAGATACAGTTGAAAAAGAAAAGATGAACGAGAGTACCGAAGAAAGTGAGATCGGAACCTGTGGAATGAAAGAAGAGAAAATAAGCATGTTTGGAAAGATAAAAAGGCTTTTCAAACAAACCGATATTGAGATGGAACCTTATGATCCAGAGATACATGGCACGATAACAGAATTTAAAGGTGTGGATGGCTATCAGGAAGTGGAACGTTATTGGGTCAATGAGCCTTATGCTTTTATCGTAATATTATACAACGAAGACAAAAACAATTATCTTTACTACATCGTCGAACCGGAACTGACAGAGTTTGAAAATACCTTCCTTCTTGAGATAATGGATAGATTACGTGACGTACTTCTTGTAGAAGAGATTGATGAGGAAAACGATGATCGAGAAGCTGTCCTTGACTCAAAGATCAGGTCAATAATACAAGACTATACAATAGAGATAACACCTTCAATGCTTGAAAAGATAGCATATTACATAAAGAGGGATTTTGTCAGGTTTGGAAAGATAGATGCTCTGATGAAAGACGATTCCATAGAGGATGTATCCGGCAATGGCCATAACGTTCCTATTTTTCTCTACCACAGGGCACATCAGAACATTGCCACCAACGTTGTATACAAGGAAGACGAGCTGAACTCTTTCATCATACAGATGGCACAAAGGAGCGGGAAACATATATCGGTTGCAGAACCGATGATTGATGCAACAATGCCTGACGGCTCAAGGATACAGATGACACTTGGCACAAGTGTGACAGCCCACGGCAGTACATTCACCATACGTAAGTTCAGTGACACACCCATCACCCCTGTGGACCTTATCAAATGGGGAACCTTCTCATCTGAATCAATGGCATACCTGTGGTTGTGCATTGAGAACAACAAGAGTTTGATATATGCCGGAGGTACGGCTTCCGGTAAGACATCCTCACTTAATGCAGTTTCACTTTTCATCCCTGAAAAGGCCAAGGTCATCACACTTGAAGATACAAGGGAACTAAAACTGCCACATCCTAACTGGATACCCAGTGTCACACGAGATTCGTTCACTGCAGATGAGAGAGGAGCTGTCGATATGTATGACCTGCTTAAAGCTGCACTGAGACAACGACCTGAATATCTGCTGGTTGGTGAGGTCAGGGGCAAGGAAGCTCTCACACTTTTCCAGGCAATGTCAACAGGCCATACTACATTCTCCACCATGCACGCAGACTCCGTGGCATCGGCAATTCACAGGCTTGAGAATCCTCCTATCAGTGTACCGCGTACAATGATCCAGGCACTTGATATTATGAGCATACAGTCCCAGACATATACCAAGGGAAAACGTGTCAGGAGAAATATCAAACTCGTAGAGATAATTGATATTGACCCCAATACAAGGAATATAAGAACCAATGATATCTTTGTATGGGATTCCGAATCAGACATGTTCATCCGCACAGGTGAATCAAAGGCTCTTTTTGACATAAAGATGCGACGTGGGTGGGGCCAGGGCAAGATAGACCAGGAGCTATATTATCGCCAGAAGATCCTTGAACACATGGTAAACACCAATATCAACGACTTCCAGGAAATATCCGATATAATCAATGCCTACCAGTCAACACCGGAAAAGGTCCTGAGGAAACTGCAACTGGCATAAGATGTGGTGTGATACTGTGAACGATATCAAAGAAAGTCCTGGTAATCTGACTGAGAATTCTCCTGAAGATTCTATTTCAGATGCTTTCCTGCAAGAGAATTCCAACCTGGATAAAATCAAAACCGAAGGGAATAATACAAAAACGAGATCAAGGCTTTGGAAATCTAAAAAGGATTTTGATGTGGACCACTATGCAAAAAAAATAGCTGCATACATAAACATCCTGAAGAGGATTCCTTTTGCGCTGATAGGTGACAGGATAAAAGAGAAGAAGGACAATTACAGGAACCTTCAAAAACAAATGAATCAGGCTCGTATCCCCCTCTCGCATGAGATGTACATATCAAATGCTGTCTTCTATTCACTTATCGGGGCAGTGGCAGGAGCTTTAATAGGCCTGTTCCTGACATATGTGGTCATCATCCTGATAGGACTTCCTGATAAGATCACCAATATCACATTAAGCCCTCAAATGGCCACTCTGCTTCAATTCAAAGAGTTATTCTTTGGGTTATTCATTACCATCGTTTTTATATTAGGAATGGGAGGGGTGGTGTATTCACTGTTCATGCTTTATCCGGGTTTCCAGGCAAGCGAGAGAAAAGCAAAGATAGACATGCAGCTTCCCTATGCAGTTACTTTCATGTATGCACTGAGCAAGGGAGGGATGAATATAATCGATGTCTTCAGGGCTATTGCAAATTCTGAAGACACCTATGGTGAGGTTTCAAAGGAAATTGATTCCATTGTAAGGGATATGGACTATTTCGGACATGATCTGAGAACAGCACTTTCCAGTGCTTCAGAAACCACGCCATCTGACAGGTTCCAGGACCTTATATACAACCTGTTGACCGTCATTGACAGCGGCGGTAATATCCCAAACTATTTCCGTGATAAATCGGAGCAATACCTTCAAAAGGCAGAAGTGGACCAGAAAGGTTTCCTGGAGACACTGGGACTGCTGGCTGAATCCTATGTTACGGCTTTTGTAGCCGGACCTCTTTTTATAATCATAATGGGAGTAATGATGGCTGTGATGGGATCAGGTACCACCACCATGGTTTATGCAATTATCTATGCAGTCCTTCCTGTGGGTTCATTGATGTTTGTGGTGATGATCAGCATAATTACCCCTACAGAGCTTGGAGAACCAAAGCTGCTTCCTACCAATCAGACCCTGGACCACGGGATACCACAGGTCCCTAAAAAACTTGAAAGGAAATTTGATGAGAACGGAGAGCTTGTTGATGAAAGAGAAGAAAAGGTCCTTGAAAGGGGATACTTTGAAGGTTTTATCAAGTCAAAGAAATCACTTGCATTCAGAAAGGTATTGAAAAACCCTCTTACCCCTATGCTTAAAAATCCCCTGGCAACACTTGTAGTAACCATGCCGATGGCAATGCTTGTGGTACTAGTACCGTTGTTCATGAATATGGATCAGCTAAGCAATCCAATGACATTGATCGATTTTATTGATGATAAGATAGTCCTTTCATTGTTCATTGTAATAGTTCCACTTGCAATATTCCATGAAATAAAGATAAGTAGGAAGAAAAAACTGGAGAACAGTTTTCCTGATTTTCTCAAGAAACTTGCCAGTACCAATGAAACGGGCATGACACTGAGGGATTCCATCAGGCTGATGGCCAAATCTAATACCGATACCTTAAGCCGTGAGATAAGAAAGATCTGGCATGACATCTTCTGGGGACTTGAGATTAACGATGCACTTATTAGATTTGCAAACCGCCTGAGGACACAGGTGGTCACAAGGTCCCTTTCACTTATAACAAAGGCTAATGATTCAAGTGGAGACATAGGAGAAGTGCTTATGGTAGCCGCAAGGGATGCAGCTTCAGAACAGGGCATGAAAAGGGAGCGTACCATGAGCATGATGATATATATAGTCATCATTTACATATCATTCCTCGTCTTTGTTGGTGTGATCTACGTGATATCCACAACATTCCTGTCCGAAATGGCAGAAGCCGGACAGCAGATGGCAGCCTCTGGTTCACAGGCAGGAGGCTTCCTGGGGAACTTTGACCTGGACTCCTATACACGCCTTTTCAAACACGCGGCCATCATCCAGGGACTCAGCTCAGGGCTTATGGCAGGTGCCATGGGAGAGGGAAGTGTGATGTCAGGCCTGAAGCATTCCACAATAATGATAGCTATAGGATATACAATATTCACACTATTCATTTGAAGGAATGCCGTATCTCCTGGCAAATATTTTTTTACGATCAGGGTCTTAGGTATGGTAACATATATGAGAATCATATACATGGACCATATACGATGAAAATTGCAGGGATAGACGAAGCCGGGAAAGGACCGGTCATAGGACCTATGTGTGTGGGAGGAGTACTGCTGGATGAGTCCGCAAGCAATGCATTGAAGAATCTTGGAGTTGCAGACTCAAAGACGATAAGTCCTAAAAAAAGAAAGCTGCTTGCAGGACAGATAGAAAAGTACTCCGAAAGGGTGTTCATCCTTGAGATTTCAGCCACGCAGATAGACGAGCTTCGTAAGCTAATGAGCATGAATGAGATCATGGTCCTTGCCTTCTCAAAGGTTCTCGGGCAGCTCCACCCAGATAAAGCCTACGTGGATGCTGCAGATGTTAATGAGGAAAGGTTTGGGATAAGACTGCTGGATGAATACAGGAAAGAACATCCTGAGATTTCACCTGACTTGTCCATTATCTCAAAACATCGGGCTGATGCCATTTATCCTGCTGTTTCGGCAGCTTCTATAGTTGCCAAGGTGCGCAGGGATGAGTTGATAGAAGAAATCAAAAAGAATATAGGAATTGATTTTGGAAGCGGATATCCATCTGACCCGAAAACAAAAAAGTTCCTTGCGGATTGGCATCAGGAGCATGACGATCTGCCGGATTTTGTAAGGCATTCCTGGAAAACCGCAGAGAATGTGATTAAGAGAGAAAGAAAAACCTGAATATGAAATGGTGGGTAGCCTACAAAGCGATATTATAAAAAAAAAGGAAAAGGAATTATTGACTGGAGATGTATTCCACCATAGATTCGAAGATCTTCAGGCCATCCCTGGAACCCAGCGCTTCCTCAGATGCCCTTTCCGGATGTGGCATCATACCTAGCACATTCTTCTTTGCACTTACGATACCTGCAATGTTCTCAAGTGAACCGTTTGGGTTTGCTTCGTCTGTGGCCTTGCCATCCCTGTTCACATATCTGAAAGCGACCTGTTCATTGCCCTCAAGCATGGAAAGCGTGAACTCATCTGCATAGAAATTACCTTCCATATGAGCGATTGGAATGCTGAGAACATCGCCTTTGGAAAACTTTGACGTGAAAGGTGTGTCGGTGGTCTCTACCCTCAGGAAAGTTGGCTCGCACCTGAACTTAGGATAAATATTTGTTGTGAGGGCACCCTCAAGCAGCCCTGATTCAGTAAGTATCTGGAAACCATTACAGATACCAATTACCGGCTTGCCTTCATCTGCAAGGGCTTTGATGGAAGCCATGATCGGAGTCCGTGCTGCTATGGAGCCAGCTCTGAGGTAGTCACCGTATGAGAATCCACCGGGAACCACTATGCCATCAAAACGTTTCAGGTCTTCTTCCTTGTACCATACGAGTTCAGCGTCAACCCCGAGAACATCTTTCAGGACATGCAACACGTCAAGATCACAATTGCTGCCACCAAACTGTATAATACCGATACTCATTGCAGTTCCCTCAGGGAGATAGAGTAATTGTGGATTATCGGATTGGATATTAGTTTCTGGCACATTTCTTCAACTGTTTCCCTGGCATCATGGATACTTCCAGCCTGAAGGATTATAGCATATTTTTTTGCAGTCTTTACACTCTCAGTTTCATATCCCAGGTGCTCCAAAGCCCTTTTGATAGTGGTACCTTCCGGGTCAAGCATGCCGCTTTTAAGCTCGATGGTTACTTCCGCCTGATATTGCATGTGGAATCCTCGTCTATATTTTATCGGTATTTGAATGAATTGTATTCGAATGAAAGTTGTGTTTGAATTAATTGTGTTTGGATCAATTAACAGATGATTAAGATAACAGATGAACAAGGCAATTAATAATAACGCCTGCTATTATAATCTTTGCATTGCAGACATTTTCCTTGAAACCAGTTCATGCAAGTGACCTCTTTGCATGGAGAAGGCGCTGGACCATTGTTATATGCGTAAGTACAACAATGATGAAGATGGCCTCACCAAGATAGCCACTAAGTGAGCCTGCCACAAGTATAAGCATGCGTTCGGGCCTTTCAGCGATACCGATGTTCATGGAGCTTACACCTGCTGCTTCTGCCCTGGAGCGTATATAGCTGACCAGATAAGAGCCCATGATGGCAAATACGACCCACAGCCACAAAGGAACTGAAAAGATAAACTGTTGAGCAATATTCCCTGCAATGAGCCCGTAGATTATACCTGTAAAGATGATGGCATCGGCATATCGGTCACATACAGAATCAAGTACCGCACCAAAGGCAGTCATACAAGCTTTTGCCCTTGCAACAGCACCATCCACCATATCGAAGAACCCGCTAAGCAGGATGAGCAGAGCACCTCCTTTAAGATCGCCTGCAGAAAACACAACAGCAGCCCAGATACTTATGAGCAGGCCTATAATGGTAAGGGAATTGGGTGAAAGAGGTATCCAGCTAACGAGCGGTAAGATCGATTTCCTGATAGTATCCTTCAATTCAATGAACATATTATCGCTGTCCTTGTTACTGCCTTAAGCCTTTAGAAGTTCTTTGTATTTCAGGCATTGCATTTACTGGTCAAGTATAATGATCATGTAGAATGGATATGGTATATAATTTTGAATATAGAAAAAGAACATGTAATCAATTAACATCATCATAATGATGATTATTAGATGATAAAGTGTAGAAAAGTATAAGTAGAAAATCGGAAAAGCATCTTTTGTAGATACAAACGCAATAATTAGTGTAGCAGGTGCTACAATCTCATGATTTGCATGAAAAATCTGTGTATCTGGATTCCGCAAAAATGAACAGAGGCAATGAAATGAAGACCGAGCGCAAGATTCTGGTATGCGAGAACGGAAAGCTGGTACTTAGGAAGATATCACTGGCATACAAGGGTTCTAATGGCGAGACTGCATATCTTTTCGAACCTGATAAAAAAGCTGAGGGCAAAACAGAGAACCTTTACCAACGCATTGAGAACAATTTCCTGCTGATAGGTCTTCTCAGAAAAGTTGATATGTCAGGACTCAATGAAGAAGAAACACAGAAAATGATGCTTAATAAACACGAAAAGGAGGACAGATTCCTCAGGGCAGGAAGGGCCAGAGGGTATAAACTGGGTGTTGACATAGACCCGGAAGATATACTGAGATTCTACATCTCCCTAACACCGCAAGAACGCATTGATCTGGAATGCAGGCCATGAGCCCTGCATTGCCAATATCCTTTTACATCTTTTCTATTGTCTTTTGTTCTTTTTTATATTCTGTTCTTTTTTATTCAGTTGTGCTCTGAAGGCAGCGAATATGAGATTTCAGGCTGCCTATTTATATCCTTTAAAAACCTTTATCTGCCGGCAAAGACCTTCTGAACCAAAAACACAACAGAAAGAAAATATGTGCTCTATTACAGGTTTCTTTAACAACGACAATGCATTGGACCATACATTTGATGCCCTTGAGATAACAAAGAACAGGGGGCTGGATGGTATTGGAATATGTAACGATGATGAAATTTACCGTGCAGAAGATTTTGATTCTCTTGGGATCAGGCAAGAAACTGCAGGAAAGAACGTTTTAGGTCATCGCCTTCATTCCATAGTCAATTTCGTACTGCAACCAATTGTTTATAAAGGAAGGATGGTTGCAAACTGTGAGATCTACAACTGGAAGGAGCTTGCACAAAAGTATGGGATACATGCAAAGAACGACACAGACCTGCTGATAAAACTCATCGAAATGCAGGTATTCAATGCAGGCAGCACAGCTCATTTAGGAAATGGGAACATGCAGGTCATCGATGATGTGCTGAGCCAGATCATCGGAGTCTATGCCTTTGCATACTGGCTGAATGGAACCGTTTACATTGCAAGGGATATCGTCGGCATCAAGCCACTCTGGTACACTAACTCAGACTCTGACGGTTTTGCATTCGCATCTGAAAAGAAAGCACTGGCCAAAAACAGATACACGGATATCAGAGAGCTCAATCCCAGAGAGATACTTGCCTACGACATCACAACAGGCACTATAGAAAGATACAACCGGGAATTCTTCTCACTGACTCCTCAGCACGAAGGCAGCATTATTGAAGTGCAGGAAAAAATGCAAAGACTTCTGGAAAACGCTGTATCGATGCGTATCCCTGACGAAAGATTCGGTATTCTCTTTTCCGGTGGCCTTGACTCCACTATCATTGCATATATGTGCAAGCTCCTTGGTAGAGTTCCAGGTGTGGATTTTACATGTTATACCGCCGGTCTTTGTGAAGTACAGCTCCCTCCGGACATAGAATATGCTAAAAGGATGGCAGATGAGCTTGGGCTTGACCTTAAGATCAAAAGTATCGGAATGGAAGAGGTTGAGAACTACCTGAAAGAAGTGGTACCACTTGTGGAAGATACGAATGTAACAAAGGTCGGTGTTGCACTGACCATGTATGCTGCTTGCATTGCTGCAAAGGAAGATGGCATCAGGGTGATGTTCTCGGGTTCAGGGGCAGACGAGCTACTTGCAGGATACGACCGGCATAAGCGTTCCACGGATATAGACAGGGACTGTTACGCAGATGTACTGAAAATATACGAAAAGAACACTTACCGTGACGATGTTGTTTCCATGAATAACAATATAGAACTGCGTGTGCCTTACCTTGACAAAAGGTTCGTGGACTTTTGCCTGAAAATACCTTCTGCATATAAGATCAATGCAGAGCAGAATAAGCTTATATTGCGTCTCCTTGCCAGGGAACTGGGAATACCTGCCAGTGTAAGCCAGCGCAAAAAACAGGCCGCCCAGTATGGCAGCAGGTTTGACAAAGCAATAGGCAGACTTGCAAAAAGAGCCGGCTGCCGGACAAAGACCGATTACCTCAGGCAGTTCTACGGCCAGCCAAATCTTAAACTGGGAGTGCTTTTCAGCTCCGGCAAGGACAGCAATTATGCAATGCACATAATGCAGCAGCAGAACTATTCCATAGAGTGCCTTATAACGATCAAGAGCCAGAATCCTGACTCATACATGTTCCACACTCCAAACATCGACCTTGCACGCCTGCAGGCAGAGGCCATGGAGCTCCCCCTGATCGAAGAACTTACCATGGGTGAGAAGGAAAAGGAACTGGACGATATGAAAAATGCTATAATTCGCGCAAAGAACGAATTTGCCATAGATGGTGTTGTCACCGGAGCTCTGTATTCCAATTACCAGCGTGAGAGAATAGAGAAAGTGTGTGACGAACTGGGCCTTAAGGTATTCTCACCCCTCTGGCACATCGACCAGGAAAAAGAAATGTATCAGTTGCTTGACAGGGGATTTGAATTCATCTTCAGCAGTGTGGCTGCTTACGGCCTGAACAAAAACTGGGTGGGCCACATTATTGAGAAAAAGGACATCGAAAAACTTGTGAAGCTCAATGAGAGGATCGGTCTTAATGTAGCTGGAGAAGGCGGTGAGTTTGAGAGTTTCGTAACAGATGGACCGATGTACAAAAAAAGGATAGATGTCCGTGATTTTGATATCGTTGAGCTGGATGAGTATACAGCAAAGATAACAATTACCAATGCTGTGCTGGTTGATAAAGATCAAAATGGCAATTACATGCAGTCAGAACAAAAAGATATTAATAAGGGCATAGAGTAGCAAGTGACACAATCTGCCTTAATGAAAAGAAGTGGAAATAACGAGGATACAAGAATGCTTGGTATAGAAGACCCCTGGATCTGGATGGCCTACATCCTTTGTTTCATTAGTGCCATAGGCTGTATGATCAATGGTGCCCTTAAATGGAACGAAGGTATAGAAGAGGAAGAGGTGCACTGATGGCAGTAAGTACGCCGGTCCTTGGTGTTATTGTATTGATCTACCTGATGGTCATCTTCTATCTCGGATGGATAGGATATAAAAGAACAAAGCAAACAGAGGACTACATGGTCGCAGGAAGGAATGTACATCCTTATATCCTGGCATTATCCTACGGTGCAACATTCATCAGTACCTCAGCAATAGTTGGTTTTGGCGGAGCTGCCGGTTCTCTGGGGATGGGACTTCTGTGGCTTGCATTTATGACTATCGTGGTAGGTATTTTTGTGGCCTTTGTATTTTACGGTTCAAGGACAAGGCGCATGGGTGTTAACCTTAAAGCAGTTACATTCCCAGAGCTTTTGGGAAGAAGATTCAATTCACGTTTCATCCAGGGATTCTCAGGTGCTCTTATAGGTGTCTTTATGCCTCTATATGCAGGGATAGTCCTTATTGGTGGAGCAAGGTTCGTTGAGTCAACCCTTAGCGTCAATTATGATATTGCAGTTTTCATTCTCACTATAATAGTGGCTGCTTATGTTATAACCGGCGGGCTTATTGCTGTTATGTATACCGATGCTCTCCAGGGGGCGATCATGTTTGTGGGAATGGCAATACTGCTAATACTAACTTATGTCAAGCTTGGTGGAATCACTGCGGCTCATGCAGCACTCACAGCCATGAGCGGCCAGGTACCTGAAGGTCTGGCAGCAGGTGGACATCTGGGCTGGACAGTTATGCCTGCATTCGGTTCCCCCATCTGGTGGACACTTATCTCAACACTGGTACTGGGAGTAGGTATCGGTGTTCTTGCCCAGCCGCAACTGGCTGTAAGGTTCATGACAGTAAAAAATACCCGGGCACTCAACAGGGCCGTGCTTGTAGGTGGACCTTTCATTCTAATGATGACCGGGGTAGCTTTTACGGTAGGAGCACTATCCAATGTCTACTTCATGAATACCCAGGGTGTGATAGCCATTGTAGCTGCAAATGGGAACACGGACCTTATTATACCTGAATATATCAACAGCGCAATGCCTGATATCTTTGTAATACTCTTTATGCTTGCACTTCTTGCTGCTGCAATGTCTACCCTGAGTTCCCAGTTCCATACCATGGGAACAGCCATCGGGCATGACTTCTATCGTCAGTACCTGAAGAAAGGAGAACTGGGTCAGACCATAAACATCACCCGTGCCGGTATGGCATTCACCATCATTATAAGTGTGATACTGGCATATGTACTACCCATAAGTATAATCGCACACGCAACCGCCATATTCTTCGGACTTTGCGCATCCGCATTCCTTCCCATGTACACAGGTGCCCTTTTCTGGAAACGCATGAACAGGAAAGGCGCCATTGCCAGTATGCTTACCGGGACTTTTGCAAGCCTTTTCTGGCTGGTTTTAGTTCACGGAAAGGAAGCAAATTCACTTGGCATAAGCAGATTCTTATTTGGTGTCGATACCCTCCTGACAGGAACCTGGACGATTATTGATCCCATATTGGTTGCAACTCCCCTTGCATTCATAGTTGCAATAATGGTGAGCATGCTGACACGCCCTGATCCTCAGGATCATATTGAAAAATGCTTCAAGAAATAAGATATCCGGGGGAGTGCCATGCCCACCCCGGGCCATATCCTGGTATTTGTAGGATAGGATATCATTCCTGCTTTCCAAAAACGCTTTCTGCAAGCAGCACGGAAACATCCTTGACTCTCATTTCCTCATTCCTGGACTTGCATGCACCTTCCATATGATGCACACAGAAAGGACAGTATGAAACAAGTATGTCAGCCTTATCCTTGTATCCTTTCACCGTTAGCATGGCAATATCATCTGCGATCTGCGGGAAGTTTGGTTTAAGACCTGCTGGGCCCCCACAGCACACCTGTTTGCCGTCAAAGAGTTCTTTTAATTCCACACCCATGCTGGCAAGAATACTGCGTGGGACATCTTTTGACCCCCTCAGAGGACAGGCATCCCTTAAAGAAACAGCTATGTCAAGCTTATGTGGCTTTAGTGTACCATCTGTTATCATATCCTTAAAGATATTGAGGGAATGCTCAACCTCAAAGTTCAGTTCACGATAGAGTTTTGGATATTCTGTTCCAAGTACCATGTAACAACCTGGACATGAGACTATTAGCTTCTTCACTCCAAGGGATTCGATATAATCTACGAACTTTCCTGCATGTTCAGCCGCCTCTTCAAGATGACCGTTGTCTATGAGGAAAAGTCCGCAGCATTTTTCTTCCTTGAGGATCATCGGTCTGATACCTGCATGGTTGAGAAGCCGTATTGTTGCCTTTGCAATATCCGGCTGACTGTGTGCCACCCAGCAGCCTGCCATGTAGGCAACATCTGACCTTTCAGCTATGTCAAGGTCATCGGTTATCCAGTCAAACCTTGTAGCAGGATCCATACTTCCGGGACTGTTACGTTCAATGATATTCTGTGAAATGGCAGTGGTCTTTGCAGGCTCCCTGCCCTGCTGTGCCAGCAGTTCCCTCTCATACTGGATTATATCGGTGATGGGAATACTCACGGGACATACATCATCACAGGCACCACACCGTGTGGAAAGATAGATATTGTCCATTTCATCCTGTGTGAGCTCCTCACCTGTAACTATCTTTGCAAGGGACCCTATCTTTGCCTGGGGAGTGAAACGATTACCTTCGGTTACCATGTTAACAGGACAGACATCCCAACATTTTTGACAATCTATGCATGAATCTATCTCTTCCTCAAACCGGTACATCATATCACCATGATAAACAAACACTGATCGATCATGAACATAGGAAAAATGAGATCATTTGTCCCAGTAATCCTTTTCTCTTTTATCATCTGCAAGAGGTTTAAGTTCTTCAGGATATGGATAAAGGAAAGTGTCCTCATACGCCTCCTCACCAAAAGAGCGTGATGCAAACATCCTCATAAGCTCAATGACTGCATCCCAAGAGATCCGATTATTGCTGAATCTTCCGAGCATGTCCTCAAAGAAAGAGCTCTCATCTGTGCTTGTATCTTCAAAGACAGAGAACATATTCCTTGCAGAATCCAGTTTCAAATCAAGGCTACCGGGTTTTCTCAACAGCTTCTTTAACAAAGAAAAGTAATCCTTTAATATAAGGCTGGTTTCCATTTCCTTTAACAGCAGTTCTGACATCTCAGTGAATATGGCCTTGTCATATGACATGAAAAGGAAGCGGTTGTTCTTATGGAACTTGTGCAGCTCCTCATAAGAACGTGCTTCATCAACCTGCCTGAAAGCCGTAAAAGCATACAGTTGGGTAAGGAAATGATGACGGATATGATCATTGCGCAACCTTTCATTCTCTTCAATAGGATAGCCTGCATACCGGGCAATAACCTCACCTGCAAACATGCCCGATCCTCTCTCAACAACCGGGGACATACTTGCACCCGAATATACTTTAACATCATCAACTCCCATACTTGGGGAGAGACCTTTGTATATGAAACCATCTATGTAGCTGATGTTATCGAGAAACTTGGCTGTAAATTCATTCATTCTGTCTGTAAGGTCCTCTCCGGTCTTTGGCTGGATCAGACGATATTCCCCATCTTTTTTGATTATCCTCAGGGTGTCCCTGGGAACACTCAGACCTATTTCAACTTCCGGACATACTTTTATGAAATCTGCAAAAGGAATAAGATCGCGCACTATCTGCGAAGGGATTACCTGTCCGTTATAGCGTACCTTATCAAATTCAAGACATCTGCTTACAAGAACAACTGGTCGTGGATATTTTCTCATGCTTGTCTTTTTGTATCTTATTGATAATAACCCTGACCATTGATTATGATCTATGGGCCATGTATTTATTTATTTATTTATTTATTTATTTATTTATTTATTTATTACATTAGTATCCTATCAGTATTCTGATCTTTTTTTGTAATTTATCTATCACTCCCTGAATGATGCCAGCAAAGGGACCAGGAAGTCCCACACCTTCCTTACCGATGGTATATAAAGACGTTCATCCGGTGAATGGGGGTCCTTTATTGTAGGGCCGAATGACATCATATCCATGTC
Source organism: Methanolobus sp. (assembly GCA_029762595.1). GTDB lineage: Archaea > Halobacteriota > Methanosarcinia > Methanosarcinales > Methanosarcinaceae > Methanolobus. The sequence continues at coordinate 68,665 of JARVGJ010000002.1, read as the reverse complement.
TGCATATTTCCAACCTATTACGGCACATTCCAGACCTGCATGGATGAACTCTGATTTTGCTTCTTCTTCAAAAACACTTTTGTATATATCCTTGCAACGTTGCAGCAGCTTTGAGGACATGTCAGGCTGCCAGGGAGGATATGCTGAATGATTTGAGAACGTTGCAGCATATTCAAGAGCAACAGATGTGATCTTATCAGTGGTCTGCATCAGTTCACTTTCAAGAGAACTGCGCTGGCTTGATACTATAAGCAATTTGCCTCTTTCTATTTTTACTGTTGCCAGATTAGCTGAAGTCTGGACATGCCCCGGTATTTGAGAGGACATTGAGAGGACCCCATGTGGTAAAGCATTCAAAAGACCCACTGCCCTGCAGGCACATTCATTGTTTATTGCCATCGTTTTTGATTGGCTCTTGCTTTGTTTTCTGCTTTTTTGAAGGCTTATGGAAAGAGAGGGTTCAAATTCTGCGTAATCAGAACGCATCCTGTCCTCAAATTCCGAAATAAGTGAATAAGAGGTTTTTAATGAATCTTCAGAGAGGATGATGGTAGCCTCTGCATATCTTGCAATGGCGTTGTGTGCAGAGCCACCTTCGATATCAACTATATAAATGTCAGTTGCATCCAAAAGTGCCTTCAATGCCGCTGCAAGTATTTTATTGGCATTTGCCCTTCTTTCATGTATATTGATACCTGAGTGTCCTCCACAAAGCCCATCCACCACCAGCCTTAAACGCAGTGCATCATCTAAAGGCTCTGAATACTCCAATGACATAGAGATCGTTGTGCTAAGACCGCCTGCACAACCAATGATAAAAACACCTTCTTCTTCAGAATCCAGATTCAGCAAAAGCTTCCCGGTAATAAAACCAGGCATCAGGGCATTGGCACCAGTCAGTCCGGTCTCCTCATCAACTGTGAACAGAAGTTCAAGAGGGGGATGACAGATATTTGTATCCTCTGCAATTGCAAGGGCAATTGCTATGCCTATTCCGTTATCTGCACCCAGGGTTGTGTCCTGTGCCTTTAACCACTGACCATGGACAACAGGTATGATAGCATCCTTGCTGAAATCATGGGAAGCTGACGGTGTCTTTTCACATACCATGTCCATATGTCCCTGGATGACCACAGCAGGCATTTTCTCATAACCTTCTGACGGAGGGATCTGGATTACAATGTTGTTCACACTATCAGACTTCACACTAAAACCCCGGGATAATGCCCACTCTTTAAGCCAGATAGCCATCTTTTCTTCATGCCCTGAGCATCTTGGCACACTACTTATTTCCCTGAACAGGGAAAGTATCTTTTCTGTGATCTCATCCATTATCTGGTCCTTTATCTCATCCATTACCTGACCTGCCATTGTTTTTGATTGATTTTTGGGCTCTGTGGAAAACCTATTATGAATTGTTTATGAACCGCAGATACACTCACCTCTTACAGAGTTGAGTGCCTGCTAAACCTACGTTTAGCAGGTAACGCTGATGCACGCAGATATTTTCCATCTGTGGTTTATTAATAAAGAAAGGATTTCTACAGAGCCGATTTTTGCTTTAATTTTAAAATACAACTACAACAAAGATAAAAGTGAGCATAATAATTCTTATTCAGATAAAAACAATAAGATGTAGTGAATAAAAAGAGGTACTAAAGAGGAAGGAACATGGATATTGCCAAAATCATCAGGGTTATCAGGGGCGACATCGTGGAACAAAAAGTCGATGCCATAGTCAATGCGGCCAATAATTCTCTTCTTGGAAGAGGAGGTTTTGACGGGGCCATCCATCTTGCTGCCGGGCCAAAGCTTCTGGAAGAGTGTCGCACCCTTGGAGGATGTCCCACCGGAGAGGCTAGGATCACAAACGGATACCTTCTCCCGGCAAAATGGGTGATCCACACTGTCGGTCCGGTCTGGAAAGGTGGTCTTTTCGGTGAGGATGAGCTTCTTGTTGCAGCTTACAGTAATTCTCTGGCCCTGGCAGAGGAATACAGGATCAGAAGTATCGCCATCCCAGGGATCAGTATAGGAGCCTATGGTTTTCCTGTAGACAGAGCATCAGACCTTGCTGTAGCCAGTATAATTGAACATCTCTCTTATGACAGTTCACTGGAAGATATCAGGCTCATATGCTTCAATGAAAATGCATATCATTTTTATTCGGAGGCTTTGAAAAGATATGATTTTGTGGATATGAAATGATAAACTGAAACAGGCACTCATCATTATTAGCATAAGCAGATACAAGACCATGAATATCCTTAAATAAGATAACAATAAACCAGACGTTAGCAAATCACACTAGCAAAAAAAATCATGCACTATTACCTATGTGGTACGGTTGGTTGGTGGTACGGTAGATAGTGGCTGGTGGTACACAGGTTTGCCCAAGAACAGGTCCATAAAGACAGGGATCCCGAATGCAACGAACACATAAAACCGTATTCGGGATTCCAGTCATATGGATACATATTGTCCTTTCATTCCGATTTCATCTTTCCTGTTTTCTTCATCCTGCTCCACATTCTCATGTATTGGTATTGATAAAGGTTAATGAAACGATTCTTAAATTCATAAACCATTTATCCGTTAAAACAGATATGTAGCTCCATGAGCCTGTTGATCATTAAGAACATATCAAGGGAAGGACCCGGTATACTTCAGAACATCCTGGAGGAAAACAATTTCCCTCATGATATTATCGATCTTGAGAGCACAGAAGATTTACCTGATCCTGTCGGCTATGATGCTGTAGTAGTCCTGGGAGGGCCTGACAGTGCCAACGATGCGAGCAGTAAGATGAGAGCCGAACTTGAAATGGCAAGGAAGGCAATTGATGCTGGTATACCCTATCTTGGAATCTGTCTTGGAATGCAGGTGCTGGTCAAGGCCTGCGGAGGTTCTGTGCATGCAAGTGAGATCAGGGAGATCGGCCTGAGGAGTGAGGATGGTAATTATTACTCGATTGACATTGAACAAGATCATGTAGATGACCCCCTGTTTGCAGATCTTGAAAGCCCCCTTGGAATCTTCCATCTGCACGGCGAGACCGTAGAGCTCACAGAAAAGATGATGTTAATAGGTACTGGAAAACACTGCACGCATCAGATCGTGAAAATCGGTCCGAATGCTTATGGGATACAGGGACACTTTGAAATTACCCCTGAAATGCTTGATCTGTGGCTTGATAATGACCCTGAGCTTTTGCTAATGGACAGGGAAGCGATAAGAAAGGATTTTGAACTGTTGAGTTCTGAATATTCGGACAATGGAAGAAAACTGTTCAATAATTTTCTGGGAATTGCAAGGATCACATGAGGAATAACATGATATTGTTTTATCCATGATCTTTTACCTGCCCATCTTAAATGAAAACTTTTTAGTAGCTGGCAGGGAAATAGACATCCATGAGAGTCCCACAATCCATCGATACTGAGCGATTGACTATCAGAAGGTATACTGAAGATGACATGGAAAAGCTCTATCTTTTCTTTAACAATGAGGAAATAACAGGCCCCACTGACATGCCTGCCCACCAGAGCCGGGAAGAGACCCAGGCTTTTCTTGGCATGCTCATTCAGTCATACAACACTGATGAACCACTTTTTGCAATGGCTGTCTGCAGGAAAAGCGACAATGAATTGATAGGATCATGTGGTTTTGCAACAACGGATGTTCCATGTGCCGCGCAGATATATTATGCACTTGAACCTCAGTTCAGGGGTATGGGATATGCCACAGAAGCTGTCGAAAAGCTACTTGAATATATGATAATCGTACTTGACATTGAAAGAATAGCCGTTTATTGTTCGCCGGATAACATCGCCTCAGTGAACCTGGCCAGAAAAGCTGGCATGGAATACCAAGGCACTATCAGAAAAGATGACAGGGACACTGAATATTTCCTGCTGACCCGGCAAAAGTACCTTTTTGAAGAATAGATTTTTTTGAGGGGAATTTGAGGGGAATTCTTTGAATGGATCATTTTCAGGGCAATAAAATGATGATGGCATTTTGAAAAATAACATTCCAGATGATTATGTTTTGGAAAGGCATACGGTTTCCTGCAAAACGTATTTAACTCTGGACCATACCTCTTACATGAGGTAAATGAATGCAAAAATGTGAAACATGCAAAAAATCCACGGATGATCTTATGGTGATACGGGGAAAAAAGATGTGCAAAGAATGTATTTCTGAGCTTCAGAATGAAGAAATTGATACAGAAAACCTGGATTTTGGAGCCTGTATCTGATTATCATCATTATATTTCTTATTAATGCAGTGTTTTTTGTAGGAGACATACTGCTTAGTAACTCTGATATATAAAAAGATATAAATACATATTGATTTATATTATTTTTATATATTCAGGGTGTATAGATGAGCAGGCCAAGAAAACATATGATATTGTTGAGATTTTGTATAGTTTTTTTATTAATAACATTAACAGCATTCTCCTGTGTCCTGGCAGTTTCTGCAGACTCGGTGGTCACCGTATCACCGCTTGTCAGTGAAGTAAATACAAACCAGCGGTTTGATGTATATATAAATATAGAACCGCAAACACCCATAGCTGGTGCACAGCTTGATATTTTGTTCGACAGCAACATGATCTCTGCAGTTGAAGTGACTTCTGGGGATCTTTTTGAGCAGGAAGGGGTCATGTTGGTTTTCATCGGTGGGACTATTAACAATCAGCTGGGCAGTATTGGGGACCTTTTCGCAGTTACCCTTGGCAAAGCAGAGATCTGCACAGCAGGGAACTTTGCGCATATATCATTCATCGCCGGCAATGATACAGGAAATAGTGATATCATCCTTACCAATGTGATACTTAGCGATTTTCAAGGAAATGCCATTCCAGTAACCGTGTGTAATGCAGATGTGAATGTTATTGCAAGCACACCTTTAAATATCCCGGAGGAAGTTCCGGTTTCTGCCGGAGGCAGTGGAAGTGGCGCAGGCGAAGCTACCGGCGAGAATAAAGAGAACATAGGTCTAAAGGAAGTGGTGCAGGTATATGTGATCGGTGGGTCCAGAATCCGTTTTCTCTTTGATGAAAAAACAAATCCCATAAAGGAAATAAGCTACCTTTCACTAAAGAATGCGGGCTTTATAGCAGGCACCACTGAGGTTCTGAATGATGTGTCTTCAACTGTTTCACAGAGACCTTCAGGAGCAATATACAGGAATATCAATATATGGATAGGCAAAGCAGGATATGCCACAGACAGTAACATGGATGACACCCAGATATCTTTTGCAGTTCTGAAAAAATGGATGGATATCAATAATGCCGAGCCGGAAAATATAAACCTTCAAAGATACCATGAAGACAGATGGCAGACACTTGATACTCGTATAACAGGAGAGGATGAAGAGTTCTTTTTTTTCGAGGCTAAAACTCCCGGATTCTCACCTTTTGCTATAACTGCCGATTTACCGAATGTTTTCCCGGATTCACAAGAGCGGGAAGAAATTGAACATGATCCTTTAGTCGATGAGGCTGAGAAAGACAATGGAAAGATAAAGGAAAAAGATAGCTTAAACGATTGTGCTGTCCCACAAGAAGCTGTTTGCGCAGAACTTGCACAGAACAGCTCATTGCTTCTTTGTATTTCCATGATAGTTATTTTCCTGGGCAGACGCTTTAAGATGAAATGAAATGGCAGAAATTAGAAGTTTCTCCATAAAGACTTCCATTGAAAAAGAATAAATCCTGTACGCTCCTTGTTTAAAGGAGAGGTATGAGAATGATAGGGATAATGTCTGATTCACATGATAGTATGGATGCTATCAGGGCTGCGGTTGAACTGTTCAATAAGAAGAAGGTTAGCATTGTCCTGCATGCCGGTGATATCATTTCCCCGTTCACAGCTACGGCTTTCAGCAAGCTGGATGCAAAGATGTACTTTATTTTCGGGAACAATGACGGTGACAAGTTACTCCTTAAGCAGAAGTTTGAAGAATTTGGCGCAGAATGTTGTGGTGATTTTGCAGACCTTGAAATGAAAGGAAAAAGAATTGCAGTCCTGCATGGGGTGTACGAACCTCAGGTCAACGCACTGGCAGAATCGGGAGACTTCGACATAGTTGTCAGGGGACACACGCATCACGCAGGTGTAACTGAGGTTAACGAAACACTGGTAATAAATCCGGGTGAGACCTGCGGTGTGCTCAGCGGAAAACGAACTGTGGCAATCCTTGATCCTGAACTTGGTGTACAGATCATAGAAATATAATTTAGATGATTATACCTTTAAGTGTTCTGAAAGAAAATGTTCTTACAGAAGGAAAGTAGAGGTTCATCTACACAAACCTGATCATTCGATCAATTTACCTTACTTCTATCAAATGAATACTTTAATTGCACCAAATTCACATGCTTCCACGCAATCCATACAATATTTACAGGAGCCCATCCTCACAGGGACACAAACATCACTTATAAGTTCAAGTATATCGTTGGGACATGCGACCACGCACAGGCCACAAGCTGTGCATTTGTTTTCATAAACTGAAACTAATACCATTTTAACGCATCCTTTTTGAGGTAAGCCAATATGCTGTAATTAAAACATAAGATATATCATAATACCCAATACGACCTGTGTAAGCTGATAGCCTAAATTGCAGCATAATAACCGGGATATTTCTGCGGATATTTATGGATGAAATTGAAATACTATATATATTTTGTGTTATTATACTGACAGAACCATGTCAGGTCAATAGCCCGTACAGACTATTTTTCCTTGCAGCACCAAGAAAAGATCCTGAAAAACACTGATAATGAAAACCACTAAAAGTATATCTTAAAAGGTTCAATGTGAACCTATGTCACTCATGCCAATTGGAAAGGTCTCAAATTTTGCAAATGAAAAGACAATGCAATTGCTTGCGCTCTGGAAAGAGAGCGTAAGTATCATAGAATTAGATCAGGCAAGTTCAGAGGATTTTTTATTTGACGAGTATTCCCATTACATAGTCATCCACGAACCACTGAAAATGGAATTTTCCCAAAAAAAGGAGGAGTGGAACAAACGTTTTTGCAGAGAGGCCGGTGTTTCGGTTGCAGAACTTGTAAAAGCTGATGAAGGCAAGATATACTTCAAAGGCATTTTTGCCCGGAACAATGCACTTGTCCATGGAATCGTCCCCTATACTTCATTTGATAATGCAGAAGCCGATTATCCACCTGCAGGCATGGAACAACTAAAAAATAAGACCATGGAAGTTGCACTACCCGAGGCAAAAGGTAAGACTATACTTGATGTGGGATGCGGAGTCGGAAATCTTACATTGAAAATAGCAAGAATTAATCCCGAATCAAGGGTCACCGGAATCGACCTGCTTGAAGACACAATGAAACAGTGTCGTTTGAATGCAGTTGCTTACAATATCAAAAATCTGTCCTTTAAGGCTGCCAGTGTATATGAGCTCCCTTTTGAGAATGAGGAATTTGAAACTGTGACCTGCTTTTTTATGCTCCATCATCTTGAAGATATACCTCGTGCCCTTTCAGAAATAAAAAGAGTGCTTATACACGGAGGAAAAATGCTTGCTGTAGAGCCCCTGGACCATCACCACGGAACAGAAAGGGGTATCAATGACTGGACAGAACTTGTTGAAAGTGCTGGTTTTTCAGTTCAGACGCAACAGATAGGCAGAGCAGTCCTTGTACGTGCAAGACCGGAATGATAAGAACAGGGGAGGAGCGGGCGCTACTACACCCGCTATCGGACAGAAGTGCAATATAAGGTCCTTAATCCTTTAAAGGTAAACTGCCGGGATAATATTCTCTGCATTGCACTGTGGTGTTACAAAAGCTATGTTTTGTAACATTAAATCAACTATGAATCTTTTTTATTTATAACTTTTGCCAGAAAGAAGAATTTATCAATTACTGCATAATATCGAAAAGTTAATGTACGTGCCGTGTTAACAGATGACATTATTGTTTTCAGGAATAAAAGGAGATGCAAAATGCTGGGAATCAATGATCCGCAAATTTGGATTGCTTACATATTGTGCTTTTTAAGTGCTATCGGATGTATGATATATGGAATTATACACTGGAATGATGAAGAGGATAATAACTGATGGCTGTCAGTACTCCAATTCTTGGAATGGCCATTCTTATTTACCTGATGGTGGTTTTTTACCTGGGATGGGTTGGCTATAAAAAGACAAAAAACACGGAAGATTACATGCTTGCAGGAAGGAAGGTCAATCCTTTTGTGCTTGCGTTCTCTTATGGTGCAACCTTTATCAGCACAGCTGCAATAATCGGATTCGGAGGTTATGCAGGAGCTTTTGGTATGGGTGTTTTGTGGCTTGTTTTTATGAACATCTTCGTTGGTATATTCATAGCTTTTATAATATTTGGTTCAAGGACAAGACGCATGGGTTCAAACCTAAAGGCCGTCACCTTTCCTGAGCTTCTGGGAAGAAGATTCCAGTCCAGATTCATCCAGGGATTCTCAGGTGCCTTGATCACAATCTTTATGCCACTTTATGCAGGAGGCGTACTGATAGGAGGAGCACGTTTCATGGAAACTGCACTGGGAGTCGACTATAACATTGCGGTGCTTATCCTTGCCATAATAGTAGCAGCATATGTTATCACTGGTGGATTAATTGCTATCATGTATACAGATGCCCTTCAGGGAGCACTTATGTTCATAGGTATGAGCATACTGCTTGTAATAACATACGTAAAACTTGGTGGTGTTGTCGAAGCACACCAGGCACTCACAAACATGGCACATCTTGTTCCTGAGAATCTAGCTGCAGCCGGGCATACCGGGTGGACAACAATGCCAGCCTTTGGTTCACCTACATGGTGGACTCTTGTATCTACTATCATACTTGGAGTGGGCATAGGAGTGCTTGCACAACCTCAGCTTGCAGTGCGTTTCATGACTGTGCAAAGCTCAAGATCACTTAAAAGAGCAGTTCTCTCAGGAGGACCTTTTATCTTTATGATGGCAGGTGTTGCATACATTGTGGGTGCATTGTCCAATGTCTATTTCCTTGAAACAAAAGGAATGATATCTTTTGATGTTGTGGGAGGGAATATAGACAAGATAATTCCAGAGTACATCAACAGTGCAATGCCTGATTACTTCGTTGTGTTCTTCCTGCTAACCCTCCTTGCGGCTGCCATGTCAACACTTAGCTCTCAGTTCCATACCATGGGAACGGCCTTTGGGCATGATCTTTACCGCGAGTACATCATGAAAGGTAAGATAGCAAAAACCATTAATATCACAAAGGCAGCCATAGCAACAACAATCCTGATCAGTGTAGCTCTGGCATACATACTCCCGCCAGGGATCATTGCAAGAGCAACTGCTATATTCTTCGGACTATGTGCGGCAGCTTTCCTTCCCATGTATGCAGGTGCTATATTCTGGAAACGCATGACAAAAGAAGGTGCCACTGCAAGTCTTCTTGCAGGCACCTTCAGCAGCCTCTTCTGGCTTACTTTCGTACATGCAAAAGAAGCAAGCGCCCTTGGAATAAGTAAAGCACTCTTTGGTGTTGATACTATCCTTACAGGGACATGGACAGTGGTTGATCCGATACTTATAGCCACACCACTTGCATTAATCGTTGCCGTAGTAGTAAGCCTTATGACAAAACCTGCATCTCAAGAGCATATTGATATGTGCTTTAAATAATATGAGTTTAAATAGAAAGGTAATTCTTTCCAAAGAGATAATTATAAGATAAATTATCTCTTTCTATACGATTTTTTTATTATTTTTACTTTTTTTTATTTTTCGGGCTCAGGATGTACGACAGATTTACTAAACTATAAATATAGTGGCATGCTAACAAAGCACATGTTAACATTTGTCATGATTATTATGGAATAAAAGGAAGGGAAAATATGCTCGGAATCGATGACCCGCAAATATGGCTTGCCTATATACTTTGCTTTGTAAGTGCAGTGGGCTGCATGATCTACGGTGCGCTTAAATGGAATGATGGTTCTGATGACCCGGAGGTGGAAGCTTGATAAGCACACCTGTACTTGGCGTCATAATACTGATATACCTGATGGTGATATTTTATCTTGGCTGGTTAGGATATAAGAAAACGACAGAATCCGATGATTACATGGTTGCAGGAAGAAAGATACATCCTTACATCCTTGCATTATCATATGGTGCCACCTTCATCAGCACATCTGCTATTATCGGTTTTGGAGGAGCTGCCGGTGCCCTTGGAATGGGACTTCTCTGGCTTGCATTTATGAACATTTTAGTAGGTATATTCATAGCTTTTGTATTATTTGGTTCCAGAACCAGGCGCCTGGGACTTAACCTTGGTGCAGTTACCTTCCCTGAACTACTCGGAAGGAGATTCCAGTCAAGATTCATCCAGGGATTCTCAGGAGCACTCATTGGAATTTTCATGCCGCTTTATGCCGGAATAGTCCTCATAGGAGGTGCTCGTTTCCTGGAAGCCACCCTGAACATTAATTATGATATCGCTGTCCTTATCCTTACCATCATCGTGGCTGCATATGTGATAACTGGAGGTCTTATTGCGGTAATGTACACCGATGCCTTGCAGGGCAGTCTCATGTTCATTGGAATGATATTCCTGCTGGCTTTCACCTATATCAAACTGGGGGGTATCACCGCAGCCCACTCAGCCCTTACAGCCATGAACGATCTGGTGCCGCAAAGTCTTGCTGCCGGGGGACATCTGGGGTGGACATCTATGCCGGAATTCGGATCGCCTATATGGTGGACCTTGGTTTCAACCCTTGTGCTTGGTGTGGGCATAGGAGTGCTTGCACAACCACAACTGGCAGTCAGGTTCATGACAGTCAGAAACGATGCAGCCCTTAACAGGGCCGTACTTGTAGGCGGACCTTTCATTCTCATGATGACAGGGGTGGCTTTTACGGTTGGTGCTTTATCCAATGTCTATTTCTACCAGACCACAGAGATGATATCGGTTGCGGTTGCAGGAGGAAATACGGATCTTATCATGCCCGCTTTTATCAACAGTGCCATGCCGGAAACATTTGTCATACTTTTCATGCTGACACTGCTAGCAGCAGCCATGTCCACATTAAGTTCCCAGTTCCATACCATGGGAACCTCAATAGGTCATGATTTCTATCGCGAGTTCCTGAAAAGGGGAGATCTGGGCCAGACGATAAATATAACAAAAGTAGCAATTGCCATTACCATCCTTGCCAGCGTCATACTTGCATACATACTACCCATCAGCATCATTGCAAGGGCAACTGCCATCTTCTTTGGGCTATGTGCAGCAGCTTTTTTGCCAATGTATACAGGGGCCCTTTTCTGGAAACGCATGACAAGAGAAGGTGCAATCGCCAGTCTGCTTGTAGGAACCTTTTCAAGTCTCTTCTGGCTTGCATTCGTACACAAAGCAGAAGCAGCCCCTCTGGGCATAAGCAAGGCACTTTTTGGTGTTGAGACTATTCTTACAGGAACCTGGACCGTCGTCGATCCAATACTTGTGGCCACACCACTGGCATTCATTACTGCTATTGTTGTAAGCCTGTTAACAAAACCAACACCAAAGGAACATCTTGATGCATGCTTTAAAAGATAGTCCTTTTTTTTGGGCATCAAATGCCCTGATTTTTTTAATCAGAGATTTTCGGTATGATATGAAATCAGAAGTAAATTGAAGGTCACCGGAAACTTAAAAGCATAAAAAGTAAAATCATAGAAAGAGTTGATCCTGGAATTAATAATGAGGCAAAAGCCGTATGACGAGAAGGAGAGGGGATATATATAAATAAATGTAACTCGACTTTTGCCTTACAGGTTAGTTAAGCACAATGAAATATAAACCTATCCGTTGTATGCGAAAACTAAGCAAACATTTCATAATGGACCAGTTATAAAATTATGGGGCAACCCATCTCCATAATTATTACTTCTGCATCAGATACTGATTTTACGCAGCTGATAAAAATATTTACATCCTGTACGATCACATCAAAAGTATCATAATGCATTGGAATTGCAATTTTAGGAGACAAGATCTCAACAGCAAGTGCGGCATCCCTTGCATCCATTGTGTACCTTCCCCCAATAGGAAGAATAGCAACATCAGGATGATAAAGCCTGGATATAAGTTCCATATCCCCAAAAAGTCCGGTATCTCCTGCATGATAAAGTGAAACATCCCCTGCACGGATAATAAAACCTGCAGCTTTTCCTCCATCAACACCCAGACCTGCCTCATCTATGGAGGAAGAGTGACTTGCATCGGTCATCGTAAAGAAAATACCTTTATGATCAACAGTTCCACCTATATTCATACCAAGCGTATTTACGCCTTTTGATTTGAGATATTGTGAAAGCTCGTGGATGCAGATGACAGTGCAACCTGTTCTTTTTGCTATAATGACTGTATCCCCCAGGTGATCTCCATGACCGTGAGTGACTGCAATAGCATCTGGATTAAGGTCTTTAACCTGAACAATTGATCTGGGATTGCCTGTTATAAAGGGATCTATAAGCACAGTAGTACCCGCATAGTCAATATGAAAACATGAATGACCCAGCCACGTTAATCTGATATCTCCCATATATGCAAATAAGTCTTTGAAAATAATAGTTTATCGGCAGGAAAGTATAATTGTGACAGCATCCTAGAATAGAAATGTATGGAAATAGGTTTAGTTGTTCACGGCCCGGAAGTTGTCGATTCCGGGATGGCAAAGGAAATAATAGAGAAACTAAATGATTTTGGGAATATATCAGCGGTCATGGCAGGCACTATTGGCAAAACGGCTGTGCTTGATTCACATCTCGAAGATATGATCGATATAAAAATGAGCCTCAAACCAAGTCGGTGCATAGAGGATCTTTTCAGCAAAAAAGAAATTGTAATTCTCCTGAACCATGGAAAAACAACTGAAAATGGACTCCTTTTTGCAAATATGGTTGTTTCCAGACTTTCAGACAGGAACCTGAAACCTTTAATTCATATCGAAAGACCTGGAATGCCTGATGGCAGGATAGTACCCTGGAATTCAAATTCAGTTCCAATAGCAATGAAAATTGCCAGCATCCTTGGACTTAAAATAACCGATGTACCCCGGATCCTGACACCCATAGATACCGAAGAACAAAATAATCGCGTAATAAGAAATGTATACGGAGTCCATCCCGGGGAAAAAATAATGATCAACGGTATAGTTGTAGGCTTGGCGCGATCTCCCAATATACAGATAATAAGCGAAGATGGTTTCATCCGGGATATAAGGGGTGCAAAAATAAAAGCACACGGACTTGAAAAACTTCATGGATATGAGAAGAGAATACCTGTGGATCTTATTACCTGCTGGGTAAAAAGCGGACCACTGAGAGGAAACAATTTCTCGGTTCGCAAAAATATAATAACCGGAGAGGTATCCCCATACAAGGAAGTTGATGACAGCCAGAACCATGAAAATCGAATAAAGGCAGTCATTATCGATCATGAAGCTGAAAGAACCTTTGAGCTGGCAGAAGGCGCCGGGGTAGCTGTGACCATAGGGGACGATACCACAGACATTGCGGCAGATATCCTTTACAGATTAAGAATTCCGATAATAGGAATAACGGACGGGGATATCGATGGATTCTCACACATCAAGCACATATATCCAGGTTCAACAATTATAAGAATGAAACCCGGAAGTGATGATATAGTTGGAAAAGAAATACAGGATAAACTATTCTGTGGGAAGGAATCCAATTTATTTGATTCGATTATCGACCTTCGGAATAATATATTCACAATATCGAAAAAATATTTCATTTTTAGCACATATTATTAATTATTAAGCGCTTTAATTATGAGCATATATAACTTTAAATATAATAATGTCATTGTATGTAATAGAGCTCATTAGAGCAAAACTTAAAAATAAGGGGTTATTTTATGAAAGACTTTGAAGTAAAGATACTTGACGATACAGACTATAAGTTCATTGAGGCGCTGAAAAGCCTTGGGATGTCAAGGAATGTTGCAACCACACTCACATACCTATCTAATGTGGAAGAAGCATCATCCCAGGAAATTGAGATGAGCACAGGTCTGAGACAGCCGGAAGTAAGTGTTGCCATGAGGCACATGCGCGAAAGGAGCTGGATAGATATCCACAACAAAAAAGCTGTAGGTAAAGGAAGACCAACAAAGATCTACAGGCTTTCAGCACCTGTTGAAGATATCATCAAACACTATGAGCAAAAGATCATAGAAGACACAAAAACAACGATGGATGCCATCACAAAGCTTAAAGACATTACAAAAAGAATGTAATGGTGTAAGTGTGTCCGGCTACTATCTATCCCTGCGATGCAATGCAAATAATAGTCAGATTGCCGGGCACTGCTATCCCATCAACGGGAACAGCTTCTTTTTCTTTTGAAAAATTCTCTTTTAAAATAAGGACGGTTTCCTGATTCATGCCAAGAATGTCCAGTACATTTTCATAGGTTGTTCCATCCGGAACCTTCAAATTCCTGATAGGAAGTTCCGAGTTGATCACTTCGACATTGATAGTTACACTCAATCTGTAATCTCACCATCCGTGGATTTCAGGTCCTCGAGGTTATCCTGTATAAGTTTTGCATCCAGTTCTTCGTATTTCTTTTCACCCTTACGTTCAGAGTCTCTTTTATGGAACTTTGACATACAAAAACACCTCGAAATGAATCTGTTACAATAGGTATTAACCTTTTCGGAGAACAAAAAAAAGAGCAAAGACAACATAAAAGATTGAATCAAAAATAGGATTGGATACAGAAATGGCTATAGAAGAAAAAGACAAAAATGTGTAGAATTCCTCGAAGTGCTTACTGAGAATAATTTCTTTGAAGAGATATGAGAATGGGGTTCGGAACCATGATCAAAACAGCCATTTTGTCATTATGGAGGAAGAAATATTCGCTTCAGGTTCTGCTATGCATAACTCCAGCGATTCCAAAAGCTCATTCATATCACTCAAATATCTCAAAATCCCATTTTCAGAAGACATCTTTTGTTATGATTCATCGATTATTTCTATCGATGCTATGATACCACCTGCAAAAATCATTGAACCTGCAACCACACAGGATCAAGTACACCGATATATTTAGTACCCATATACTCAAAAACAACAGTTGGCTCTTCTATAGATATCCATCCTTTCATTTTAGGTATTACTATCCAAGTTCTTTTAGCGGTTTCACCCGGAGCAATATCACCAAAGAAGAGATTTATCTTCCTCACTTCCAGGGAATTAGCAAACTTTGCCTTGATAGCAAAATTATTATAAGGATGTTGTGTGAAGTTCTTTACCCATACGTCCACTTTTGCAGCCTTGCCCACCTGGAAATATTCCGGGGGAACAAAGCGTACATATTGTACCATGATCTCTTTGTGCACAGGTACAGCCCCTGAAACATTAATAGTCCTCTTGCTTTCTTTTTTCTTTGCCTTGTCCTTTCTGTCCAGGTAAATACCACCACCAAGCATAAAAAAAGCAAAAACAGATATTACAGATGCATTGTCAACGATAAAGTCCACAGGAGTAGAGGCGAGTTCAATTTCCAGGTTGTCGGCACCTTCAAGTGTCAGGGGAGAATTAAATGATACCCTTGTGATAATCCAGCCGATCTCACTGTCCTGCACCCTGAAATATATAGGTATCACATTTATCATTCCTGGCTGGTTCCGGGAAGAAATACTGCAATCGACTGTGGCAATAGCAACATTATCAGAAACTTCCAGTGACCTTACATCTATGTTATCTATATTACCTGGTTCTATTCCTTTATTGTTAAAACTCATCCTTATGCTTGCTGGTGCAAGGAAATCCCGTCCTTTGTACATGTCAAATGCTGAGTTAAAATCATCTTCATTTATAGCAGTTAAAAATTCTATAATTACATCATTTACAGTTTCTTCCGGTGGATGACTTACACAGCCACTGCCAGCCATGGATATCGCAATTATCAGGATAATCAGGACCGAAGGATGTTTCCTACTCATTAAAGCACCTGTATATATTATTATATCATAGTATGTATTACTTAAATATTATTATATTAATAAAAATAAAATAGGTGATAATAGTACTTAACAATTACTATTTGTCACATATAGACAATATTCAGTGATTGTTGACACTACTGAAAAAATAGTTGAACCTGGAAAGGTCTGCCATAAAAGGAAGGACCCTGATATCCAGTGAAACAGCATATTCAAAGGTCTGATTCCCATCATTCATAAAAGAGCGGATACCACTTGAACCTTCTATTACAGTCCTTGAGCTATCGACTATAACAAGAGAATCCTCTATTCCCCCATAGGACAATAGCAAAGTCTTATAAGGAAGTGTGATACGCATGTTATCAATTGCAGGGTGACCCAGCACCCAGATATTATGAGTGCCACTCAAAAAGGAAGGGGCCATATCGTAGGAAATAGATATATTCACATACATGTCATCATCACTGATGGCACCCTCAGCTGAACCAAAGACGACGTCAAATGATTCAATTGAAAGTTCTGTCTCATCACTATCAATTACAATATAATCATTATACTGGGAAACCCTGTTCCGTTTCAAAGAGTCAATAAATATATCGACCTCTGTAGAATTGACAAAACCATCGCCATCTATATCGAGAGCATGCCTGAACCCTTCAGCATCTGTTCCGGAATATTTCTCATATATAATAAAATCCAGACCGTCGTTGTCAATATGGATCTCATTTGAAAATGAGGACTGGGCTGATGCTGTAATGATCAGGCATGACTGTAATAGTACTACAATAATTAATATCCACTTTTTTGACATATTATCCCCTAAAACAAATCTAGATATTATTTAAGGATATAATGTTATTGTTCCCCTTGTTCCATATGATGAGGGAGTTAAGAACTCCACAACCGTTATTGCCCCTGCATCCGGAGTCAGCACTAGATTTAACCTGGTTCGGGGGGCTATATTAAGATCGGAATCCTTCTGTTTGCCTTCTGTTACTATACCATCAATTGAATGATATATCTGATCATCTGCAGATACCACTGAAACATATATAGTGACAAGATCGCCTGAATTAATAATAGGAGTAATCTGGGAAAAGGACAGATCATCGTCCCTTATTTTTTGGGCTGTGAAAAAATATCTTCCATTGGCACCAGGATCAGCCTGAGTACCTGTAAGAAGGTGAGCGAGATTTACATCATATGTTGAGGATGCAGAAAAATTAGCCATCACGTTGCCATATATCCGTTCATTATTTGCATATATAAGGTCGTTGGTGCTGGTCCCGTCAGATATACTTACTATAAGCTGATTCAGGTCGATCGGAGAGCTGCCAACATTAAGCCCAACCCTGACCTTCAACAGGGAAATGTTGCCTGACATATTATTTGATCCTGTCATTGAACGAACTCCTTCTATATTTTTAATAACAAGATTTGATGAAACCTCCTGTGTTGCCTGTTTACCTGTTGAATGAGCCTGTTGCTGCAGTACACTGGAAGTCTGCATCAGTACTGAAGCTGCAACAGATGCTATCAGAACCATTGCAATAAATATAATGAGGGTTCCAATACCAACCTGGGCAATATGATCCCTTGCAAAAGGCCTTGAACCTGATATCATACATATCCCCCAAAAAAATAGTCAGATTGATGTGCGATATGCACATCAATAAATGTTTACGGATATAGCTGCACGATTTCCCTTGTACCATAAGATGGTGGTGTCACAAAAGAGATCGCTGTCGGTGTACCTGCTTCAGGCGTCATGACAATATTAACAGTAGTCCTTGGAAGAAGTGTCAGGCCTGAGTCTGCAATACCAGCTGATGTGTCTGTAGATGCTATTCCTGCATATCCCGCTGAACCTGTAGCAGCTGAAGATATATATAGCCTTATAAGGTCACCTGAGTTCATAACAGGGTTGCTCTGTGAGAAGGAAGCATCATCATCACGTATCCTGTCTGCTGAGAAATAACGTTGTGCATTGTTAACACTGCTAGTATTTCCAGTCAATAGTTCCTCAAGATTAGCACTTGCATCTGTGGAACTGAACGCAGTCATACTTCCGTCATCTTGGCCAGCAGCTGTCTCATGGGACCTCGTATTACCTGCATAGACCAAGTTATTGGTATTAGTACCATCAGTTATTGAAATAACTACCTGATTGATGTCAACTGGACCACTCCCTGAATTCAGGGCTATATTGAGTCTGAGCAGGTCTAATGTGGAAGACATGTTCACATTGTCGTCGGCAGCTCTTACACCATCGATGTTCCTTATCACTATATTGGAAGATACTTCCTGTGTGGCCTCTTTACCGGTTGAGAGAGCCTGCTGTTGAAGCACTCCTGATGTCTGTATGAGCACAGCAGCAGCAACTGCTGCCACAAGCACCATTGCGATGAATATGATGAGGGTACCAATACCCACCTGAGCTTTGGTGTTGTTTTTGATATTGAATTTGTTTGCTTTCATGTACGATCCTCCTATTAATCCAAATATATGGACGAATTTATATAACATTTAATAATATATATATTGATTGGTTGGAAATATCAAACACCAAACTACCAGAAACACCCGTTAGCAAATATTATATATTAACAATGTATAAATTAAAAAATAGAGGGATGAAATGAGTGCCGGCCTATTACTGAATGCAACCATATGTTTTGCGATTACCATATCTTCATTTGCCTTTGCATGGGTACTGGCACGTAGCGAAGAAGAACACTCTGAAAAAAGTAAACCAACTTTATGGTCACTTATCGTTCTCTGGTCCCTTGTAGGACTTACCTACCTGCCCACAACAATAAGAATGCTAGCTGCATACCAGGGAATGCCCGCACTTGACCTTATGATGTATAATCTGGCCGCCATACCTTTTTCTTTTGTCAGCGTCCCACTTGTATTTTTTATAATGTATGTAATAGTAGGGGACAAAAAGATAAGTGCCTATACTTCATTGCTCTTTGTCTTCTTTGGAGTAGCATACCTGACATTCCTTTATACAAAAGGAGTGATAGGGCCTGAAGTTTCCACCTTTTCATCACTTTTTGTGATTAATAGCGATATTGCAATAAACATTTACCTTATGGGACTCTTTGTCATCCCCACTGCAATGATCATCGGACTTTTGTTCCTGATATTTCTGCAGCGTATGCCAAAACGTCTAAGGTACAGGACAGCACTGCCACTGGTAGCAATATCTTTTGTATTTGATTTCATGCTTACTGACATGATAACACTGGTCGATGTAATGCAGCTTGCTGCACGGATTTTCGTGCTCATAGGAACTGTACTTGCATTCCTTGCATATTTCCCACCATTGACATTGCAGGAGAAATTGGGAATCAAGAAATATTCATACCAACTCTGCGAACATCAAGAAGATATCGATTATGATGATCTCGAAGAGGAGGAGATAATCGATGTCTGAAGATATCGATGTCAAGCTGGAGCAGGAAGTTGCTGTATTTTACCAGTCATTGGGAATACACCAGGGCCCGGGCGACATCCAGTACAGGATAATACTGAGAGTCCTTGGAAGGAATGAAGGCAGGATTACAGAATTTGCAGAGATAAGGAAATATACAGACCCGTTTGCAGACAAGGGAAGCATAGGCAGCAAGATGAAAACCGTGTTCCAGCTTGAAGGACTGGCAGAAAAGGTCAAAAGAGGGGGATACATCATCACAGATAAAGGTGTCATGGCTTCAAATTTCCTTAAGGACAGCACTACATTCTACAAGAAGAATAAGAGAATGGGCGAGATCATAGAGAGAATGCCTTGAGATAGTGTGGCATCTCTGGCTCTGTAGAAAAACTATTATCAATAATTTGTGAACCGCAGATACACTCAACTCCTTAGGAGGTGGATGTACCCGTATTTATTTGTAGTTTATTAATAAAGAAAGGATTTATACATAGCCAGTATTTTTACCTAAAGTTCTAAAAGAAGAAAATGAGAACATTTCATACAGCTTGCAGATTATTTACAAGCAGGCCAAACTGTTTTTCCACTTCTCCCATCATGTCTGCAGCTTCCCCCACTTTACCTGCCCTAGCGATATTTTCCATTTCACTGGCAATACTGCTTAAAAACATACCACCGATGTTCGCTGATGAACCTTTTATCATGTGTGCATTGTTAGCGATTTCCTCTGAATTTGCGCTTTTTACACTTGCCTTCAGGGATTCTATGTGTTGTGGCGTATACTTCATATAAGTAGCAATAAGCTTCCGTGCCAGCTCAATATTATCATCCATCCTTTCCATAAAAGCCTCTTTGTCAAAAACGAGTATATCTGTATGATGGGGTAGTTTATCAGGTGAAGCATCTTCCTGTTTTTTTGCATTCAATTCCTTTGACCATTTATCCAGTAATTCTGTGAGTGAGTTCATTGAAACCGGTTTTGCGATGTAATCATCCATCCCTGCCTCAATGAAACGTTCCCTGTCTCCCTTCATGGCATATGCTGTCATGGCTATTATGGGTATATCACTATTGAGAACAGATGAAGCATCCCTTCGGATATTTTTTGTAGCCTCGATACCGTCCATTTCAGGCATCTGCACATCCATAAGTACCAGATCATATGGAATTATCTCAAGTGCTTTTATGGCTTCCTTGCCATTTGCCACAGTATCCACCTTGTGACCTATCTTCTTTAACATACTTTGTGCAACTTTCTGATTCACAATGTTATCCTCAGCCAGCAGGATCCTTAGGCCTTTGTTTATTCTCTCAAATGAATCATCCTGCAAAACAGATGTCTCTGAATTCACAGTATCCATCTTCGTATTGGAAAGACATGATAATTTCTCAAGCAGCACTGCATGATTTACCGGCTTGGTAATGAAGGCAGTGAACTGGCTTTTATCAATTTTGGCAGAAACCTGCCACTGTCCAAGTGATGTCAGCATCATGAGATGAATATCTTTGAGCTTGTCATCAGATTTGATTCTCTTGGCAAGAGTGATGCCATCCATGCCCGGCATTTGCATATCCAGAAGTGCCACATCAAAGGGTTTGTTGTCCTCATGTGCCTGATAGAGTTCTTGCAGCGCCGCAGCACCATTCCCAGCCTCGGCCACTTTAGCCCCCCGCGATAAAAGCCAAACCCTTAGTATTTCACGATTGGTGGCATTGTCATCCACTATAAGTATGTGTAAATCCGCTAGATGCAATGAAGTGTTTTTGGACTTTGCACCTGAATGCTTAAAGAAGGGAATTGTGAACCAGAACTCAGAACCCACTCCTTCCTCACTGATCACGCCTATCTCTCCCCCCATCATCTCGACAAGTTGCCTGGAGATAGCAAGACCAAGACCTGTACCCCCATATTTTCTTGTGATGGATGCATCTACCTGATAAAAGGTATCAAAAAGAGGTCCCTTTTTCTCTTCAGGAATACCAATACCTGTATCCCTGACCGAAAAATGTAACCGGGCCCCAGATCCATTATCTGACACAAGGCTTACACGCACAACAATTTCACCCTTCTCTGTGAATTTAAGCGCATTTCCGGTCAAATTTGTCAATACCTGCTGCAAACGGCTGGGGTCACCCCTGATATGCACAGGAACATCCGGTTCACATGCACAGATGAATTCCAATTCTTTATCATGAGCCCTTAAAGCCAGCATAGAAGCAAATTCATCAAGCATATCGCTTAGATCAAAATCCACAAATTCCATCTCTAGTTTGCCTGCTTCGATCTTGGAAAAATCCAATATGTCATTTATAAGACTAAGCAATAATTCTCCGCTGGTCTGTATCGTTTCAACATAATGTTTTTGCTCTTCACCAAGTTCAGTGTCCATAAGCAGACTGGTCATACCTATCACACCGTTCATAGGTGTGCGTATCTCATGGGACATATTTGCCAGGAACTCGCTCTTGGCCCTGGTAGCATCCTCTGCCTTTAACAGGGCATTATCCAGTTCCAGGTTTTTTCTTTTAAGATCAGATGCATATTCCTTCAGCTTCTTCTCGGCAAGTTTGCGTTCAGTGATATTTACATGCGATACTACAACCTTGCGGGGAAAAGCATCTGTATCTTCAAAGGGACGAACTTTTCCTATGAACCATCTTGTCTCTTCTGGGGAGTCACATGGATATTCAAGATCAAATTCCTCACTCAACCCCATCATAACATCTTCTATTCCCTTTGCAAACTGCCATGCCAACTCGCTATCCTTTCCAATAGAATTCTTTGCAACCTGAATGTAATTTGTCCCTTCACTCACCTTTTCAAGATCAGCAGAGTTTTCAATGGCAAAATCATCCCATGATCTATTCGTCTTAATGATATTTCCGGTTTCATCCAGTACACAAATATTGGCATCCAGAGAATCAATTGTGGACTGATTGAGCATGTTCAATTCTTTGATAGTTTGTTCTGCACGCCATTTATCAGTGATATCGCGACCCACACCCACCAAACCAATTATCTTGCCTGCAGAGTCCCTCAAAGGCGCTTTGGTAGTGTAGAGCATTACATTCCTTCCATCAGGATACACTACTGATTCTTCATTATGTCTGGTTTTACCCTCTTTCATCATCAATAGATCGTTCATTCTGAAGAAGTCTGCAAGCTCCTTATTGAACAGGTCATAATCGGTATTACCAATGACATCTTCCTTTTTCCTGCCAACAAAATTTAAGAATTCGGGATTGCACCCCAGATATACACCATCAAGATCTTTGAAGAATATCATATCTGGTATTGAATTAAGAAGTCCCTCTAAGATAGATATTTCATTTTCAACTTTCTGTTCTGCTTTTTTACGATCTGTGATATCCCTAACCACGGAAATGGTTTTATCAGTTCCAAAAGAAGCCATCTTGCATTCAAAATACCTGATTTCAGCTTCAATAGGCATTTGATATTCAATTGCTGTTACAGATTGCCCATGTAGAACTTCATCAGTGGCTCTTTTAATCTTGCAAGCCAAATCTTTTTGCAATACATCGAAGATGTTCTTGTTCAAAAACGCTTCTTTTGGCATTGCCAGGTCTTTATCGTCTGGTGCTTTATAATCAATGAATACACCTCTTTTATCCAGCACGAATATCAGGTCAGGAATCGCTGCGACCAAAGATTGATTATATAAATTACTGATCTTAAGAGCTTCTTCGTTTTTCTTTCTCTCGGTTATGTCACGTACTGCTGAAACACGCAAATGGTGCTTATTGTGTATGAGATTTAAACTTTCCACCTCAACGGGTACTATTGAACCATCTTTTCTAACAGAACGCACTTCATATGGCTTTGTGGATCTTTCAGCCATATTCTTTTTGACAATATCATGATCTTCAGGATGGAAAAAAATCGGGATAATATCTTTGCCCAACAATTTATCACGGCTGTAGCCGGTCATGCGGACCAGTGTCTCATTGATTTCAAGAGCTATGCCATTCTCATGGATCACAATGCCCTCAAAAGACACATCCGAAAGTAAACGATACTTCTCCTGACTTTGAATCAGTTCGTTTTCTGCAATACGACGCATTAAAGCTTCTCCGATGTTGGACGCAATAGCTTCAAGCTGCTCGATCGCATCAGACGAAAAACACCCTATTCTGTGATCACTAAAGTGGATCAGGCCGACAATCTCATTTTTCATACGGATGGGTACAAGTGCCAAGGAGGCATACCCCTGGTGGATGCACTGGTTGCGTGGATTCAACCGAACGTCCTCTTCTGCTGGAAGCTCTAGAAACGGAAAGGAATCATTGGTCCAGCAGCTTCCACTTCGTGTGAAGAGAGGGTTAGAAGGATCTGTATTACCGGAAATGACAAGACCACACGTACATTGCAAATTAACATTCCCGTTGCAGTCTCTGCAAAGCCCTCCGTCTGTATTGCGCAACACCAGTGAATTTTCCGACTCCAGAAAATCATTTGAGAATCCTTCACTTGCAATATATGGATAATCATCCCCATCCTTTAGACGAATACCTACAGCATCTACTCCAGTAAATCTCTTCAACGTGGATATGATATGACGGATCGAATCACGCAGATCGCCGGTTTCATTGAGTATACTGAGAACCTCAGTTCCCATCTCATGATAGGTTTCAGTCCTTTTACGCTCAGTGATGTCCTGGAATACCGTTGCAAAGATTTCCATGTCTACCCTATAAGCACTAATACTATAGTATCGCTGCAATGATTCAGAGAACATTTCAAAATTAACAGGTTTACCATCAAGTGCAACAGCACCATATATTTGGATAAAAGACGCTTTTTCTATATCTGGAAGAACCTCACTGACACACTTTCCAACAACATTCTCGGCTTTGAGCCCGGTATGAGTCTCAAAGGCTTCATTAACCTCAAGAAAAACATAGTCAATGGGATTGCCGCATTCATCCAGGATTATTCTATGGATTGCCACTGCACTAAGGGCGTTCTCAAATAAGCCGCGATATTTTCCCTCACTTTTACGTATTAGCGCCTCAGCCCCTACCTGCCCGATTTTGTTCCATACAGAGTCCATGAGCAAAGTTAGCTGTAATTCATCTATTTCTTTATAACCTGATCCTTTGTTTGCAACTCCGGCAACGGCTACTATTTTGTTATTTCGGAAAATTGGCACCGTCATAAATCTGTGAAGTTGAACATGACCTTGGAGATATCCTTTTTTTAGAGGATCCGGGTCATTGAAATCATTTATGATGATAGCCTTGCGCTGCCTGACAACTTCGCCCCAGATGCCTGTATCATCCAGGTTGTAAACTGTCTTCGGGTCCATAATCTCACAATCCGCCATTACTCCTTTAGACCACGTATTCAGAGTGAATTCCTTTCTTGTTTCGCTGTAATAATAAATATAGCCGAATTTGCTATCTGTTAGCTTGATTGCCTTGTCAAGGGCAAAGTCAAGGTACTCCTGGATCGAATCATATCTGGAATGCAGGATCTCTGAAAGGATCTTTAGTCTTTTCTCCCAGAGAAGTAACTCTTCTTCAGATTTTTTAATTTCAGTTATACCAGTATACAGATCTGCCATCTTTTTGACTGGCTTATCATCTTTTTCTGATATGAAAGAGATTTCCTGGTTCCTTAATTCCGATCTGTTCTTCATTTAGGTTCCTTCAGAATTTTTCTGTTAATCCTTTCGTTCTACCCATTAGTCAATTGAGCGGCAGTTTTGATGGATTTAAAAGATCATCATTAGATGTGTAATGGTTTAATATCACATGCATATTATATATGTAGATATATATAGATTAACATTTGATAACAAATCTTAAAGTTGCAGAGATGTAATATCCTTATAGATTTATGAATATTAGTGGATATCAGGTTTAAATGCACAAGTAAAAAAGACGCAAGTAAATCAATTTGCAGCGCATCAAATATTCATGAGATAGCCTTTATGGACTCTGCAAAAACGTTTACCAAAATAAAAAATTGTGCTGATCTAGCTTGAAAGATCAGACTGTGATACACCCGATAACATCGTTATTCATTCATTCATTCATTCATTCATTCATTCATTTATTCGTTTATTCGTTTGTTCGTTTATTGATTTCCTTATTGATTTCTTCTGAACTTATTCCACAATAAAAGAGCCGTTATTGAGACCAACAGTAAAGATACTTCAAAACCCGGGATACTATTATCGCCATAAGCATCTTCAACTGTTGCATCCTCAGATGCCGCATCCTCAAACATTGATTCACCCTGCAGATCTGTTAAAGCACTTACATCCTCCTGCCAATTGTAGAGATGCCTTTCAGCGTAATATGTACCTGCAATATGCCCTATTTGTATCTGGATAGCTCTTTGTTGATCTGGCTGGCCTTCAGGCAGCTTCCCAGTCCAGGTTACTTCCATGGAATCCATTGAAACATAGCGCTTCTGAGGTTCTGTTTGACCCTGCGGATGACCCCAGCTGGCTTCTGTCCACACCACCTCAGCATATTCTTCAGCATCAGGCCCTGAGAAATAAACAGGAGCAAGATTTGTGCCCAGCATTCCGGTATGTACATTGGCCCAGATGCGAGGATACCAGTCACCATGCTGGAATTGGTGGACATCCCGATTCATGTTAATGCTGAAAGTCTGGCCAGGCTGCAGGGACCTGGGTGGCTGGGTCCAGGCAAAGTCAAGACGATAGATTTCCGGTGTTGTTTTATCAGGATTGTTTTTAAGAAGACGATTGGGTCTGTTTTTATCTATTTCCATCCTCCCCGGGCTTATTCGTCCAATCTCATAACCACCGTCATCAAAACGCGCCCCTATCTCTGCAGGCTGGCCATCAAGCCATTGCCTGGAACCATCCTGACTTAGATAGACTGTTTTTTCATAAACCCAGATACCTTCTGAAGCTTTTGCTTCCACAGGTAACATTATAAGCACCATCAAAAGGCACACCACACAGACCATAGCTCTGTAAGAACTTTTTGCTTTTATCATTGACCAAAGCTCCTTCTCATTGTTTTATGTCCATAAAACCAATCGACGTTCCATCTCTTGAGAATGAAACGTATCAATAAATAGTATTTTTCATTACAAGATTTAACTCGATATATTTTAATAAATTGTTAGAACAAACACTGGATCATTAGATGAGGAATGCACATCTGTGCATTGGTATTCTTTTTAAAATGTAACTTTTTGTTTGCTTTCATGTACGATCTCATTTTATATTATATATAGTGACATATTCATAATTGTATAAATTTAATAAATACAAATACTGATGGTTTAAAAATGGGACAATGAACAAATAAAACTTGTACAATTAAAATGATAAATCAAAAAATAATCCAAAGCGATGTTCTTAAATATATTGACATTTATGTACTTCTTTATACATTGAAGAACAAATGTGGTTATTGTATGCATTCAATCATAAATGAGATAATAAGTTCAACTGAGAAAAGGGTCCAGCAACTGGAAATGGAGACTAATCCGGAAAAGAAAGATATTATGAGGGAAGAAAAAAGAGATATCATCGCAGCAATAAAGGAGAAGGGACTTCAGAAGAAAGTAGCTGTCATAGCTGAGGTAAAACCTGCATCACCTGGAAAGAAATTAATGGATATACAGCCTTATGATGCTGCACGGATCGCAAAGGAAATGGAGCGAGCTGGTGCTGTTGCTGTTTCAGTGCTCACTGAACCGGAGTTTTTCCATGGTTCACTAAACAACCTTGAATCTGTGAGGAAGAATGTAACCATTCCAATACTTCGCAAGGATTTTATAATCAATAAGCTCCAGCTGGATGAAACAAGAAGTGACCTTATATTGCTGATCGCAGGCATACTTGGAGAGGAACTTGATCATATGGTAAACCTTTCCTTTAACAAAGGATTTGAGCCACTGGTAGAGATACATGACAGGATTGAGCTGGAAAGGGCCCTCAGGACAAAAGCAAAGCTTATCGGGATCAACAACCGGGATCTTAGAACTCTGGAAATAGACCTTGATACTACCCTGAAACTTGCCCCTTTAATAAAGGAGTTTGATCTAAACAACAGTTCAGAGCATATAATAATAAGTGAAAGTGGCTTGCACAGCAGACAAGACATAAAAAAGGTCATTGATGCGGGAGCAGATGCGGTACTTGTTGGAACTTCAATAATCAAGGACGGCGATATTTATACTAAAACAAAAGAACTGGTTGATACATTTGATGAGTTTGAGATGGATTAGAGATGGAGTATTATCATGAAAAGATCGATGTATGGTAAATTCGGAGGTCAGTTCGTTCCCGAAGTACTGATGCCGGCACTTGAAGAGCTTGAAGAAGCTTATCAGCGCTACAAAGATGATCCGGAATTCCTTGAAGAGCTGGACTACTATATGAAGGAATTTGCCGGCAGGGAAACACCCCTTTATTTTGCAAGAAACCTCAGCAAAAAATACGGCATCAAGATCTATCTTAAAAGAGAGGATCTTGTACACGGCGGAGCACACAAGCTTAACAACACCCTTGGACAGGCCCTTCTTGCCAGATACATGGGTAAGGAACGCATCATTGCTGAGACAGGGGCCGGACAGCACGGTACTGCAACAGCCATGGCAGCAGCAAATATGGGATTTAAGGCTGAGGTCTACATGGGTGCAAAGGATGTCATGCGCCAGCATATGAACGTTTACAGGATGGAACTTATGGGCTGTAAGGTACATGCTGTCAGATCGGGTTCCATGACACTGAAAGATGCTATCAATGAAGCACTGCGGGACTGGGTCACCAATGTTGAGAACACACACTACCTGATAGGTTCGGTAGTTGGACCGCATCCATATCCTATGATAGTGCGGGATTTTCAGAGTGTGATCGGAAAGGAGGTCAAAGAACAGATCATGGAAAAGGAAGGACGTTATCCTGATTCCATCGTTGCCTGTGCTGGCGGGGGAAGCAATGCAATGGGCATATTCCACCCTTTCATCGGGGAGAAGGATGTAAAGCTATTCCCTGTGGAAGCGGGTGGCAAAGGACTGCAGACAACTGAAAAAGAGGCATTGCATTCGGCCTCCCTCTGTGTTGGTGAGGAAGGTATATTACAGGGTGCACACACACTCATACTTCAGGACAGGCATGGACAGATACTTGAATCCAGTTCCGTATCAGCGGGACTGGATTATTCCGGAGTTGGGCCTGAACTTGCCTATCTTGCAGACATTGGAAGGATAAAACCATGTAATGTGAGCGATGAAGAGGCTCTGGAAGCATTCTATGAGCTTAGTCACCTTGAAGGCATCATACCTGCATTGGAGTCATCCCATGCAGTGGCATATGTGATGAAGATGGCAAAGACAGGTGAACTCGGAGACCTTGTGGTAATCAGCCTGTCCGGGAGAGGAGATAAGGACCTTGAGGCAGTTTTCAAATTGAAGGAAGAAAAAGAGACAACAGGATCTGAAGAAAATATGGAGGCTTGCCTGTGAGAATAGCAGATAAGTTCGCTGAACTGGACAAAAGGAAAGAAAAGGCCCTGATAGCTTATGTATGTGCAGGTGACCCTTGTGCAGAAACAACAAAAGAAATTGTGCATGCTCTTGTGAAGGGCGGAGCTGATATAGTCGAACTTGGACTCCCTTTCTCTGACCCTGTTGCAGACGGACCGACAATACAGGCCGCATCCACCCGTGCCCTTAAAGCGGGCATGAATCCGGACCTGTACTTTGAAATGGCCTCATCTATCAAAGAAAATGTTCCCCTTGTGTGCATGACATATTACAACCTGATATACAAGAGAGGCATTGAGAACTTCGCCAGGGATTGTGCTGCATCAGGAATCACCGGGATAATCGTACCGGACCTGCCGGCTGAAGAGTCAGGGGAGCTGCAGGAGGCATGCAGGAAAAATGGTGTGGACATGATATTCCTTGTTACACCTGTGACAACTGGATCAAGAATGAAACACATACTTGATATGACATCCGGTTTTGTCTATATCGTTTCAAGGCTTGGGGTTACTGGCGAGAGGACCGATGTTGCCGGGTCCACCAGCAACATACTGGATCGCATCCACACAGACGTTCCAAAGGCTGTTGGTTTTGGCATATCCAATAAAGAGCAGGCTGCCGAAGTGATCCGGGCGGGAGCTGATGCCGTGATAGTAGGCTCTGCTTTTGTCAATATAATTGCATCCGGTGACAACGTTAACTCAAGGATAGAAGAACTTGCATCGCAACTTAAAGAGAGTTGCAGATAGAAAGATAAAAAAAAGTAAGGGGAAGGGATCACTCCGCAAAGATCTGGTCCACGAACCATTGCGGATCGAATTTGCGCAGGTCGTCATATCCCTGACCCATTCCAAGGAACAATATTGGCTTGCCTGTTATGTAGGCAATTGATATGGCTGCGCCTCCCTTTGCATCGGCATCGGTCTTTGTGAGGATAGAACCGTTTATAGGAACTGCATCATTGAACTGGGCAGCTCTCTCCACAGCATCGTTACCTGCAACCGCCTCATCAACGAAGATGAGAAGATCGGGAGGAGCTACGCGGCAGACCTTTTTCAGTTGAGCCATCAGATTGATATTAGTGTGCATCCTGCCAGCAGTATCAGAGAGCACAACATCGACCTTGTTAGCCTTTGCATGCTGTATTGCATCATATATGACTGCAGCGGGATCGCCCTGCTCCTGGTGTTTGATAATCTTTACGCCTACCTTACTGGCATGTATTGCAAGCTGGTCTATGGCACCTGCCCTGAAGGTATCCCCTGCTGCTACTACAACAGACATTCCCCCATCCTTGAACCGTTTTGCCAGTTTGGCTATGGATGTAGTCTTTCCGGTACCATTGATTCCAACAAAAACAATGTGTACAGGCTTGCTGGCATTTTTGACATATTCATCAAGATCAAAAACATTGGCACTCATCACATCATAGATGGCTTGTTTAAGTGCATCTTCAACAATAGCACCCGTATTACTGCCAATTCGCCGCCTTGTTCCAACCAGCTGCTCCCTCACAGAGTCAACTATGGCCTCAGACACTGTCAGAGCTATATCACTTTCAAGAAGGGCCATTTCCAGATCCCACAAAGGCTCTTCCAAATCGTCCGCCTCAAGGATGAACTCCCTTTCAAAAACAAGAGCTTTTGCTTTCTCTGCAAAGCCAAACTTCTTATTAACAGGAGTCTTGCTTTGAACCACCTTCTTTTCATTAAAGGATCGTTCAGATTCAGCTGTTTCCTTTACATTATGATCATTTACCGGTACACCAGAATCAGAATTTGCAGATGTGGATCCGGGTGTAGTAGACTGTAAAGATATATCATCTGTTCCTACTGACTCTTCCGGTTCTATAGAAACTGCTTTCTCATCGATCTTAGTTCCAATCTTTTCCTTGAAGCCAGTTAGTTTTGCTTTAAGCTTATTGAACACTTGATCCAACTCGTGAATTAATTAGAAATATTAAAAATATTGGAAATAAATGACAGGCTCACTGGGAACCTGGTCTCCCCTGGGGATACTGACCCTGAGGATATTGGCCCTGAGCCTGTTGTTGCCTGGATAGGAAAGATTCAATGGACTTCATCTGCTGACCTAACTGAAGCAGATTACTATTCATATTCTCAAAAGCCGTTGTGAGCCTTTCCTTTCGGCGCTGCAATATTTCCTTTGCATCAGCAATAGGCCTTTCAACACTTATTCCTGCCCCCACATCAACAACAACTTTATCATTGTGAGTGATATTGGCATATACAAATGAACCGGAACCTATAGGGAACATCATTTCAGCATTTTCCGAAACATTGCCAAGCTCTTCAATGGTAGTCAGAGCCCGGTTACAGTCTTCCATTGATATCTGGACCATGCTCATCTGCTGCTGTACCATTTCAGCACGTCTCTGGAGTTCACGGTGCTGGTTTGCAAGCACCCTTGGATCCTGCCCATTCATATCTGCCATGGATTATGCCTCTTTGATGCTTTCGATCCTGATAAAGTTCCTTTTAATGCCATGCTTGCTTCCAAAGACAGAATATACCTTATCGAGTGCGTTCTTCTCGTTCTGGCTTTGGATTTCCTTTGTGAACTTTTCCCATACTATTCCGGCCCTGAATGTGCCTTTGACCTGAAATGTCTTCATTTGAATCACCTACTATTATTATAAAAAGCCAAGTGCATCCTCTATTCTTCCCAGTTCATGACCTGTTGTCTTTGAACCTGCAACATAACCTTTAGAATTGGCTATCAGACCGGAACCTACCATCTGCGTCCCGTAATTGGTGGTCCCTATATCCACCGGCAGCTCGAAAAGATCTTCGAGTACCCCTATTTCTGAACTTGTTGCACGGGGATTTACAAGAAGGCCCTTGTTCGTTGCAACACCTGACATGCCTACGGTCTTGACACCTCCGATGGTCCCACGCCTGACATCGACCTTCAGGAACTTACCTATTGCTTTTACAGAAGTGTCACTGAGTTCCGGATGTACCAGCGCAGCCGTGTCATTGGCAAGTACGACATTACCCACAGCATTCAGCCTTCCGGGTAAGCCAAAGACAGGAACATCGATATTTTCCTCGCCTCTGATGCTTGAATCCATTGGGACGAGCAACGCATTGGAATTCCCACGACAAAGTGAACCCACAATAGTGCTACCATTTACCAGGACTTCTGCTACTTTGACCTGAAGCACCTCCTCAAGGGTTTTCCTGGATGTTTCCGGAGTTCCCAGAGGTACCAGGGCAATGTCTTCGGTGCATGTTGCAAAAGCCCCTATAATGGGGCTTTCCTGAATATTCATAGTTTGTATCATTATTTACTTCTGTGAACCGGGATGAAGCCATGATGCGCTTATGCAAGTTCTGCCTGGACTTCCCCGTCCTCGAACTTTGCTGCCCTTACACGAATGGACAATGGTGGCTTCTCACAGCCATGTTCCCATACTTTCTCATTTATCGTCTTGTCTATCTTGACCATACCAGGCTCTACCTTCATGTGTTTTGTAAGATATACCCTGATAGCATCTACAGCCTTCTTGGCTCGCTTCCATCGTGGGATAGACTTTATTTCACGAAGAGGAATGGTGTAAATCTGTTCTTTTACTATGCCTTCTGCCATTATCATCACCTGTTTATTTCACATCGAGGCTGCTTCTTCTCCAGTGCCTTCTCTTAGGGTGGCTTACAACCTTGCGACCAGTCTTAATGATCACCCAGGTTGGAACCCTGTGGTTCTGCCTGTGTGCTTTTGCCAACCTTGTCTTCTGTCCTTTAGTATTGTGGCTCACTTGTCTCACCTATGCTATGATTGATATGTATTGAATTATTGAGATATGTATTAAAGTGTTGATTGGATTTTTAACCTATAACAGGATTATTGTATAAATCCTTAATCATGTAGTTATCTTCTTCTGTTCGGCTTTCCTACGTTCGATAACATGTGACTGCACATGGACAGGAAATATTTCCTTGATCTTGTCAGGACCATTACGCCGGGTAATAAGTTCCCGTAGTTCGGTCTCGTAATCTGCTTTCAGGATATTCTCACTAAGGTCCTCCTCAATGAGTAGATATTCATTCACAAGTTCATCCACAGCAGCACGCCCGAACCCTTTTAGGGGACACATATAATGAACATTGAAACGATCTTCAATGCTCCTTATCTCAGGCATCCCAAGCAGAGGAACGCGATCATCCCGACGGATACCGTCCGCAATGAAATTTACACCTTCCTGAGCTGCAAGACATTCGATAACATTCCTGTGGATGAAATTGATAGCATTCTTTGGAAAACCATCCTCCATGATCGTACAATAAGCCTTTTCAAGGACCACCATATCCGGTTCTATGATCCTGTGAGGAAAACCGAGCTTTTCTGCAGTTTCAGCCGCCACTTCCCCTACAGGAAGCAACGAAAAACTGCAGGTAACAAGTTCAACCTCAAAGAATGGCTCCAGCAATATTGCGGAAAGCGAACTATCCTTTCCACCGCTGAATAGGACCGATACCTGCATGGAGCTCGCTCACATACGCTTTATGGTAGTTTCCCTCTTCTTTGGCTGCATCTGTACCAGAAGCTGCTTGAGTTTCTCATCATCGATCATTGTCTGGAGCCTGCCATTTTGTGCAAGCATGATCAACTGTGATTCAAGCTGTTCGACCATTTCCTTGCGGGACATGCGCAGGTTGGTCAGCCTTTCACGTGCTTCAGGAGTCAGGATCTGACGCATAAGAGCCTGTTTCTTTGCATCCATTTCAGCCTGAGCCTGCTCCTGCTGCATAGCTGCCTGCATATCGCCTGCATCCATCTGCTGGTTGGCTGACTGTTGCTGCTGCAATTGTGCAAGTCGCCTTCTTCTTATTTCTTCAAGATCATCTGTCATGAAAGTCACCTATGCTCTACAGAGATGTAAGCATTGATACCTTATATAGGAGTTACCGGGCAGGAAATCCAATTCAGTATTTAGCAAGACCAGGGATGCTTTCCACAAGGTCCTGTTTTACCTGGTATGCAACATTGTCAAGCATGGACTGTCCCTGTGGAGAAACCACACGACCACTTTTAAGGGTGCGTACAAATCCTGCTTCTTCAAGCTGCTGCAAAGCAGTCCTTGCGATGGAACCACTGCCCTTTGCCTTTACATTGGGGGCTGAACCTCTGTCCTTCTTTCCACCATAGACCGATCTCAACCTCTCAACGCCTATCGGGCCCTGAGTGTACACTGTCCTGAGCACTGCGGCACATCTTGTATACCACCACTGGCTATCAATCGGAGGAAGCTCCTTGTGCACACCCGTCTTTACGTATGCTGCCCACTCAGGCGGATTAACTTTTTCATTCTCTTTCAACTTTTCTGCTACCTTTGCGATAAATTCGGCTGCAGGAACGTCATATACAGTTGTCATATTATTCTCCTGAATTATAATATCTGTTGAGATACCCACCGTCTGCAGGACTCAATTGCATCCGGTGATTAGTTCAGCTGGATTTGTGATGTTTAAACTATTGAGTAGTATATACGTGTTTCGGCAGTTTTCACCCATCTGCCATGTATCCGTCCTATTTTCTGAAGGTTTGCTCCCTTGCAGGACCCACAGAGACATATTCCACCGGTACACCCATCTTGTTTTCCAGATAAAGTACATAGTCCTTTGCAGCCTGAGGCAGATCGTTGAAATCCTTTACATCCGTAAGATCATCCTTCCATCCAGGAAGATCCTGATACACAGGCTTGCATCTGGCAAGTGCAGATGTATCCTCCGGAGGATAGTCTATTACCTTTCCGTCCAGTTCATATGCAACACATATCCTGACAGGATCAAGATTATATAGAACGTCAAGTTTTGTAAGTGCAACAGAAGTATAACCATTGAGATAGATAGCTTTTTTCAGAAGTGGAAGGTCAAACCACCCACATCTTCTTGATCTGCCGGTGGTTGTACCGAACTCACGACCTACTTCCTGGATCTGCTTACCTGCCTCATCAAAAAGTTCTGTTGGCAGCGGGCCTTCACCAACACGGGTAATATAGGCTTTTACAATAGCCAGTACGTTGTCAACCCTTGTAGGACCAACACCAATATTTGCACAGGCTGAACCTGCAATGGTACAGGATGAAGTTACAAATTTCTGAGTGCCATGTATCACATCAAGATGTGTTCCCTGTGCACCTTCTGCGAGAACGTTTTTTCCCTCATCAAGAGCCTTGTTGACCTCATAAGATACGTCGGTAATAAATGATGCGAAACGTTCACCCAGTTTCACATACTTTTCCAGCAGGGCTTCATCCATCACTATAGAAGGATCGCCACCAAGCTCTTTTATACCTGCCTCCTTTGATGGTGCAAGTTCCTCAATTCTTTTGAAGAATCGTTCCTTGTCCACAAGATCGCACATGCGGATCTCATCTCTTGCCACCTTATCAATATAAGCAAATCCGATACCACGTTTTGTGGTACCTATTTTTTCAGTTCTAAGGGATTCACGCAAGCTATCAAGTTCAATATGATATGGCATAATAATGCTTGTCTTGGCGTCCACACCAACCCTTGAAGAATCAAGTTCTATGCCTCCCTGAGCAAGCATGTCAATTTCATCGGCCAGAACTTCAGGATTCATAACAGTACCGGGGCCTATCAACACCCTTGAATCAAGAAGAAAACCGGATGGTATGAGGTGTAGCTTATATACATCCTCACCAACCTTAACTGTGTGTCCTGCATTATCCCCACCCTGGAAACGCACAACCAGATCATATTCACCTGACATCAGGTCAACTATCTTACCCTTACCTTCATCGCCAAACTGCGCACCTGTGATAATCGTAAACATGGGTTCAGGATTATCCTGTTCGCTTAATAAAGTTTTGGCTTTCAGAGATCTTCTTCAAAGGCAAGCATACGAGTACCCTCATCAAAACAGCCACTGCAATCAGATCTGTAACACCTCAGTGCCTTTGAGATACCCATATCAACAAGATTATCGATCAGTTTTTCCGCAACCGTTATGCTGACGTTGAATTCTGATTGCAGCATGTAAATTGCATCTGTCCTTCTAATGGAATAGAAACAGGCACGTGACCTTTTATCACCCGTACATGTATCATAACCATCGCATTTCAGTACCCGGGAGCTGTTCCTGAAATGGATGGCAAGACCCTGCCAGGAGTGAACATTATGCATCCCTTTTATGCCATATAGATTGGATTTTGATTTTTCTTTAATTCTTACCATATACTCTCATACACATTCATACACAATAATATAATTATTTACCCATAGATATCCTCTTTTTTTACAATGGCGTTATAATTTAACAATAGACAACATAATACAAGCAGTAAACTATATACTTCAGGAATCCCATCTAAGGCTGGGAAGTAAATTCCCACTCTTATATACCTTGGAGATGGAAACGGGGGTTTCATGCAAGGTATAGAGAAGAAGAAAATAAAACTGGGAGTGGACTCACTATAAGGCTTGCTGAGAGCCAAAAGCAGAAAGGTGGTGCTGAAAAGTGGTACTATTAGTGATAGTGCTCATCACCTTTCTATTAATTCATCTTTTTACTAATTGTTTATTTACAGATCAAGATGATTTTTATACACACTGTCAAATTTCTTAAATCTGTTTTTTTCAACCCATAATACTATCAAATTTCTTAAACCAATTTAATTCAACCCATAATCTTCAATATTTAATTGAAATTTCATTATCGATATCTTTATTTGTTTCAATTTACTGTTGAAAACATTATATTCCCGGTTTTATGATTGCCTCTAAATCAATCAATCAATCAATCAATCAATCAATCAATCAATCAATCAATTGATTAATTATTTTATCCGGTTGTCAGGTGTCCTGTAAGATGTCCCGTATATTCTGCACCTTTCTATCCAGTATAATAAGGTGTTTACGAGGGTAGTCCTGTTTATTGATATCGTCAGATAAATTAAATCGAATGACTTTAATAATGTGTGTTCCTTCCTTAGTTAATCGATATCCATTTACGTCTCACCCTACAGTAAAAATACTACTGTGACAATACATTTTCAACTGAAAATCCCTTAGATCATATAGCACGATTTTGATAAAAGCAATAGAGGAATAGCAATGTCAGAAAAGAACATATTGGGCAGCAAAATACGCCAGATACGTGAGATACAGAAAATGTCTGTTGAAGAACTGGCAGTTAACAGCAATACAAGTACTGAACTTATAAAGCATCTTGAGGACGGGGCACTTGTTCCTTCATTAACTCCACTAATGCAGATAGCAAGGGCACTGGGAGTTCGTCTGGGCACTTTCCTGGATGATGCCCCCCACACAGGCCCTGTGCTTGCCAGGGAAAGCAGCTCAAAGAACATAGTGAGATTCTCAGGCAACTGTGACACATGCGAAAAAAGCACACTGGACTTTTCCTCACTTGCAGCTGATAAGGCTGACAGGCACATGGAACCATTCCTTATTGACGTTCATCCTCCAGGCTCCGGAGAGAAAAAACAATCATCCCATGAAGGTGAGGAATTCATTTACGTGCTAAGCGGCCAGATAGAGATACTTTACGGAAAAGATAGCTTCACACTGGAAGCAGGAGACAGTATCTACTACGACTCCATCATCCCCCATCATGTCCATGCAGCAGGAACAGAGGATGCAAAGATACTGGCAGTTGTGTATGCACCTTATTAAATAATCGAAATGATCGATATGTTCAAAACAACTGTTACTCCCAGATTCGGGGACATGGACGGGCTTAAGCATGCCAATAACATTGCTATTGCAATATGGTTTGAGCAGGCACGTAACCCTGTGTTCAGGCTGTTCACCCCGGACCTTGACCTGAGCTACGATAAATGGAAGCTCATAATGGCAAGGACAGAATATGATTATGTGGGTGAGATGTTCTACGGTGCAGATGTGGATATAATCACCTATATATCCAGGATCGGTAATTCCTCGTTCACAGTTACCCAAAAAGCCTGGCAGAACGGAAAGATAGGAGCTGTTGGCAGGTCCACCATTGTTCATTATGATTTTATCAACAAAAGATCCGTGCCGATACCTGATAACATAAGAAAGGAACTTGAAAAGCACTTTCAGGAAGATAATAACAGTTGTAAACGATAAAAAGGAGATATAAACATGCCTTTTACAAATGATACAATTGGTGATTTTTTCGAGAAGCAGGTAATGAAAGACCCTGAAAGGGAGTTTATCATCTATCCTGACAGGGACTTCAGACTGACCTACAAAGAATTTGATGAGCGTGTCAACATGCTGGCCAAAGGGCTGCTGGAGATAGGTATCGGGAAAGGGGACCATGTAGGAATATGGGCAACGAACGTACCCGACTGGCTTACCTTCATGTTTGCCACATCAAAGATCGGCGCAGTTCTGGTAACCGTCAATACGGCCTACAAGATACATGAGGTCGAGTATGTGATGAAACAGGCCGACCTGAAAGCAATTGCAATTATCGATGGTTTCAGGGATGTCAGCTACATAGAGACCATCTATGAGCTTGTTCCCGAACTTAAGACACAGGGCCGTGGAAATCTCAGGAGCGATAATTTCCCACATCTTAAGAACGTCATCTTCATTGGCCAGGAAAAGCACAGAGGTATGTACAATACAAGGGAACTCTTCCTCCTTGGACAGCAAAGCAGTGATGAAGAGATCCAGAAGATAATGAGGACCCTTGATGCACACGATGTCATCAACATGCAGTATACATCAGGAACAACCGGTTTTCCCAAAGGTGTCATGCTAACTCACTATAATATCCTGAACAACGGATACTATATAGGAGAGAGACAGAAGTTCACCACGGAAGACAGGTTATGTCTGCCTGTTCCTCTCTTCCATTGCTTTGGGATCGTGCTTGGGGTACTTGCAACCCTTACACACGGCGGCACGCTTGTGATGCTGGAGCTTTTCGATCCCTTAATGGTGCTGGCCGCTGTCCAGAAGGAAAAATGTACGGCCCTTTACGGTGTACCCACCATGTTCATAGCAGAGTTCAGCCACCCCATGTTCAGGATGTTTGACCTTTCATCACTGAGGACCGGTATCATGGCAGGCTCACCATGTCCCATCGAAGCCATGAAACGGGTTATCAACGAAATGAACTGCAAAGACATCACCATAGCTTACGGACTCACCGAAGCATCTCCTGTCTTTACCCAGACAAGTACCGATGATGCTATCGAACGCCGTGTAAGTACCGTAGGAACTGGTATGCCAGAGATAGAAGTAAAGATAATCGATCCCGAAACCGGAGAAAACGTAGGTCCCAACGTACAGGGAGAGATATGCTGTCGCGGATACAATGTCATGAAAGGGTATTACAAGATGCCGGAAATGACATCAAAGGCAATTGATAAGGATGGATGGCTGCACAGTGGTGATCTTGCAACGGTTGATGAGGACGGATATTACCGTATCACTGGTCGTATAAAGGACATGATCATACGTGGTGGCGAGAACATCTACCCCAGGGAGATCGAGGAATTCCTCTTCACAATGCCTGGAATTAAGAGTGCACAGGTTGTGGGCATCCCCGATGAGAAATACGGGGAGATCGTCGGTGCCTTTGTGATACCTGGTGATGGTGTGAACCTTACGGAAGAGGACGTAAGGGATTTCAGCCTCTCCAGGATCGCACGTTACAAGGTTCCAAAACATGTTTTCTTTGTTGAGGAATATCCCCTCACAGCAAGTGGGAAAGTACAGAAGTTCAAGCTCCGGGACCTGGCAGTTGAGCTTCTGGAAAAGAGAAAAGAAAAAAATAACATGATGATGTGATCTCTGGCATCATCTCTTTTTCTGCCGTAATGCGACTGCAAGCAGGCCGGCAATTGCACGATGACGTTCTGTACATCAGTATCGGTAAGTAAATCCTCATTTTCCGCATCTATACGCGCCTTTCTGCCAAAGAACCAATCTCATCCATCCCTGACTTCACAAGTGTATTATAAAAGACCGTATTTGAGAATAGATGTCATCATGAGTATGCCTGATGGATCATGAGTGCCTTTTAATAAAATCCCTTATCAAATGACCAGATATACTCGTCGTTTCGGGAACAAATGGGATCTCATCCATGCCAAACCAGGCTGCATCCTCGATCTCAACACCATCAACCTCTATCTCACCTTCTGCAAATTCTGCGGTGAACCCTATCATGAGAGAATCAGGATACGGCCATGGCTGGCTACCAAAATACCTGAGGTTCTTTATTGATACCCCCACTTCCTCCCGGACCTCCCTTACAACTGCCTGTTCAATGGATTCACCGGGCTCCACAAAACCGGCTATGATACTGTACAGGCCGGGTCGGAAGTGTGCAGAGCGTGCAAGCAGTACCTTGTCTTCCTTTTCTATGAGCACGATTATTGCAGGTGATATCTTTGGAAATGAAACAAAACCACAATCCGAACACTGCTTTGCTCTTTCATCCTCTTTAAATGAGGTAGCTGAACCACATCTCCCGCAGAACAAAGAATTCCTGTCCCACTCCATGATATGTACTGCCTTACCTGCCAGCATGGCAAGTGGCTCTTCAATGAGGCCGGTAAGTTCCATGAGGGGCGTAAATCTGAAGCCAGCAGACGGCTCTTCAAAAATGCTGTCGGCATTCCTGGTGTCAAGTTCCATGGAATAACAGGAAATGTCATTGAGCTCACCCAGATACTGTGTTCTGACAGATGAGAACGCAATCTGACCTATCTCTTCCATTGAAGGTACTCTTATATCAGTATCATCATTGATCAGTAACATTTCACGGTCCTTGAATGCAAAACAATATGTCCTGTTGCTATCCTTCTTTTGTGGAGGACTTACCAGTGGCAAAAAATCCGGAAACGGATATTTGTATTCTGTATCCATGCCATGAATGTAATGTGAAAGGTATTTATCAATTTACCTCCGAATACCTTTAAGTTTTAATAACCATCCAGCAAAACAATAAGCAAATTACTAGCTGGCCACTTTTAAGTTAATGGGGAATTAAGATGAACTATCTGATACTTGTAAGACACGG
Organism: Methanolobus sp.; assembly: GCA_029762595.1. GTDB lineage: Archaea > Halobacteriota > Methanosarcinia > Methanosarcinales > Methanosarcinaceae > Methanolobus. The sequence goes on along the minus strand of JARVGJ010000002.1, from coordinate 27,650 downwards.
GCAATCACGATGGAACCTTGAGAACAGGTTTGCAGGGTGGGTGGATGTACCCCTGAGCGAGAAGGGGATCCAGGAAGCGACAGATTGTGCAGAGGAGCTTAAGAGTGTGGAGCTGGACGTTGCTTTCACATCAAAGCTTACCCGTGCACAGGAAACCCTCCTGCTGATACTTTCAAAGCAGAAGAAGACCGGCATCTTCCTGCATGACAACAGAAAGAGGGACGAGTGGTCATATCATCCCGGCAGGTTCGATGAATCAGAGATGCCGATGTATTCCAGCGACGCACTTAACGAGCGCTTCTATGGTAAACTGCAGGGGAAGAACAAGCAGGAAGCAAAAAAGACCTATGGAGAGGAACAGGTCTTCCTCTGGAGAAGGAGCTATGAAGTGAGACCCCCTGGCGGGGAAAGCCTCAGGGACACCTATGAGCGTGTAGTTCCCTATTTTAAGGATAAGATACTCCCTCAACTTGAAGAAGGGAGAAACACGATAGTTGTCGCGCATGGTAACAGCCTGCGCTCGATGGTCAAATATATTGAGGATGTCGGCGATGAGGATATCCCAAAGCTTGAGATCGCAACGGGTAAGCCAATATATTACAGGTTCGTTAAGGGTAAGTTCATCAGTGAACAATGAAAACGGGAAGGATGGGGGCTTTCAGAACCAGACCCCGCACCAGACCCATTTTCAATATCCTGTTCATTCATATGGTGAAATTTCATCGGGCATGGGAGAGGTGTGAAGGACACACTCATCACCATGTTTTATGAGTTCCTCAATTGATTTCCTGAGTATGGAAGGATAGACAAGTCCCACTTCTTCCTTGATGGACCTGCCTTTGCAGAAGAATTTGAAGGTAGGGGTCCCCCTAACACCGTATTTTCTTGCAGTCATGGGGCTTAACAACCCATTCATCATGACAAATGTGCAATCGTCATGGAACTCCTTTGAGTATTCTATGAAATATGGTTCTATTTCCTTGCAGTGGGTGCATGAAGGAAGATAGAACATGACTACCATGGGTTTTTCCTGGTTCTTAAGAAGTTCATCCCAGTTTGAATCGTTAGCCTCAATTACATTGCTTTCAGTCATTTTTACCGCTCCCTGTTTTAACTTAGAATATAGATAAAGTCATATTAAGTTACAATAGAGATAAAGATATGAAGATATTAAAAAGTGACTTATGAAAGAGAAAGAACACAGGCATTAAAGCCTGTGCTCTGTCGTTCCTTATTGACCGGAGCATCTGGTTTTCACTTAGATACGGCTTCTGGACGGCATTTAGCACTTCGTTTATAGATTCTCATTGGCCCATGAGACTGCTGACTCAAGTACAACATGGTTAAGCGGAATAAGCTTTGGTTTCCCGGAGAATGTTGCACTCAGTGCTGCTTTGAAGTTTTGCGCACTAAGCCCTGTTATGCCAAGGGCAAGCATGATACCCAGCATAGCAGTGTTTGCAGCCTTCTCAGAGCCTGCATCACCGGCTATCCTGATAGCAGGTACTGCAATACCGGTCACACCTTCAGGGATAGAACATTCACCAATGGTGGAGTCATAGAGGATGTAACCACCTTCCTTGACATCAGCTGCAAACTTTTCCAGGGAAGGCCGGTTCATTGCCACCAGAACATCAGATTCCTGTACAACCGGAGAACCGATGGACTCACCTGATATCACCACTGAACAGTTAGATGTCCCGCCTCTCTGTTCAGGACCGTATGAAGGATACCATGAAACAAAGCGCTGAGCAACACATCCTGCATGTGCAATGGTAAGCCCCATGCTGAGGACACCCTGGCCTCCGAATCCTGCAGCTTTGATCTGTACTTCAGGAAAAGAAGGATCCAGTACTGCATCGGGCGATGAACCGGTATCAAGGTTGAACAGATCATCGATGGCCTTCTTCTTAAAGACACTGTCAGCACGGCAAATAGGCTCGGTCTGGTCGGCCAGGTCCCTGAAATTGCCAAGCGGGAATTCCTTCTCCATCTGCTCGTTCACAAACCTCGTACTCTGTTCTGCATTCTGGCCAAGGTTTGTGGGACAGGTTGAAAGGATCTCAACGAATGCATACCCTTTTCCGTCGCGTTGTATCTCAAGTGCTCTGCGGATTGCCTTGCGTGCCTTTCTTATGTGGGATATATCGGATATTGAAACCCTTTCTATAAAGACCGGGGCACTGAGGTTATCTATGAGCTCACACATGTGTAGCGGATAACCGTCATAGCCAGGATCCCTTCCCTGCGGGCAGGTGACCGTCCTCTCTCCTATAAGCGTGGTTGGTGCCATCTGTCCGCCAGTCATTCCATAAACTGTGTTGTTGATAAAAAAGACCGCCATCTTCTCACCACGGTTAGCTGCCTGAATTGTCTCGTTCAGGCCAATGGAAGCAAGGTCTCCATCACCCTGATAGGCAATCACAACTGCATTGTCCTCTGCTCTTGAAACGCCTGTCCCAACAGCAGGTGCACGGCCGTGCGCTACCTGGAGATTGCCGCAATCAAAGTAGTAATATGCAAATACCGCACAACCCACCGGGCTTATCATGACACTGCGATCCTGTATACCAAGATCGTGCATTGCTTCACCCATAAGTTTGTGGATTATGCCATGCCCGCATCCTGGGCAATAATGGGTGGCTGTCGGTGCTGCTCCTCCCTTGCGGGAGAACTCTGTATACAGACCTTTGCTTGCAATTATCCTTTCTTCCATCTTCATTCCTCCTCTGCAGCGATCTTTCTGATCTTTTCCAGAACCTGGTCCATTGTTATCAGATTACCACCCATGCGGGACACAAGCTCTGTAGGCCTGCTGCACTCAATTGCAAGCCTGACATCCTCAAGCATCTGCCCGTTGCTCATTTCCACCGAGACAAAAGTACATTCCCTTGAAGCTGCAATTTCCTTCAGTTCCCTGGCAGGGAACGGGAAGAGTGTCTTTGGTCTGAAAAGGCCCACTTTGATACCTTCCTTCCTTGCCTGGTCAACCGCCGACCTGCATATTCGACTGCTTATACCATACGATACGAGGATGATAGAAGCATCCTTTGTCATATGGTCTTCGTACTCAACCTCTTCTTCCTTGATAGTCTCATACTTCTCCTGAAGCTCATAATTGAAATTCTCAAGCTGGTTGAAATCCAGGAAAATGGAGGATACAAGATTATTTCGGGTCTCTGGCGTACCGCTCACAGCCCATTCAGTGTCTATTTCCGGCATTACTGCAACCTCCGGAAACTGGAGTGATTCCACCATCTGGCCAAGCACCCCGTCAGCCAGCACCACAACAGGATTACGGTACTTAAAAGCAAGTTCGAATCCCTGGATGACCATGTCGCACATCTCCTGCACAGAATTGGGGGCCAGCACGATGTTTTTGTAATTGCCATGACCTCCACCCTTTACAACCTGTGTATAATCACCCTGTTCAGGACCGATATTACCAAGACCCGGACCTGCCCTCATGATATCGACTATAACACAGGGAAGTTCGGCACCTGCAAGGTAGGACACACCTTCCTGTTTCAGGCTGATACCAGGACCTGATGATGCGGTCATGACCCTGTGACCTGCAGACGCTGCCCCGTAGACCATATTGATAGCAGATTCCTCTGATTCTGCCTGTACGAACTTCCTCCCAAGGATCGGGAAATATCTGGAAGCTTCCTGCAATATCTCACTTGCAGGGGTAATAGGATAACCGAAATAACAGTCACATCCGGCATACAATGCGCCGATAACAGCTGCTGTGTTCCCTTTTACTAGTTGTGTTGCCATGTTATCACCTTTAGCTCATTCACCCTTTAGCGGAATGTGTATCTCTATGGCAAGGGGTTCAGGACAGGTATAGTAGCAGTTGGCACAACCTGTGCAGCCCTCACCTGTATACTCTATATAATGGTATCCTCTCTCGTTGAGCGCAGTGCTCATGAGAAGGACACTTTTCGGGCACGCTGTGATACAGCGCCCGCAGGCTTTACATTCAATTATATTGATGACCGGATACGGTTCTTTCTTGCCTGACATAATGTAATTCCTCATTTTATATCGATAAAAATAATATCCCGGACCCGGGAATAGACCTTAGAGGCAATAACTGCCTATTTACTTTTTGGTCCAAAACCCTGTCAGAAGATAGGAAAAAGAGGCTACTGCCTGCTTTCCATATCGTGGTCACGTATTTCCACACGTCTTATCTTACCGCTGATAGTCTTTGGAAGTTCCGGTACGAACTCAACAACACGCGGATACTTGTAAGGGGCCGTTACCTTCTTAACATGGCCCTGGAGCTCTTTTTTCAGCTCTTCACTGGCCTTGTACTCCTTTGTGAGCACGATCGTGGCTTTTATGACCTGACCCCTTACCGGGTCAGGTGCACCCGTGATCGCACACTCCAGCACAGCAGGATGTTCTATCAGAGCACTCTCAACTTCAAAAGGCCCGACACGGTAACCGGATGTCTTGATGATATCATCGGCCCTGCCAACGAACCAGAAGTAGCCATCCTCATCCATCCATGCCATATCACCGGTGTGGTAATAGCCGTCATGCCATACCCTGGCAGTAAGTTGCTCATCAGAGCGGTATCCTTTAAATATTCCAGGTGGGTTGCCAAAACTTGTGTCTATGACGATCTCTCCTTCCTCACCCACCTCACATGGTTTCCCTTCAGCATTGAGGAGCAAAATATCATATTCCGGTGACGGCTTGCCCATTGAACCTGGTTTTGGATCAAGCCAGGGATAAGTGGCAACAGATACCACGGTCTCTGTCTGGCCAAACCCTTCCATGAGCTTCAGCCCTGTTATCCGGTAGAACTGTTCGTATACTTCGGGGTTCAATGGTTCCCCTGCAGTCACACAGTACCTGAGTTTGCTGAAGTCATATTTGCTCAGGTCTTCCCTGATAAGGAACCTGTAGATCGTTGGTGGGGCACAGAATGTGGACACACCGTATTTTACGGCATTCTCAAGCATCCGGTCAGCACTGAACTTCTCATAATCATAGACAAAAACAGCACTCCCGGCCAGCCATTGACCGTATATCTTACCCCAGACACATTTTGCCCAGCCAGAGTCAGCAACGGTGTAGTGAAGTCCGCCGTCGTTTACGTTCTGCCAGTATTTGGCAGTGATGATATGGGCAAGAGGATAAACGAAATCATGCTGCACCATCTTGGGGAAACCGGTTGTCCCGGAGGAGAAATAATTAAGCAGGATATCATCATTGGTGGTGGCTTCCTCGCCGGTTGGACGGGGGAAATTCTCTGAAGCTTTTTCCATCTCTGCTGTGAACTCGATCCAGCCCGGCCTTTCCAGACCGATTACAAGACGGTTCTTCAGTATGCTGCTGACATCTTCATAAGCCTCGTCAACATAATTGAGAACACCCTCATCATGGGCACATATCACAGTATTGATAATAGCACGCTCAACCCTGTAAACGATATCCTTCCTGGTGAGCATGTGGGTTGCAGGAACTGCAGTGGCACCTATTCTGTGAAGAGCCAGCAAACAGAACCAGAACTCATACCTGCTCTTGAGCATAAGCATTACGTTATCGCCTTTCCTTATCCCGAGGCTTTTGAGCATGCTTGCGGTCTTTTTACTATAGTCTGCCAGGTCTTTGAATGAGAATATCCTTTCTTCACCATTGTCATCACACCAGATAAGTGCCTTCTTATCCGGCTGCTCTGCAGCATAAACATCTACCACATCGTAAGCAAAGTTAAAATTATCAGGAACATTGATCCTGAAGTTCTCCTTGAAATCCTCATAGGACCCATATTCAACACGTGGAACATATTTTTCAAGTAATGAAGTCATAATGCCTCCTTATAATATAACTGCCAAAAACTTTGCAGGTATTGAACCAACTGCCTGCATCCCGTGTGCATAGTTAGAATCGAAGAAAATGGAATCCCCTTCCTCAAGGATTATCTCATTGTTGTGGATGATCACTTTAAGGGTCCCTTCAAGGACATAATCGAACTCCTGTCCCGGATGGGAATTCATTGAGACCTGCGTACCTTCCGGCTTAGGGTCCACCCTCACAACAAAGGGCTCTGCCTTTTTGTGAACGAAGTTTGCAGCAATGCTCTGGTACTTATAGTCCCTGCGACGCTCAGCGCTGATGCCTTTATCTTTGCGGGTGACTGTAAAGACATGCATCCTTGGAACTTCACCAGTAAGCAGTTCAGACATATCCACATTAAGTTTCTGAGCGATCTCAAAGAGAATGCTTACAGGTATATCGTCTTCACCATTCTCATAACTGGAATATTTTTCAACAGGCAATGCCAGTGTTTTAGCCATGTCCTCAACACTAGTGTCTGAAATTTCACGTAATTCCTTAACACGAGCTGCGATTTCCTTGATATTTTCCTGCATAGGAACACCTTCATACAATAATGATTTTATCACGATCATCCGGATAACACGAACCGGACTTTCGCATTTGCCAGGAACAACAGCGAAACATCCTGCCGTATGGTCAATTCCCGGTCTTTTCCAGATGGGTCTGTGGTTTTTAAGAGTTACTATTATTTTAATATATTTGTTTTAACAGTGTCACGCATAGGCATGTCATGGAAAGGGAATATCAGTCATTGAATGAATAGAGGAGGCATGAGGAGTCACCTTATTCAAAAGGATGATATAATTATTTTATTTAATATTAGAGAAATATATTAATAGATTAATAGAATAATACTAATTTAATCATTATCAATATATAGTTTAGTGATGTCCTACAGATAAAAAATACAACCGATTAATATGGAAGGCATTCTGGGATCGTTTGAGAGGATGGAACATGAATACAGAAGGCAATTACTTCATGCTGCATTTGGCTTTCTCATACTCCTTTTCCCCTTTATAGGTCCTGAGATACTGTTATTGCTGAGTTTTCTGATAATCATGGGCCTGAGCTTTCTTCCTGAGGACTCACGTGTCTGCAGATACCTGTATAAAAAACCACTTCCAGGGTCCCGTGCGATGCTTACATCCAGTGCCAATGAAGGCCTTAGAAGTGCAAAGAACCTTGCTTTTGCTGTCTTTATACTCTTGCTTATAAGCTCACTACTTGAGTTCACGCCTTACAGGTTCCCTCTTTATGTTATCGCAGGTGCCATCGCAATATCGACCTTCGGTACCAGTTCCGCAAATTTCATCAGACACCGGAAGAAACTGCAATCCCTTCGCAGTGAACCTGTAAGAACAGGTGCTTACGAAGGTTACCTGCTTCCTTCAAGCATCGTGCTTCTGGCAGTTGGAATAATAACAGCGTACATTGCAGGTAACTGGCTTCTGTACTGGCAGGAGGTAGCTGTCAGCCCCAATATGATATTTTTCATAGCTGTGATAGGGTCGATAACAGGAGCACTCTTTGAATCGATCCCATCACGCATAGATAACAACCTCTCTGTTCCAATGGGTTCGGGGATGTCCATGTGGCTGTTCAGCTCTTTTGGTTATTCCGTGCCTCCGCAACAAATGTTTGTGGCCCTTGTATTCTCCCTGATCCTGGGATACCTTGCATACAGGACAAAGATAGCTGACCTTTCCGCTCTTTTCAGCGCAGCACTTCTGGGTGTGCTTATAATTGTTTTCAGTGAGCTTTTCTGGTTCGTACTCCTGCTTACATTCTTCATCCTTGGTGGGATCTTTACCAGATACAAGTACGGGTACAAGGAGTCCATTGGCCTTGCCCAGTCCAAAGGAGGGATGCGAAGTTATGAGAATGTCTTCAGTAACAGTACCGCTGCCCTGATACTTGCGATACTCTACGGAATTTACCCCCAGCATGCAGAACTGATAATATTTGCCTATCTTGGAACCGTTGCAACGGCAACCGGGGACACCCTTGCAAGTGAGATAGGCACTACTGCACACTCACAGCCAATAATGATCACCACACTCAAGCCCACACAAACAGGCGTTGACGGGGCTGTGACAGTACTGGGGGAGCTGGCTGCACTTCTGGGCTCAATGGTCATTGGCCTGCTTGCGGTACTTTTCGGAAAGGTGGATGCGGTGTTCCTTGCACTGTTCATTACCACAGCAGGAGGGTTCCTGGGTACGAATGTAGACAGTCTTCTTGGCGCGACCTTGCAGAAACGTGGTTTGCTCTCAAACAGCGGGGTCAATTTTGTGGCAACTTTTGCAGGTGCGATCATTGCAGGTGCCCTGTATCTGCTGCTGGTATGAATTGCAAGGGATAAATGACCCGATTAATACTCAGACAATGTATCTGTTCTTCAATGATATATATGTCAAAATTCACTTTGTTCAGAGTCAGCCAATTGAGGCATTAGTTAGAACATATCATTTGGATAAAAGGCTGCAAAAGCACAAATAAATACGGATACACTTACCTCCTACGGAGAGTGCCTGCTAAACAGTCTTTTAGCAGGTAACACAAATGAAAAATATCTACGTGCATCAGCGTTACCTGCTAAACGGAGGTTTAGCAGGCACTCAACTCTGTAAGAGGTGAGTGTATCTGCGGTTCACAAATGATGCATAATAGGTTTTCTACAAAGCCGATATTCCAAATGTTTATATACTCTTCATGAATATGCCAAGTTGATGAGTGTTCAGATAAAGGGTATTGCAAAAGAGACACTGGATTTTATACTCCAGGTGAGCAAATCCACATATCCCCAGGAATTCGCTGGTCTTTTGCAGTCAAAGGATGGTATAATCACAGATATTTTGATCCTTCCTGGTACCGAATCAAGTGAAATAAACGCAGTTCTCAAGTTATTCATGATGCCAAACATATCAGCGGTGGGTTCGGTACATAGTCATCCAAGTTCTGTGATACGACCATCAAAGGCGGATCTTCGTCTTTTCAGCAAGACCGGAACCCACCATATCATAGCCGGTCATCCATATGGCCCGGGGAACTGGAAATGTTTCAACCGCAAAGGAGAAGAGATCTCCCTGCAGGTCCTGGATGTGGAAATCGAGGAAGATGAATTACTTTGAATGAATGTGGATCATTGTTCAGTTAATTCTTCCATATTACAGATACCGTCAGCACAATTGACGGGAGATGAGTATAAAAGCGGAATAACGACCTTAAAACAGGTCCCTTGATCTTGCTTGCTTTCAAAATCAATGCGACCACCATGAATATCTGTAAACTTTTTAACGATATTCAATCCAAGCCCATTTCCAAGAGAAGCTACATCATAAAAATGCCCGGATTGAGAAAACGCATCATGGAGTTGCTTTTGCATAATCTGGGAAATACCCATACCCGTATCCCGGACAAACATGTGAAGCTCGCCTCCATCAGATTTCATTATATTCACACTTACAGTCCCACCCGATGGTGTGAATTTGATTCCGTTGCTTATCAGGTGATAAAGGATCGATTTTATCTTTGATCTGTCGGCATGAATGACATTTGTCCTGGAGTCGATATCGAATTTTAGTTTTACACCTTTTTTTGTGGCATTGATGTTCAAAATGCATTCAATATCTTTGATCATTGCAGGCACAGAGACCTTATCGACATATAATTCCATTGTATTCTCTTCAGACTCTGCTTTGCTGATGAGGGAATCCACAAGATCCAGCAGCCTTTCTCCTCCAGACCTGATGATCCTTGCAAAATGCCTTTGTTCCTCATTGAGCTGGCCCGTGTCTTTGGAAAGTAGCATATCGGCATATCCCAATATAAGATTAAGAGGTGTTCGCATCTCATGATCCATATTACACAGCAATTCACTCTTTGCACGGGATGCGTTCTCTGCAAGTATCTTTGATTCAATTATTGATATTTCAGCATCTTTTAAAAGAGTGATATCATGTAAGGCCTCAATTGCCCCTATTATATTGTTATTGTTATCCCTCAGGGGAGCTGCGGTAAAGAGAATCCACTTACCAAGGGCAGGAAAAAATTGATCGGCCTGGTAACCACCTTCAACGAATGAAGACGTAAGCTTTTTCCCATTATAATTTTCTTCTATGGCAGCCAATGAACCATCAACAATGAGATCTGCAAGAGTGGGTCTTTTTTCTTCATAGAAAGCCATCCATGAATCCTTTTTACCTATCATCTCATTCTCCCTTATGCCCGTGGTCTTTTCACAGGCCCTGTTCCAGTAAATTATCTCATGGTCCCTGTTTATCGCAAATGAAGCTATAGGGTTACCATTGACTACCTGGAGAAGTTCGTCCTTTGTCTCCTGAATTTTTGCTTCAGACTGCTTGCGTCCGGTAATATCACGGGCAATTCCAACAACGCCGATAAGTTCATCGTATTCTGAAAAAAGCGGGGCTTTGAAGGTTTCCAGTAACGCTTTATTCCCATCATCACAGTCAATCCATTCCACACTCTTACAAGGGCTTAAAGACTGCATTACCTTTATATCGTTGTGGCGAAAAGCATCTGCAAGTGAACTGTTAAAAATATCATGACTGCTTTTTCCTATAATCTCATCGACAGGCCTTCCCACATAACAGGAAAATACCTCATTGCAACAAAGAAAAGCACCATTGATATCTTTCAAAAAAACAAGGTCCGGAACAGAGCGAAGCAAAGATGTCAAAAAGGTCATCTTCTGTGAAGGATCGCATTTCAGCGAGCCTGAAATACCATTTTTGTCTGAAAATATCGACCCATACGTCTCATCATGCTTCTTATCACTATCTGGCAACAACAACACACTCCCCCTTATAACTCCCCATATTATATTGTATATCACAACAATTAATAGAATGATATATTGTACTCATATTTATAACTAATCTAAAAATTTACAAATTTAACTATGATTTTAAGAATTAAAACATATAAATTAATTAATACTAAAAATAAATAAATAAATAGATAAATAAATAAATAAATAAATAAATAAATAAATAAATAAATAAATAAATAAATAAATAAATAAATAAATAAATGAATGAATGAATGAATTGTTAAATCATATTTAAAAAGAGCTTTATGCCAAAAACAACAAACAGAATTAAGGTAAAACAGTGTTATCGGGTACAGGTCGTTGAGGATCATGGAAAACATGGATGATATTAAAAGATATTTTTCGCAGGAAAATTTTGGATCAAACTCAGGCATGAGATTCACCACTATATCAAAAGGATATGCAAAAGCCCAGATGAAAATCGAAAAAAGGCATCTGAACGTACTGGGTACGGTTCATGGGGGCGCTATATTCACACTGGCAGACATGGCCTTTGCAGCTGCATCCAATTCCCATGGCACTGTGGCTGTGGCTATCAATGCAGACATATCATACGTTAAAGCTGTAAGTGAAGGAACATTATATGCAGAAGCTATGGAAACATCAATAAATCCGAAGATATCCACCTACGTTGTGAACATCACAGATGACAGAGGAGATATAGTTGCTATTTTTAATGGCATGGGCTACCGGAAGAAGAACAGGCTTGCAATCCCTGAAAAATAGAGAAGCTCCGGTTATCCATAGTTAAAGAGAGAGAAGTAGATAGATGAATAAATAAATAAATAAATAAATAAATAAATAAATAAATAAATAAATAAATTCAAATAAGAGATTACCGGCGAATCAGACCAGTTCCTTTGGCTGTCTGTTCTGAGGCAATGAAGGTAGTGTTGCAGAACTTACAAGAAGCGGAGAATCCACCTCTTTTGCCCTTTCAAGTAGTAACTCCTTGCCCCTTTGAGTAAGTCCGAAGAGAGGGACGGCATTTCCTACCTGGACCAGAGGATTTACAAGTTCACGTATGTTCTTTGAAGCACAGGATGTGACAATATCAGTGAATTTTACCATCTCTGCGGCACATTCCCTGTCAATAGCCGTCACATGGGCACCGATAATTGTCAGTTCCAGGTCTATCTCCCCTTCAAGTTCCCTTAACTGCCTTGCAGTGTCGGAGAAGACCACTGTTACTGCAATCCTCTTATAACCTATCTTTGCTGCTTTTCTGACACCTTCCACAGGATCTATCCTTGCGGTGGAAGGATCAAGGACGATTCCGCCCCTTTGGTTTATACCATTGATAATCTCATCGATGGGTTCGGTCTCGACAAGCCCGGAGATGCGGGCCCCCATGCCCTGGACAAGAAGAGGGTTATTTGAAATAACAGTTCCTGCGCCGTCACAGGCTGTTACGGTAGTGTCAAGAAGACCACTGTTCAGGCCCGTCATCATAGTCTCAGATGCCCCGAAACCTACGAAGATGTCCATATCAAGCTGGCGCCTGCTTGTGAAGAGACCGAAATCCCTGATCCTGAATTCCATGTTCTTCCTGATCTCCTCTTTTGTTATCTCACTGATACCCCGGGCCTTCTCAAATATAGGACACCAGGTGATAAGGGGATCACTGACTTCTACAACTTCACCGTCTTTAACAACAACTCTGGCCTTTCCCAGTATTTCCATAACATGAGGCATATTTTCACCTTTTACCTTGATAATCCTATAATTCAATTACCGTATAATGCATATTACTATAAATTGCAACCATTGTAGATTATGAATATTGTAACTTACACTGATCAGTGACTATGCAGGAATCTTTCATTAAGTTTGCCAGCAAAACATCATTCACTTTGTTAATGATATTATAGATGGGCATCATAATTATCCGGGCAAGACAGATTTCACAGGGCATTCCTTCTGTCTATGACCTTTTTGGATTTTCCTTCTGTGCGCGGGATGGTGCCTTTTTCTGCAAGTTCTACGTTTGTCCTGATGTTAAGCACGCTCTTAAGCTCATTTTGCACGTGCCTGCGTACAGCTGCCAGGTCTTTCAGCTCCCCTGTGAACGCATTTTCCTCCAGCTCTACTTTTACCGTTATCTCATCAAGCATCTTTGCATTCCTGTCAAGGATTACCTGGAAATGCTCGGTAACCTCCGGAATTCTCACTATTACATTCTCTATCTGTGAAGGGAATACGTTTATGCCCCTGACGATCAGCATATCATCGGCCCTGCCAAGGAGCCTGGATATGCGAGGGGTTGTGCGGCCGCATGAACACTCGCTTTCAAGCAATCTTGTTATGTCGCCGGTCCTGTACCTGATGATAGGCAGTGCTTCCTTTGAGAGGGATGTGAGTACAAGTTCGCCTTTTTCGCCTTCTGCAACCTGTTCACCGTTCTCATCGAGTACTTCAACGAAGAAGTGATCACTCCATATGTGAAGACCATCTTGTTCTTCACATTCAAAGGCAACGCCTGGACCCATGAGCTCGGAAAGGCCGTATGAATCATAGGCTTTGATGTCCAGGGCATTCTCAAGCTGTTTTCTTGTGTTTGAAGACCATGGTTCGGCACCAAAACATCCGACCCGCAGGGAGAGTTTATCCACAATATCCATTTCCCTGGCAGTCTCTGCAAGATAGAGAGCATAGGATGGGGTGCAGTGCATAGCAGTAACACCAAAGTCCATCATCATCTCAAGCTGCCTGCATGTGTTACCTGTACCGCTAGGCACGGTCATGGCACCAATCCTTTCAACACCATAGTGGAAACCAAGACCACCGGTAAAAAGTCCGTAGTTGACAGCATTCTGGAAGACATCATCATTGTCCAGACCTACCATCGTAAGGTTCCTTGCCATGAGATCGGACCAGTTCTCAATGTCATTCTTAGTGTAACCGACCACTGTTGGCTTTCCACTGGTGCCGGAAGAGGCATGGATCCTTATGACATCCTTTTTTGGTACGGCAAAGAGGCCGAAGGGATAGTTGTCCCTCAGGTCTGTCTTTCTTGTCATGGGTAATTTGCTTATGTATTCCACTGACCTTATGTCATCCGGACCTATGCCAAGCTGGCGGAACTTATCCCTGTAAAAAGCAACATTTTCATAGACTGACGCAGCCGTCTTCTTTAAGCGTTTTGATTGCAGTTGGGCCAGTTCTTCTCTCTTCATTGTCTCATATTTTGGCTGCCAGTATCTCATGGGAACATCTCCGCAAAATATCCCCACATAGGACTACAGCTTTAAATGGTTTGCTATTATGAAGCATGCTAACAGTACACCCATATCCTTGGAACTATCGTGCTCCCATATGTAGATCATTCCTCACCATCCTCCCATCATTCCTTTCATCGTCCACCCGCCCTATCCAGGTACATGGAGAACTCCAAAAAACTACATAAATTTATAATTTAGAATGAATAAATCATTTATTATGTACATGAAATTTATTTTTACGTACATAAACCCCATATCACTGACATAACGCATTAAATAGTGTACATCAAGACCTCACATTTGATAGTGATGGGAGATTCTGAAAAACGCCAGTTATCTGCAAGTGCAGGTATAATTCTTATTATTCTGCTGCTGTGTACTGCCCATATTGCATTAGCTGACGGCGAAGAGGTTATTACCGATATAAATTCCACTTACACGCTGGTCCCTGAGGATGGGATCGTTAAAGTTTCCAAGGAGATAACTTTCTACAACAATGACAGTAAGACCAGGTACTGGAGAGGATATTATTCCAGTTTCAACCATTACCTGCCTGACAATGCATTAAAAATAAAGGCATTTGACAATGAAATGCCGGTAGTCTTTTCCAGGACATCCGAAGGATATCATGTATTCCATTTTAACCGGAAGGTCTGGTATGATGAGAGTTATACGTTCCGTATTGATTATGAGCTTGAGACAAATAAGAATACTGCTGTTTTTTCCCTGAGCGAGTACGGCCAGCGGACAGAAGTCATCCTTGAAGTGCCGGCCGGTTTTGACACGTACCTGAGCAGGGATGACTACGAAGTCGAAGAAAGGATGCATTCAAGTGTCTATAAATTCGAGAAGGGACAGAGATGGGACAGATCCTGTGTTGTCAATTCAGTAAAGGTTTCCCCGCGCCTAACGCTTAAAAACACAGCCATTCTCAGCGAGAGGGACGTGGACGTAGAGATAAGATACTGGGAAGGGGAAGAAGCCTGGGCGCAGGGTGTGATGCAGACGACACTTGAAAGCCTGGTGTTGCTGGAAGCGAAATGGGGATTTGCATATCCTCCCGGCTATAATATCACCATCACACAGGCAAACATAACTGAAACAGGTGGTTATGGCGGGTACAACCAGGGCAGCAGCGGCATATGGCTGCTTTATACTTCCAACCCTGGCATACTGATCCATGAACTGGCACACTACTGGACAAGAGCATGTGATTTTGACCAGTTGTGGATGGAGGAAGGCTATGCCGATCTTTACACATACCTTGTCCTTAAAGAGATGGAACCGGAGGATGGCATCTCAAGGCGTGACAGGTTCCTTGGAAAATATGATACCATGAAAAAAGAATATGATTTCCCGCTTTCTGACTGGAGTACACCCGCAAGCCTTGATAACTTTAATGAGAAGCAGGTTGATTTTGGTTATAAGAAAGCATTCACCCTGACATACACAGTATATGAGACAATAGGAATGGAACAACTACAGGAGATGAACCGGCAATTCCTGATACACCCTGGCAATATTGACAATGTGGACTATCTAATGATTGCCAACTCTGTTTCAGGTCATGACATAAGTTTCATTGAAATGTACCTTTATACATGAAACGGAAGGTGGAGCCATTACATTTTAACTATTTTATTTGAGATATTGAATAAATCCTCCTCTAAAATATAGATTTGGCAGATATATTTATAAATTAAAGGAACCTAAAGTTAATAGGTTAGTGGGAATCATCATTACATGCTTGTGTCTATCTGAACAGGCTTATACTTACGTGTTCACGGGGAAGGTGGGAAATGAAAAACTATGTTAAAAACAATGGATTTTATCCTGATGCCATAATAGAGATAATTGATCAAATTCTGAATAAACCATCTGTAGCTGACGCTTTGGAATTGATGGTTTACAGTATCAGATCGCTATTCTGTGAATTTCAGAAAACTGAAAATGTCGCTGTCAGAATTTCGTTCCTTGGATCAAGCTGCAGTACTCCACAGTGGACAGACAGCGGCACACTTCTGGCACATGATCTTATCATAAAAGGTAAAAAGAAAGGTGTAATCGAGATCAAAATAGATGCAGACCTGATACAGGACCATGAAGATCATGAAATAATACTACATCAAATTTCCAGGATGGCTGCAGTTATTTTTGACAAGTGGGAAGAGATGACAAAATTAAGGACTAATGAGAAAAGGATCAAAAAATACTGCAATAAACTCGATGATCATATTTTTGTCCTGAATGCGGATGGCAATATAATTGATTTTAACACCGGCTTTATGGAGTGTACGGGATACTCCTCAGAAGAGCTTATGAAAATGAATATCGATGACCTGATCACCCACAAACCGGATGGATTTACATTATCGGGGATCATGGAGCAGGCGTTATCTGCAGGATATTTCACTTTTGAGATAAATCATAGATGCAAGGACGGAAAAAACATTCCCCTGAGCATTAAATGCAGGCCTCTTGAAAAAACTCCAGACAGTGAGGAGGAAACTGCATTTATCTGCGTGGCCAGGGACGTCTCCCGGGAAAAGAGAACCGAATCACAAATGCAGGAATCGGAGAAGATGTATTCCACCATTGTGGAAGAGGGAAATGACGGTATAATCTTAATCCATGATGGTAAGCTGACATTCGTAAATTCGAAAATATACGATATTACAGGTTTCTCACCAGAGGATATTCTGCATAAGAGCTGCCTTGTGCTTATTCCAGCATATGAGCATGCAAAGTTCATAGAATGGATCAGAAATACAGGCACATGTCCTGATGAGAAAATGATCTGTCGTGTGGACCTGACCACAAGGGACAACAGGAAAATACCGGTTGAAATGAATACTTGCCTGATAGATTATAATGACAGGGAAGCCAGGATCCTGATAATCAGAGATTTAACTGAAAGAAAGCACAGTGAGCAACTTCTTAAGAAAGAAAGGGACAGGCTTGAGAACTACCTTGATGTGGTTGGTTCTATAATAGGCATAGTTGACAGGGATTCCAGGATAATCTTTGTCAACAAGAGAGGGGCCGAAGTCCTTGGAAAACCGAAGGATAAGATTATTGGCAGGAACTGGTTCGATGATTTCCTTCCTGAAAGCGTGCGGGACAGGACAAGAGATGCTTTTTTCAGGGTAATGGCAAAGGAGCTTGATCCGCCCCAGTATTTCGAGAATCTGCTGCTTACAAAAAATGGCGAAGAGAGGCTCATATTCTGGCATGATGTTCCGCTTGAGGATGAAAATGGTGAACGTATCGGAATGATCAGTTCCGGAGAGGATATCACCGAGAGAAAAATGGCTGAGGAGAAGCTAAAACGATATGCAGAAGAACTCAAGGAGGCAAATGAGCTAAAGGACCTCTTTACAGACATCATCAGGCATGACCTGCTAACACCGGCAAGTGTCATAAAGGGTTATACAGAGGAGTTGTTGCTTGCTGTGAAGGACGAGCAGGCCCGCATGCTTGCTGAAAAGGTTAGCCAGAGCAATGACAGGCTTGTTGAACTGCTTGAAACGGCCACCAAACTTGCCAAATTGCAGAAGGAAGAGGATATTGTTTTTGAGAAGATGGATATCGTACCTGTGTTCAGGATGGTGATAGACAGCTTTAGAAATCAGCTGGAAAAGAAAAAACATGAGATCATTTTTGCCGGTCACAGGTCCTGCGTGTGCCTGGTAAACCCAGTTATCGAAGAGGTCTTTGCAAACCTTCTTTCAAATGCCATCAAATACAGCTCCTCTAAAACAAAGATAGAGATCACCTTTTCCGATGACAATGAAATGTGGAAGGTCAGTGTCGCAGACAACGGCATTGGCATCCCCGATTGTGATAAACCCCACCTTTTTGACCGCTTCCACCGCGCCGACAAGAAAGGCATAAAAGGAACAGGCCTTGGCCTTGCCATAGTAAAACGCATAATAGAACTCCACTCCGGCCGCTTCGGAGTAGAGGATAATCCAGATGGCCAAGGAAGCGTTTTCTGGGTTGCGGTGCGGAAAGGATAATAAGGATTGTGTTTTTGCTTGTTTGTTTGCTTATTTGCTAAGTAATCTTTTCATCATCCAGCCTCAGCTTACTTCATAAAGCGCTTCCACAACTTCCTCTTGATCCAGAAAAGGAATTTTGCTTTTATAAACACCACAATGAATCTTCGTATCCATGCAAATACCATAACGTCACCTCAATTATTATGATTGCTCAGATACTATAAAAAGAGTAATGTAATATCCGGGACATCTGATGAGCATGGGAAATTGTCATGATTTAAAGGGAAAGACTTTAGTGTATATGCACCCCACAATAAGAATAAATATCTCAGGAGCTCAGAGAGTTCCAAAGATCTAAAGGACTTAAAGGTCCGGACTTTTACCGGATCTAACCATAGACCGATGTGAAACCATCGATCTGAAACTTACCTTAAATTCAAATTAAACAACGATAATTGACCTGTGTGGCATACCGATGAACTTAAAACCGATATATATTCTCCTACTGATAGCCATATTATTTGGTATAGGACCTGGGATTGGTTATTATACCGAATATCTCTGGTTTGGCATGACAGGGTACCTGTCTGTCTTTGTAAGCATTCTGAGCTGGAAGATAGCCATATTCCTTGCAGGCGCACTGTTTGCATTCATATTCATCTATTCGAACATAAAAGTGGCAGGAAAGTACATAGACCAGACATTAGAAGAGAATAAAGACAAAAGTAAAGGCAAATCTAATGAAATAGAAGCTCTTATCTTTCCGGCGGCAATCGTAATATCGCTGATGTTTGGACTATACCTTAGCAACCGCTGGGATATAATATTGCTATATCTTAACATGGTACCAACAGGTATAGAAGATCCCATCTTTTCTATGGATATCTCTTTTTACCTTTTCCAGCTACCCCTGCTTGAAATGATCAGGACCTCATTGCTCTCATTGACAGCCCTGGTATTTATTCTCATTGGAGTTATATATCTCCAGAGGCTGGAGCACATATTAACTCCTGACATAACCATAAGTTACGAAACCGATGACCAGGAATATGTAAGGACCGGCAATGAGTTCACAGACCTGATTGACAGGATCCCAGGCAATGTGCTCATGCATCTTTCGGTACTTCTTGGACTTATAACCCTGACCCTTGCTTTCAGCTTCTACCTTAACAGGTATGAGATGCTTTTCTCACAGGAAGGTGTTGTGACAGGAGCAGGATATACGGACGTGAACATAAGGCTGCCATTACTAGCAATCACCTCACTGGTCTGTACTATAGTTGCTGCTGCATTCATAGCAAATGCCAGGATCAGAAACACAAGCATACCCATTATAGGTGTCAGTCTGATTGCTATAATGATCATTCTCACCTCCTTTGCACCTTCAGCCTACCAGCAGATACGTGTCGAGCCCACGGAATTACAGCTTGAAGAACCATATTTGCTATACAACATCAACTATACAAGAGAAGCTTTCGGACTTACGGATATAGATGTAAGACCATTTGATTATAATCCCGAGCTTACCCGGTCTGCCATAGAGAATAACTCAGACGTTATTGACAACATACGTATATGGGACGAGAGGGCGCTACAGAACACATACAGGCAGACACAACAAATAAGGACATATTATGAATTCAACGACGTGGATACGGACAGGTACCATGTGGACGGAGCCTACAGGCAGTTCATGATATCCACCAGGGAGATGGATATAACATATCTTGACCCTTCAGCCAGGACATGGGTAAATGAACGTCTTGTTTACACCCATGGATTCGGGGCGGTAATGAACAGCGTGAGCGAAAAAACAGATGACGGAAGACCCGTGTTCGCCTTGCAGGACATACCTCCCCAGGGAGAGTTCGAACTTACAAACCCCAGGATCTACTACGGAGAACTGACAAAAGACTATAAGATAGTTAACACTGACATAGAAGAACTGGATTATCCCAGTGCAGCAGGTAACGTATACGCCAGATATGAAGGAAATGGAGGAGTAGTGCTTGACTCCATATTCAAGAGACTGGCATACATGGTGCGTTTTGCAGACGTGAACTTCGTACTGAGCCGCTATATTACCGAAGAAAGCCGCGTCATCTATGATCATCAGGTAAACCAGAGAGCAAACAAGATAGCTCCGTTTTTGATATATGACAGCAACCCCTATCCCGTTATCCACGATGGTAAGATATTCTGGATACTGGATGCCTACACGATCTCTGATAAATATCCCTACTCAGAAAGATACAGCACAAGAGCAGGAGACCTGAATTATATACGCAACTCTGTCAAGGTTGTCATAGATGCCTATGAAGGCACAGTGGATTATTATGTCATGGAGGATGAGCCTATGATCAATACATATTCCAGTGTCTTCCCTGATCTTTTCACGCCATACGAGGAAATGCCGGAGAATCTCAAGAAGCACATCAGATATCCAAAGGACCTCTTCACAGTACAGATGAACATGTACCAGAACTATCATATGACAGGGGTTGAAACCTTCTACAATAAAGAGGATGCATGGCAGATCCCCAGGGAATATTACCGTGGAAGGACAATAACCATGGAGCCATATTACATTATGACAAGGCTCCCTGAAGGCGAAGGTGTCGAGTATATACTGATGCAGCCATTCACACCAAGGAACCGGCAGAACATGATTGCCTGGATAGCTGCAAGATGTGACGGTGGCAATTATGGTCAACTGGTACACTATGAGTTCCCCAAAGACAGACTGATATACGGACCAAATCAGATAGAATCCAGGATAGACCAGAATCCGTACATATCAGAGCTTTTCACACTCTGGGGACAGCAGGGCTCCAGCGTTATAAGGGGAAATCTGCTTGTTGTTCCGCTTGACAGCTCAATACTGTACATTGAGCCAATATTCATAAGTGCGGACGAAAACGAGATCCCGGAACTTAGAAGGATAATCGTCTCTTCCGGTGAAACGGTTTACATGGGCATTGACCTGGAAACATCACTGCAGGTACTTCTTGGTGAGGAGGTAGCCGATGAGATTGTCGATGGCACAGGACCGGTCTATCTGCCAGGAGATGCCAGGGAACTTGCAACAAGGGCACTTGAGCATTATAACGATGCACAGGAGTTCCTGATGACAGGTGACTGGGCAGGCTATGGCCGGGAAATGGAACAGGTCTACGATCTGCTTGAAGAGATATCACAGATCGTTGCAGAGAGTGAAGGACAGTGATCCTGTCCTTCATTTCCTGAAAATAGCCTCAGAGCCAGCAGAAAAAATCAATTACTATAAACAATACGGATCTTAAGACCTCATTTCTTTTGTTATTTAACGGGGAGTAACATCACAAAACATGCTATCTGTCAGTTTCCTTTCTCCTGATATGTATGATGTAATTCTGTTTTATCTGGGCATTGTGATAATAGTTGCAACAGTATTCCCAAGAATTTTGTCAGGATATCTGATAACCGCACCAATAGCTTATTTGCTAATTGCTGTTTTTGCTTTTTCTTTTTTCATCCAGAGCCCATTGCCACACTTTGGGGAAGAACCATACCTTGGAAAAAGAATGACAGAATTGGGAGTGATCATTTCCCTTACAGCGGCAGGTCTTAAGATCAATAACCCGTTTTCCTGGAACACGTGGAAGTATGCTGCGCGTTTGTTGATTATAACAATGCCGATCACTATTGCACTAATAGCACTTTTTGCCTGGAAGTATCTTGGTTTTGCACCGGCTACCGCAATGCTAATAGCTGCCGTAATTGCACCAACGGATCCTGTACTTGCCTCTGAAACACAGACAACGCCACCCCTTATAGATGATAGCTCAAATACCCGCCTGGCACTGACCGCAGAAGCGGGTTTAAATGACGGATTGGCTTTTCCTTTCACCAACATGGCAATAGCAATGGCTCTTATAGGTGCTCATCCTTCTTTGTGGTTTTCTGACTGGCTTATGACAGACTTCTTTTATAAGATAATTACAGGTACTCTTGCAGGTTTGGTTTCAGGCTGGTTACTTGCAAAAATAATATATTCTACCTCTCAACCAAAGAGTCATCATTTATCAATATCAATTGGCTTGCTAGCACTTGGTCTTACCTTTTTCCCTTACGGACTTGCAGAACTTCTGCATTCCTATGGTTTTATTGCAGTCTTTGTTGCAGCCTGCATGTTCAAACATCAGGAATCAACACATGAATACCTTAATATTCTGCATGATTTTTCAGAAGAAATGGAAAGGACGATGGTTGTCCTCTTATTCACTCTGCTGGGAATTTATATCAGTAAAGATTATCTTTCAGATTTCCAATGGTACATGATTCCTGCTTCAATGATAATCTTAATGATAATAAGACCTGCAGCAGGCATAATAGGCCTGACAGGTAGTGATCTTCCAAAACATAAAAAGTATATAATATCATTCTATGGAATACGGGGTATAGGGTCTATATACTATTTGTTGTATGCTTTTTATCATGCAGGCTTCCAGCAAGGCAATGAAGCATTGGCTTTAGTTACTACTTTAATTGTCCTTTCAGTTTTTATACATGGATTATCAGCAAGACCCGTGTTGAAACGGTGGATACCAGACCATAAAGAAAACAGCCGAATGTAGTTTCCTTTGGACTGGACATTCTGGCATATATCCTCATAATATCTTTACTTTAAAAATGAAAGCTGAAGCATACTGATTCTATTGCTGACTTCCCGGATATCAGTTATTTTAGCTAGTAAGCATATCAACAAGATCCCCGATCCTGTGTCCATCTGAATCTGCAGAGTACTCGAATATCCTTGCAGAGGGGTTCATTGTTTCAAATACCCTGTCCAATGCTGCTGCTGTTCCCTGGTCCATGGGATCGGCACTTACAAACACAATCTCCGCTTCTTTTATCTGGGTGCTGACTATCCGGGGGATCATTTTTGCATCGCTTTTAAGGATGGTCACATCGGATATATAGACCAGAGGGGCAACGGACAGATCCCTGAAACCACCACTCATTATTGCTCTTTTTACTTTTCCCGGAGGCAGGCTGAAGGGAACCTCGATGAGCATGTGATCAAAAGCCGGTTGTTTATCTATATCCTGCATCTCAGCCACCATATCGGTAATAAAGGTGCACGGGATGTTTTGCATCTCTTTTACAATGATAGCAGGGTCTATATCCACAGTTCTGTTTTCAGTGCATTCTGCATCTTCTATAACTACTGCACCCACTTTTTTACCTCTTGCAATTAGTTCATTCCCAACAGAAAAAAGAACATTTTTCTTTTCCATGCCTATAAAACCGCCTATTAAAACCAGTTGCATTAAATTCCTCCTGAATCAGGTTTAATGTGCATTGCTTAATAAGATTATCACAGATCCCTTTTGAATAGCTACAGAACAAACTGATCATCTTCAACATCGGGTCGGGCTTTATTTCTGGCTTAAAGGTTATGATTGGATTGATGCATCGATTAGTTAAATCCCGCCCTGGATGAAAATATTGCTTTTTTGAGCCGTTAGTCACTTATATAGAACTAAGTATACCATTCTTACAGAAAATTAAAGACCTTGAAAAAGACATTTGTTTTGCGAACTACGGGGAAGAAGCGGCCTGTAAAGGGAAAGTGTATGCAACGTAACTGGAAATTATAGAAGTCAAGGAGTGAAAAACGTATGGATCAAGATCTATCAAATACTTCTATGAAAAAGAGAGTCACAGATCTTATCAATATCTGTTCTGACGGATTGTACGAAAGAGAAGAGATCGTTGCAGTTTCACTTCTTTCAGCGATTTCCGGGCAATCTGTTTTTCTATACGGGCCGCCGGGAACAGCTAAAAGCCTGATAGCCCGTCGTTTATCAAAGTTATTCAAAGATACGACCCATTTTGAATACCTGATGCAGAGCTTCAGCACTCCGGAAGATGTTTTCGGGCCGGTCAGCATTCAGGAACTAAAAAAGGACAATTATGTCCGCAAGACCGACGGTTATCTACCCACTGCCGACTTTGCTTTTCTTGACGAGATATGGAAAAGCAGCCCTGCTATCCTGAACACACTCCTTACCATTATAAACGAAAGGATCTACAGGAATAACGGCAAAGACGAAAAGGTCCCCTTAAAAGCATTAATAGCTGCAAGCAATGAGACACCTCCGGCCAATCAGGGCCTGGAAGCGCTCTATGATCGTTTTGTAATGAGAATTGTAGTTAATCCACTGCAGGAAAAAGAGAATTTCAAAAAGTTGCTGGAAGGGGGTCCTGTTTCTACAGATATAGACGTTGCGGAAGGGCTGCAGTTCTCTCATGCACAATGGGAGCAATTCCCCGATGAGATACACAAAATAACTATTTCAAAAGAAGTATTTGCGATTATAAATTCGATCAGGGCTTCAATTGATGAATTTAACAAGGCCAATCCTGAGATCCATGTTTATGTTTCCGACCGCAGGTGGCAAAAGATGGCATTTGTTCTGAAGGCTTCTGCATTCCTCTGTGACCGGAACGAGGTGATACCTGTTGACACATTCATACTGAGACACTGCCTGTGGACACTTGAAGAGAACAGAGAACTTATTGACAGGATCGTTGTAAAATGTGTGCAGCAATACGGATGTGCCAATTATGAAAAGCTCAATAGCTGGATATTAAGTTATGGAGATATTGAACATCAGGTTCATGATACGTTTTTTTATCCAGAGGATATTTATGATACAGAAGAA
Organism: Methanolobus sp.; assembly: GCA_029762595.1. Lineage (GTDB taxonomy): Archaea > Halobacteriota > Methanosarcinia > Methanosarcinales > Methanosarcinaceae > Methanolobus. The sequence continues at coordinate 3,001 of JARVGJ010000002.1, read as the reverse complement.
GTTGCCGGTAAACAATACTTTGCTGTAACTTCACCACAGATCAAGAAAAGTCCTAACAGTCCCGATCAGATAAGGACAACGATCCGTTTTTATATCCCTCTGGAAAAGGTCGGTACTTTTGAACCTTTTGTACCCATAGATGAGAATGGAGATCCACAATCACGCCTGGAATGCAATTTCAATGGAAGCAGAACATGTGAGGTCCGGATACAGGAAAAATTACTGACAAGTGGATGGGAGTTTCCTATCAGGAGTAATTCATATGTCAGATGGTTTGACGCAAGCCCGCCTGTCAAATTTAAAAGGGGCACGCCAAAAAGTGTATGCCCGCAAGTCAGATCTGTTTTTGAGGAGGCATGTGGAAATGCTTTGACCTCCCTTGATCAGATAATTGATAACACTGTATTGTTTATTGCTGCTCAAAAGAAGATGAACGAAACACCATTCGTACCTGCACAGAAGAGACAATTGATGATTGATGCATTCAATGCTTTTCTCAGTGATCTGGAAAATCACAAATTAAACGCCCAGCATCTGCTGGAAAAGGTGCAAACACATGCAGTCGCTGAACCGGGAAATTGCTAGAACAAAGACTCTTGTCAATATTCTTCGATCGGAGAGATTTTCCGATCTGGCAGACGAACGCTTTGAGGTCGTACTGAACAGAAAAGTCAGTAACTGGGAAACATCAACCCGCAGCTATTTAGAAAACACACACCCCTTTAAAGAACATCTTTGTGAATTGAAATCTGCAGAACTGGATTTCAAGGCACATGGCAGTTGTGAAACATCGATATTAGCTGACCTGGAAAATCTCAAATCACTTGAGCCGTCTGCAAACGTTTCATTCTGGGAACGGAAAACACTTGCTGCAAAAAATGAAGTAGCTATACAAAAGAACAGGACCCTTACAAAGATCCTCAATGCAATTCGCAGAAATGAGCAGGAAGCCTGGAGAAAAGAGTACGAAAAACAGTTACTTGACTGGCAGCTCATGGAAATCAGGAAACTGCGCACACAGTTTTTGAAATACCTGGAAGAATGGTTTGAAACAATGCAGCAGATGAAAGAAGTATTTGATGATCTGGACATTGAGCCCGGGCTTTTATGGGATCTGGGCGCCGATGAATTAACTGAACAGGATATCTCTTTTCTCAAAGAGTGGGCTGAATACCTGAACAAGGCTAAAGCTGTACGGGACCTGTGCGAACTGATGGGAAGACTGCGAAAGGCAGAACGATCCGATAACACCGAGATCGTTCATTCAACTGTTCAGTACCGCATAAGAAAACCGGACCTCAGCTCCAATGAGATGATGGTTGGCATTGAGCTTGGCAGGGATCTGGAAAATGTGATACCACAGGAATTGGCCCTTCTGAGTGACGATGATGTTGCATTGCTTTTTGACCTGAAGTACGTTGAAAAGCGGTTGATGTGTTTTTCAAAACAGGGATACAAGGAAGAGATCATTGAAGAAATAATCAGCAAAACAGTAACGGTTACAGATGATGAAAAGATGGGACCGATTATCATATGCCTTGATACAAGTGATTCCATGACAGGTGCCTCGGAATATGTAGCCAAGGCACTGACCCTGAGTATAGTGTCCAGGGCAGCTTCACAAAAGAGAAAATGTTATCTCATCAATTTCAGTACTTCAATAGAGACCTTAGATCTTACCCCGCCAAAAGGCATTCGTGATCTGCTGAACTTCCTTAAGATGAGTTTCCATGGCGGTACCGATGTGGTACCGGCTTTATATGAGGGAGTACGCATGATGCAAAATGAGAATTATGAAAAAGCAGATCTGCTGGTCATGTCTGATTTTCTCTTCCCCCGCCTCTCACCGGACATTCTTTCCCTGTGCAAGCAACAAAAACAGAATCATAACCGTTTTTTTGCATTAGCTGTCACCTCCTTTGATAATGACCAGGTTGATGAAGAGGTTTTTGACCAAAGCTGGAATTATAACACCCGCCGTGATACACTTTCAGAAATAAGACACAACTGCAGATACAGCGTGGCAGAGAACCTGATCCCAACCTCATTTTCAAGATGAAGACTGAAAAAATCCTGCGATATAAGATCAGATAACAGTAACTATTAAGTGTATATACGCTCAAAACCTTGTAACTCATGTGTGAAATTATAGCAGCATTATAATTTTTAAAAGCATGGTATTTTTAAAGCGATTAAGTCCATATGCAGTAAGTACTATTAAGAGATGGGCATGGAAGGTTATCCACATAATTAATAGATATTGTTGTAGATAGGAATTTCTCAAACAATGCATACGGTTGAGGCAGAGTGGATCAATTTGTGGAGTGGACTTGCTGCAAGGTTTATGGAAGACCTGAAACATGGAACTAAGAAGTAAGTCAAGTGCCAATAATCCATTCAATTCTGCTTCCCTTCTTCCATAGAATAAATGAAAATTTCAAAGTTATGAGCAATAAACGGTTTTATGACTATATGAATGTGAATACAGCAAATAAAATACGGGGTATTACTATCAGAAGAAGTCAATTGGATATTACACTTGCTATTTTAAAGATAGCTATGCAAGGTGCAAAAAAAACAAATATAGTATATAATGCAAATCTGAATTCAACAATTGCAAATAAGTATCTGGTCAGCATGCAGGATAACCTGCTAGTAGAACAAAAAGGAGATATGTTCATAACTACTGAAAAAGGTCGGAAATATAAGGAAATAGCTAGTGGCTTAGAGATTCACTGATCAAAGGTAAGCATAAATGCTAAATAATGATTTTTGAAATTAAGGACTAAAAAGAGTCTCAGTTAGAAGACTTGCATTATGTTTTCAAAAGCAAATATTAAACACATTTACTTAGAATATGAGCTGTAAGAATATCAGGCCTGTGATTTTGTATGTACAAAAGTTAAACATATATATGAAAAAACGGCTCTGTAGAAATCCTCATTTTGACAACAAGTATAACCTTGATATACCTGTCAAGGTTATGCACTAATATCTTTAA
>JARVGJ010000029.1 GCA_029762595.1 Methanolobus sp. | reverse complement strand
GGATGCTACAACATTAAAAGAGGCTTCATCCCATGCAGGGTCCCTTACCAATGTCAGTGACCTTGCCTGGAAACCCTGTGCCCATCCCTCGAATATGGAGCTGGCTTTTCCGTATACTGACCAGGTCCTCTCCCAGACACCGCTCAGGATCTTCTGTTCAGCCACTTTTTCTGAGATCTCAACTCTTACCATTTCGGATGTTGGTGTACTCCAGGCATCGATGACCCTGCCTATTTCATGGTTTGAATCTTCAGAAAGGTCACAGCCATGTCCGTTGTCGCAGGGACAGATGTGGACAACGGCTTTTTTGAGCGAGGCTATTGCACTGGAAGCTTCTGATGTCGGAATTCCCCAGCCGTTTTTGTTTATTTTGCCGAGTGGAAAAGCAGTTCCTTCAATAGTGATAGCCATCGGCACTAAAGTACAAATACAACGGGTATAAAAAGATTATACAATTTACTGTTTATTACAATATATCATGAAAGCGACAAATTTCTTTTTTATATCTGCTATATAATTGTTCATGGTATCCAAGATTTCTATTATTTTAAATTCGAGCGTATATATAAAAATACAAGATAGAAATTTAATTTGTAGAAAAGATGCTAAACCTATATATAATAAAACTTAAGAACTCATCTATTTCATAGCTGAGTTCCCCGGATTTTAAATTCTGGACTAATTATTTATAAATATTTTATAAAACATACAAAACTTAGTCCATAAGTTTCAAAACAATGCGGGCGGCATCCGCTGCATTCTTTGCTGTTGCATCAGCTCCTATCTCCTCTATCCATTTTTGGGATATAGGTGCCCCGCCAAACATGATCTTTACGGAATCCCTCAGCCCTTCTTTTTCAATAGCTTCCATGGTGTCCTTCTGACCCTGCATGGATGTTGTCATAAGTGCGGAACCTGCAAGAAGCACCTTACTGCCATTGAGCTTTTTGATTTCATCAATAATGGTTTCATCTGGCACATCCACACCAAGATCCACTATATTAAAACCATTCACACTCAACATTATTGAAACCAGACGATGGCCTATTTCATGTATGTCTCCTTGTTGTACAAAGGTGATGGCAGTTCCAATACTTTCTGTTGTCTTATCTTTCTCAAGTTCAGGAGTGAGTATTCCCATTGCACCATCCATGGCCTTTGCAGACATCATTATATGGGGAAGGTAAAGTTCTCCCAATTCATACTTATCACCAATGATCTTCATACCTACTGCAAGACCTCCGTTTATAGCATCAAAAGCACTAATATCTGCTTCAAGGGCTTCTTTTGCAGCTGCTTCACATCCCTTTATGTCTTGAGTTACAATTGTATCCCGGAGTTTGTTCAAGATTTCCTGGTTGGACATATTTGATCCCTTCTGTTTATTTCCTTGGAAAAAATTAAGGCTGCAATAACCATTTATTCATATCTACCATACTTTTCAGCAGCATCCAACATGGCCATTAGTTTTATAGGTGCTGCATTTGGAGGGAATTCACAACCCGCAGCAAGAATAAAACCAGATGGAGAATTCATGCCTTCGAGTATATTCTGCCCGCATATCTCCAATAACTCCTCATATGGCTCGGTAATGAAAAGCGATGGATTGATATTACCACAGACGATATCATGATCGCCGAATGCTTCTACCTGAGTCTTGACAGGTGTTTCCGGACCAAAGAGCCAGACATATTTTCCAGACCATCCAATCTCGTTCCTTAATTTAATATAGTGGGGAATGTTCTTGTTTTGGTCAGAGCACGGATGCATAAGCACAGAATTCACTCCCAGTTCTTTCAAATGAGTATGGATCCTTTTCATGTAGGGATAGGCAAATTCTGCAAACATATCAGCCGATATCATAGTATTGGATTCAGAAGGTCCTCCATCGAAGGGAAGCATATTCTCTGCACCATACTTCTCTGCGAAATAATCTATAGCATTGATGAACATATTACATACTTTATCAAGCAGCGAGTGTGCGGCTTTTGGTTCCATGATGAGCCAGCTTACAAATTCAGATGTATTTGCAATTACAGAGGCTGCAGTAAAGGTACTGCCTACCTGCACAGAAACGGGCAGACCAAGTTCAGAGCATCTGGAAGCTAATCTGTCAGCTTGCTTGTACGCACCAGGTAGTTCTTTTTTAAAATCAGGCACTTCAAGCTTTTCGATATCTTCTATGGTTTCCACAGGATGTTTTTTGACAAAGGGCGCTCCTTGCCCCTTCCCATATGGATACTCTATCTCGCCACCAAATTCAAAAGCACCCATTGAGGCATATCCATACATAGGGGTCTGTTCATAACCATGTAAGCGCATTGAAGCGAACTGAGCTTCAAAACATTTGTCCCCATCCGCATAGAAATCACCAAGCGAAATGCCTGTTACCTTTGAAGCATATCCAAGTACAAAGGGTACAACTGGTACACGATCTGGCTTTTGTCCGGTCATAACCGCCATCATTCGTTCAGGTGGTGTCATTCTATTAGTCATTGATACTCTGCCTCCAACAATTGATTCTCGTTTGTCGTCTTTCTTTTTTTTGCTCATATGTTTATTTCATGGACGAAACCTATTGTTATGGTTTCATAGGAGCTAATATTATACTGTCTTTAGATTTCCTTTAGGTCCACGTTAAAACGTCTTTAAAACCAGTTATATAATCATTGTGCAGCACCAACATATCAAAAACTATATATACCAAATCGGTAAAAACTTTTAATATTAAATAAATAATATAATTATTTAATTTATCAATAATTACTATAAGTGTTCAAAAAAAGGCATCTTAGGCTTTTTAATTAAAATCTATTATTAATTACTAGGAGTAAAGTATTTATACCAACTTTAATCAAATTAATGTAACAATGAAGATCAAAACAGATATAACATTTGAATTCGGTTATTTCCAATGGTTTAAGTCCGGTGAATCTACAAAATTAGTATATATTTTTGCTGGTACGAAAAATCCACTATTTACTCAAAAATGTTAATTTCAGAAAAAAAGAGTTACATAAATTTTCTCATTGCGGGCAACATAGAACTGCAAAAAGAATAAGAAATATAGCAATATCTATTTCAGGATATTCGTAACAAGCACCATAAACCTTTAGATGAATATGTAGAGTAATAATTTATATTAATGGAATACTTCGACATTGAAAGTTCATGCCTTGATGAAGGTTTTGCTTCTGATTCGAATGATAACCGGGTGATACAATGCATTCCAATCAATTTAATATTAATACAGCAGGATGCAAAGATGTAGAGACAACTTTGCTCCTCTCAAAATATTCTATCGACCATTGTATCGATCCCATTTCATGGATAGACCCAGATGCCAGGTTTCTATACGTCAATGAAGCAACTTGTAAAGAACTAGGTTATTCTCAAGAAGAACTGCTTTCAATGAAAGTCTTTGATATAGACCCATGTTTTTCGGAGGATATGTGGAAAGGACATTGGGATATGATGAAAAAATCACAGCTTGGTGCAGTAGAAACAATTCATATTTCAAAAGATGGTCAAGTAATTCCTTTAGAGATCACATATAATTATCTTCAGTTTGAAGGTATGGAATATGTATTCACTTTCAGTCGTAACATTACCAAACGCAAAGAAGCGGAGAAAAACCTGCGTCTTACACAACATTCAATAGATCATAGTATGGAATCTGCGTTCTGGATAGCTCCCGATGCCAGCTTTATGTTTGTCAATGAAGCTGTATGTCGAAATTACGGATATTCCCGAAAAGAGCTGCTTTCAATGAAAGTCTTTGATATCGATCCTGATTTCCCGGAGAGTAAATGGGATGATCTCTGGAACAGAGCAAAAAAATACAAATCACTCCAAATGGAGTCCAAACATCATACCAAAGATGGGAGAATATTCCCTGTAGAAATCTCATTAAGTTATCTAGAGTTTGAAGATATTCAATATCTTTTTTCTTTCGTCCGAGATATCACTGATCGCAAGAATTTAGAAGAAATTTTCAAAGAATATACGAATGAACTTAAATATTCAAATGAAATGCAACTGACTCTTGGAAATATTGTAAATAATAGTCATATAGTTGTTTTTTTGTGGAAGATTGAGCGCAATTGGCCGGTTGAATTCGTGTCAGATAACATTGGACTCTTTGGATATTCATCGGAAGAATTCATGTCGGGTGAACTTCTTTATGGTGAGATCATCCATCCCGATGATTTAAATAAGGTTAAAGAAACATTAAATGAATTTGTAGAATCAGAACAATCCAGTTTTAATCAGGAATATAGGATTTTGACAAAGTCTGGAGAAGTACGCTGGGTTAATGCAAGGACATTTATACAGCGTGCTGAAGGTGAAATAGATTTCATAGATGGAATTATTGTTGACATTACAGATAATAAGCAATCTGAAGAATTTATGCAATTTCAATGCGAACTAGGAAATGTTCTTGGTTTCACTGACAACTTGAAGGAGACCTATGAACAGTTGCTGAAAATTACTCTCCGAATAGATCCATTCGATTCTGGTTGTCTGTATATTGTTGATACATTTACTGGCAGTCTAAATCTTGTAGCCCACAAAGGATTATCTCCCGAATATGTGGAGAAGTCATCACATTATGATGCGAACTCATTATTAACAAAATTGGTCATGGTGGGTAAACCTGTCTATAAAAATCACTCAGAAATATGTAATATGACTGCTATAGAATCTTCAAGTGAAAAATTAAATATTACAGCACTTGCCCCTGTTAAGTGTGGAGAAGACGTTATCGCTATGCTTAAACTTATGTCTCACAGCCAAAATGAAATTTCAGATGATTCTCGAAACTCGCTTGAAAATGTTGCCTCTCAAATAGGAGGATTCATTAACCGTTCGGTGGCTGAAATAGAGGTTAAAAATAATAATGAGGATTTATTGGGAATTTTTGAGTCAATAGAAGATTTCTTATTTATAATTGATTTTGAAGGCTGCATTATAAATTTTAATTCCGCGGTTCAAAAAAGACTGGGATATTCGGCAGAGGAGCTAATTTATGTCAATATAATTTCAATAATACCACACAAACAATGCCTGGAAGCTGCTAGAAATTTTTTTGATATCATTGAAGGAAATATTTCTTATTTTAGTTATCCGCTAATAGCTAAAGATAAGTCACTTGTTCCAGTCGTCATAAGATTTGCTAAAGGCAAATGGAAAGGTCAGGATGTGATGATAGGAATTTCTCACGATGTGAGAATCGATGAAACTAATTAATTATGCGCTTTAAAAAGTGAAAATTTGGAGAGACGATTTGAAACGAAAACATTACTTTTAGCAAAAAACTTAAGCCCTCCTGATTTCTGGTTCCTGTGTTTTTCTAAGACAGTCTTTCATTTGAATCGTATTTAAAATAAATATTAAATCTCTTGTTTTTTATTTTGGTCTCTTATTTTACTCACTATGGCCCTAGAATACCTTTTGTTGAATGGGCTCATTAACTTGTTTCGGGATTGGAACATCAAGTCCTCTCTCGGGAATTATACTTGCAAAAACATCTTGTTCCAAGACAAACGTATCCATGATTAATGTTCAGCAGGTTACGGATCGACAACTCGATAGGGTCAAGAAGTGAAGCACCATAGATTCCGTATGTATCCCTGTTCTTGACATCTTTCTGGATACTATCCCAAGCATTGTAAGTACCTTAGACCAGTTCACCAATGAGGATGACCTTTTCTTTTATTTTATCCTCGCGTTTCTCCCCCTCGTTGATAACTGCATGTTTAACGGGAGGAGCTAAAAGAACATCCTTGTCATTCTCAGCGTCGTAGCCTTTTGGATGGATAGTGGTATTTGGCATAAACAGTGGTATCAGATGAAGATCATCAATATCTACTTCCATTGCTGCCAGGTATGTCCCATCCATGCAGAGCAATCTGGCCATTGTCTGAACCTGTTCGATGAAATTGAACCTGCGAGCCCATCGCTCAAAGTTCTCCACTATCAACTTTTTCCTTCCGTCAAACTGCATTCCTTACCAGGGACAGACCAAGTTTGTTCATTGATGTGGAAACTTGGGGTGTGCAACTTGATAGCTGCTGATAGTATCGAAACCGGTTCTCTATATTGAAATTATGATAACCACTTATCTTGATCGATAGATCCTTTCTTCTCAAACCGGCTGCTGCTATAAGTGAGATTGGATTTGTTTCCAGTTCATTATTGATGGCACTCAGGTGGACCATGATACCTCAGAGGTGGGTCTTTATCAGAGCCTTTGCTTCTGCAGCTGTGATCTTACCGTCTTCCATAGACTGCAGGATATCGTAAATGAAGATCTTGCGTTCTTCTCTGGACTTGTTCTTCCACCAGAGCTTTGCCCTAATGAGAATGCTTGCTCCAATACCTATCAGGAAGGTAGTTGCTTCGGTGGCACATGATTCTATTATTTTTCGCTGCTCCTGGATTCGTGTTGGCCACACCACTCATCTGAAGGAACTACCGGAAAAACAACCTTCGCAATTGGAGACTCGCGTCTGCAAAAACCGTAAGTTACTGCAGTTGGTTTGAAAAAGTGCATGTGGAACATGTGTTGCTCATGCAATGGAATCCGAATGCTGCAAATATATAACTCTAATACAATTTCTCCAAAGCAGAGCAAAAATTGAATTCATGTGGTATAGAGTAAGTAGATAATTACTCCCAACATCTTACTTTATTTAACACCAGAATAATACAAATTGTTATATGTAGAAGCATAGTGTTGATTTTATGATAATTGAGCCCACTTTAAAATGGTTTCTGGCACAGAATAGATAGCTTTCAGGCATAAAAGATTCCTTAAGCGATGACACATGAAGAACTATCGAATCATTTCGGAATTGCAAATAATAAGAATAGAGGAATATTAGAAGAGTATATGGAAATAATCTCAAAAAAGAGGTCTGAAACTATCTTTACGATGCAAGTTCCAGTAGGATGAGGATGTGGCGGAACACGACAAAGACCAAAATTCACTCAAGCAACCTATTGATAGAGGCTGAGGCAAGAGTCACCAATACCACCGTAAATAAGAACAAAACTGCCATATCTTTGGGGAGGTTCGTGTAATCGCCTCTCAGGAGAAAAGCACGCAGTGCATCAACAACATAACTCTGTGGATTGATCGTTGATACAGATTGAAGCCATGGAGGCACCATTGATATCGGATAGATGGCATTGTTGGCAAAGAACAGTGGCATTGTTATCATCTGCCCTATGCCCATCATCCTTTCGTGTGTTTTGAAAAAAGATGCCAAACACATTGAGAAACTGGAGAAACACATTGCAAGCAATATGATGACCAGGAAAATACTTGCAATGTCAAGGGGGCTGTGACGTACTTCTGCACCTATGACCAATGCCATGGCAAGTACTATGATTGCCTGAAAAACACCTCGTTTCCTGAATTCCAGGCTGATACTTGTATAGTTATTATATAAACATTTGTCATATTTTAATCGGGCATCGTCATCCCTAGTCCGCAGTTCATTAATAATAGGGTATTTTCTGCACTCTGCAGAAATCCTGCGGATTTAAAATTTAAGGTCTGTAGTCTGGTATGCAGTTTGACCATATAAGTAAGTTCAAGAGTTCTCAGTATAGCATCGAAGGAATGCGCCGTATGAGACTGGTGGTTGTGTTGTTTTTTGAGGGAATGGGTTATTAGCAGGTATAATACGCTGGACTTCAGCGACTTCTCTAATCTTAAGGGAGCAACAGAAGTTTATCTGAATCATCTGAAGGTAAAAGTCAACTGATTTCTGCCATGTTCAGGGTTAACGATTTAAACTTTGTCGGTAAGCAATAATTATGGATGCTCTCTGGATATTAAGAGAACATGAGAACGTGATAGTGAAACGTTTTGGTGTAAAAAAAGTAGGCGTGTTCGGTTCTTTTGCAAGAGGAGAGGCACAAGGAGACAGTGATGTTGATATCCTTGTGGAATTCGAAGAAGGTCAAAAGACCTTTGGTAATTATATGGAACTTAAGTTCTACCTTGAAGAACTCTTTGGAAGAGAAGTAGACCTTGTCATTGAAACTGCCATAAAGCCACGGCTAAGAGAGCATATCCTGAAAGAGACTATCTATGCCTAGGGACAAACTGGTTTTCTTTGCAGACATGCTTGCAGCAATTGAGAAAATCCAAAGGTATGTGGCCTATCACTCTCAAGGAGTTTCTGGAAGACGAGATGCGGGTTGATGCGGTTGTCCCCAACCTGGAGATTATTGGAGAAGCTGCAGGCAGAATCCCTCCTGAAACCAGACATGAGTATTCCCATATCCCATGGAAAAGGATAGTGGGATTGAGAAACATCCTGATACACGAATATTTTGGCATCGATATGGATATAGTATGGGACATCATCGAAAACTACCTCCTGGATCTAGAGTTGGAAACACGAAAGATCCTGGAAGATGAACAATACGGTTAGCTGGTAAAAATACAGTTATATCAAAGCTTTCCACGGAAATCCCCAAACTTTAGATACAATCCGAGAGTTTATGCCCGCCTTTCAGAGGGAAAAATATCCTTGTCTTCACCATTGCATGCAGGTTCTTCAAAGGTGTTTCCGGCGCAATGCCACATCCGGGTGCAAGTATATCGATTCCGGCTTTTAGGCAGTTGAAAGCTTCATTCCTTACATCTTCAGGGCTTTTGCTGTAAAGTGTCTGTGATGTGGAGATGTTTCCTGCTAAAACAACATTCTTAGTATGTGCCATATCGATTATCTGCCCGAGGTCACTCACACTGTCTTCAATGCTGATCGCATTAAAACCACATTCAAACATGTCCGTGAGTATTTTAAACCTTTGCATAACATATATCTTTTGAGTTAAACAGAAAATCCCTTTTTAACTTAAATCAACCTTAAATAGTACTGCTGAGGATACTATTTTTAGTACTTAAACGCGAGGTGAAGACATGATAACAACATTACAAGAGCATAGCGGTCAGTAAAGACTGACCATACCTGCAAACATTGTAAAGCTTGAGGGTTTATCGAAAGGTGATAAGTTCAATATCATAAAAGTACAAGGTTACCTTGCACTTGAACCAGTTCGATGAGGGGCGAGGCAGGGCTGAGAACGGGCTTTCTTGCGATGATTGATAGTCTCTGGTATGTCTGGCTTTTTAAGCCCTGTACAGACGATTGTAGAAAGAACCGTGCAGGATAGACTTTTTCCTTCTTATGATTTTAAGTAAATCAGTTCGCATTTCGCTCGTCGCATAGATAGGGGGGATATATACAACTCTAATTTTGGCAACGCTTTTGTGCACATCATGCAAAACCAAAATTGTATAAATGTTAGATAAATTTATTGTAAATATTAAAAAATAAAAACGAAGCACAAAAAAAATTCTAGTTATTCAAAACAGTCTATAAGAAGCTTGATATAATAGAATATAAAATATTATATTATCATGATAAGATATAATAATATAAAAAACTCTTTGCATTTACTTTTTTGTCTGGGACTTATCATTTTAATTACAGGATGTATTGCAACAGAGGACATTAATAAAGAAAGTAAGTTATTTGAGATAACAGAAGAAGTAATTGCTTTTTCTGCACTCTCGGCAGTATCTGCTTTTGAGCAGGTAGAATCTACAGATGTAGCTCAGGAGACAACACAAACGCGTTTTAACATTGAAGAAGTTGAGGCGTATCTTCCATTAGTAAATACGTTTATGGGTGAGGATAATGGTTTTTCTGTGGAAGTACTTGATTCATCACACGCAGAGTACGAGAATAGGATGGATATCACAATCGTTGATTTCACAGGGGATCGTGTAACTTATGAATTACATTACAATGAGACCATCACAAAAATAGATGATGATGAAATAGAAAGCATAATCACCGGTGTATTAATCATTGATGGCATTACATATCAGTTATATGGCGAATTAGAAAGAGACAGTGATGAAGAATCATTGGAAATGACTGCTAGAATTGATGATGAAAACTATGTGACTGTAAATTACGAGATTGAAAGAGATATTGGCGAGTATGAAACAGAGTTTGAGTATGAAGTATTTCAAGACAAGCAACTCGTACAACGCACAGAAATAAAGTTTGAACAAGAAGATGGTGAAACAGAGATGTCACTCAAATTCTTACAAGGAACATATGAGAGCGAATATGATTTTGAAATTGAAACTGATGATGGCATAAAAACGATTGAGATTGAATACAAGATTTCTGAATCAGGAAGCGTCATAGAAGAAGGTGAGTATGAAGCATACATCAATGCCGATGGAGAGGTTATTTACACACGCAAAGAAATACAAAATAAAGAATAATACTTATTTTTTGCTTTGTAGAAACCTATTTTCTACTCTATTTTTTACATAATAGCTTAAAAAGGATAAAACTCCACGTATTAACTTGCTAGCGAAAAACACATTTGTAATTCATTTATTATAGATCACATTTTTAATTTTCTAGTAAATACCTTTCCACATCTCCAACCTTTGCTTAACATGAGCATTTAGAGTAAAAGGTTTATAGCCTTAACATTCTTTTTCATGTAATGGAGAGTGCCTTTTGAGAATCCCGTCTTCCTCCATTCTTAAATTTCAGAGATGTTAATTTATACACAACGACATTAGTTGTTTCTCTCGTTACAAAAATATCGATGATGGGAAAAGATACTTACTGCAACTTACAATCATCACTAGGTGATTATTAATGACGTTGTGTATAAAATCACATATTCATGCAACATGTATAGAATGTTGTATTTGTGGGTGTTGAATGATATTTCGAAATAATATCAATTATATGATTCATCCGATAGAAGTCGTTAAACAATATATCCACATATTTAGATTTCATAGCCAATAAAGTTTTTATTAAGCTATCTACAGAGCCCAAGAATAGTTTAATATTTAAGGTTCTCTTCAACATCGTGTGGGTAATGTCAATTTCCCTGCCATCAAATAGATCATTATATTCCTATTTTTCTCTGTCTTTATACCATAGGTTCTCTTAAAAGCAGTTTTGATCTTATTGTTCAATCCTTCCACAATACCATTGTTAATTCCCTTCTTCATTGCTTCAAGAATTCCCTGGGAATGTTTTTTTATTGCCCTTGATAATGAAATTATTTCGGGTATATTGCTGTGTGTTCCCCAGTAATACCATTTGTCAAGGTACTCTCTTGCTACAGATATATCCTTAATTGTCCATAATCTTTGAAGAGCTAGTCTAAACTGATATGCTTTCGCAGTTTTTGTATCAAGATCCTTAATGGAACTCATGATAACTTTCTCCTTCTCAGATAAGTTTTCAGGATTCTTAAGCCACATGAACCTTGTCTTTTTAAGAGCAAGATTCTCCTTAGATTCACTCCTTCTAACCTTGTCGATAGTATCATTTACCATCTTAACCACATGGAATTTATCAAAAACTATTGTAGCTTTCGGGAAATATTCCTTAGCCCCACTTTTGAATGCAGGTTACATATCCATTGATATCCATTGATATGCACTGGATCTGTTCATGACTCACCATGTTAGGGATTTCTGTCCTGAATCTTTGAAAAACCTCCTTTACTTTTCCATTTTCTATATGCAGAACTCTTGATTCATCTATATCATAGAACAAAGCGACATAGTTATGACCTTTCTTTACAGCAATCTCATCTACGCCTACGATCTTATCTACGCCTATTGTTTTTATTTCTGAGATATCTCTGTGCTCTTTTGCTTTTTCCACATAATGTCCAAGGATCCTCCAGACAGAATCCTCATGAATGTTGACTATTTCAGCGACGGAGGATATTGACATCTCTTTTCATAGGGTGACAACCAATGCTTCAAAGAACAAAGTAAATCCTGTTTTCTGTCTGGTCCATGGGAGGTCTATCAACTTCACACCATGTTCTGAACAATTTGTTCTGGGAACTCTTGCATGAAGATAGGTTTCATAATGAAAGAAGTCAAGGTGTCTCCATATTCTTTCTTTTGTGTCATGTATGCTGCAGAGTTCTTTGCAAACAGGACAGGCAAATTTACTACCTTTTGTAAAGTCAAGATAAATATCCATTCTCTTCTTGGATGTATCAAGATTTGGTTCTTTTACAAACCATGGAGGCATTATCCCAAGAGCAAGTTGAATCAGATCTTTGTCTTCCATTGAAAGGAAATTGGAGGAAAGAAGATATTAACTTACCCACTCAATATTGTGGAGATCCTATAAAAAGAACCTCCAAAATGTGTATCAGAGATCTCATAAGGAAATCAATATGATCAAAAGGGATATTGTTCTGGAAAGACTGGATGAGTTGCTTCCGGAGTTGAAAAGGAACTATAAGTAAAGGAAATAGGCCTTTTTGGTTCGGTGGTGAGGGATGAATACAAAACCGGCAGTGATATTGACTTCCTTGTTGAGTTTGAGAAAGGTGCGGATCTTTTTGATCTCTTGGCCCTTGGAATTTTTCTTGAAGAAGAGTTCGGGTTAAAGGTGGATATAGTATCTAAACGGGTCGTAAGGGATGAATTGAAGAGTAGAATTTTTTCATAAGTGATTTATGCGAACGCATGAAAAGGTTTTTATGCGTGAGTACAGGATGTTTTTAAGTGACATTGTTGAAGCGATTGATTGCCGGTATGCGAATCGTTCAATTATGATTATTGGTTAACAAAAACTCCCCCTGCTCATTTTGAATTACATAGCCTTGTTCGATTAATAAATCCAGTATTGCTTTAACGTCCTCTATTTCAAGACCACCACTGATCTCATCTATTTCCATGGGTTTTGATTTTAACCGAACTCTGATTGTATTGGTTAACATATCTTCGTATGCAATATCATGCAGACTCTCAATAATTGGATGGATGATATTGTATTTCTCAAAAAACTCTTCGATGCCAGTATAGAAATATGCCAACCATGCATATTCATTCAGCTTATGATCGTTTTGCCAGATGAATTCTCTTTCAATCACATCAAAATCCAGGCCTTTGCTGAATAATGAATACATATCCTCTCGGTCTCTTTCCCTTGTTGTGATCGATTTGAACACGAATATATCCTCTGGAGATATCATGTAGACAGAGACGTTTTGCATTTTAAAGAGTTCTTGTGAACGTTCTATCATGCCTTCAGAAAGTTGAAGTCCGTCACAAATCATATTAACAAAAATATCCCATCTAAGCTCGTCCATATTTTCAAGAATTGCACTTGCACCCATCTGTTCATATGGACCACGGATGGCGGGAACAGTATATCCTATAGATCTTAACGCTTTTTTAATAAGTTCTAACTCTCGGTTTGATCTGATCACAACATCAATGTCTTTAGTGGCAGGCTTATACTTTTGAAAACTCATTGATCCCCCGCCAATAAGGTATAGATTCACATGTTCCTGCAGTGCCTCATTGAGCTTTTCAAACTCCCTTCCAAGATAATGTCTATCGAATAATCCTTGACTCATCTTTATTCGTCCTGTTACTGCAAATCCCTTAACATATCCTGGAATTCATTCCATGGAAGAACATAATCACTATTTTTCTTCTTTGTATCGATGTAATCTAGCAGTCTTTTCACGTGGTCTTCTATATCATAATATCTTCCAAATTCCACTAATTTTGAAGGACATATTTTTGAGTGAAGGGCCAGAGCATATGAATTATAAATTGAACTATATGGATCAATCAAGATTGTGTGTATGATGTAATCTTCATCTTTAAGCTTCCTTTTGCTGTAAAAATAATATCTTGTATCGCTTATGACCTTTAGATCATATTTATGAAATATGCTTATTGCAGTAGGATGAATTGTCTTTTTCTTAATCTCTTTTTTAGCATCATCGAATTCTGAATCGATTTTGAATAAGAACTCCGGTCCTCTCTGCCATATCAAAACCGCATTTTCAGAAAACGTTCTAAGGTTTTGGTTTGTCTTGTACTTCCAGTAATTCTCAACAAAAGTTTTAATTAAAGGACGACGTTCGCTCAAAACATATTGATTTTGTTTTTTGAGAACGATTCCATATTTTCCCAGCTCATGTATTGTTAATGACACTGTTTTCCTGTTAAGCCCGGTGATTTCAGCAATATCCATAATTGAACGTGGGTTCTCCAACACACTTAAAGTGCGTAATGATGAAGATGTTAATATCTTATCCAATGGAAGACGAGAATATTCCACAATAATATTTCTCAATGAACGAGAATGTAATGATTCAGAACGATCAACGTATACTTCTTTGCCTTCTTTTTGTTTTACAACAAGACCATCTGATTTAAGTGAGTTAACGGCTTTAGAAATTGTGGAATGGTCTAACTCCAAGGTTGTTGATAAATCCGATATTGTTGTTGGATGAGTTAGATTCTTGAATATCCCTAGTTTAGTAGAATCCCACATTATGTGCAAAAATGTTCACATATTATATATATAATATGGCTTAAATTGGACATTTGCTTCCCCTCGTTTTTTCAGATTTGGTTTATGCGCATGCATGAGGTGATTTTCATGCGTGAGTACAGGTTGTTTTTAACTAACATTGTTGAAGCGATTGAGCAGGATAATACTTAACCCGTCCTACCGGGAATAAAACTGATTATGTTTACCTGGTGGTATGATCTTAACGTCATCCTTTTTTGGCTCTCTGCGCATCCATAACTTTTTTATACTTTTGCCACTTGAGAATAATTAATTTACTGATTAGGACAATTCAACCAAAAAGGATGTTATGTGTAAAAAAGCAACGTCGTTAACAGCAAGGAAATTCTGCACGGCTGTATTTATAATCTTCCTGTTTTCGGTGATTGCTGTCAGCGGGGCAGCCGGAGAGTCACAGGAAGAGAGATGGGAAAAAGTTCTTTTTGGTGAGTCCAGTGACAGTGTCGGAGCATATTGTGTTGAACAAACCACGGATGGTGGTTATGTAGTAACCGGCTACTACCACAAACGCTGGGAAGCAGGCGGGGAATATCATCTCATCGAGGGTGCCTGCCTGATTAAAACAGCTGCAAACGGCACCTTTGAGTGGATGAAGGTTTTTGATGCCAGTAACGTTGACACCGGCCGATCTGTCCGGCAGACTTCAGATGGCGGTTACATCATAACAGGTACTTATACGGGAGATGAGCGTGACGTCTGGCTTATTAAGACCGACAACGCTGGCAATATGGAGTGGAATACCACATTTGGAGGGGGAGACGATGATTTCAGTTATTCCGTTGAGCAGACTTCAGATGGCGGGTATATTGTTGCTGGTTCTACATATTCCTACGGTGCGGCCGGGGAAAATATCTGGCTCATTAAAACCGACTCATCCGGCATCATGGAATGGAATAAGGTATTTGGCGATTCAGGGCATGAAGGCGGACGTTCCGTCGAACAGACCAACGATGGCGGGTATATTATCGGGGGAGATTGGCTTGTAAAAACTGATTCCAAAGGGAATGAGGAATGGATTAAGGAAATAGAAGGAGAAGATGTCAGGCAGACGAAAGATGGTGGTTACATCATTGCAGGAAGCGGTTATGATATCCAACTTACCAAGACCGATTTCGAAGGGAATGTGGAATGGAGCAGGAAATTAGCCGGTTCTGGGTATGGGAATTCCGTCCGACAGACCTCCGATGGAGGTTATATCATAACCGGTTACGGTGGAGGTGATGGATGGATTCCATGTAGCATGGTCCTTATCAAAACCGATTCGGAGGGAAATAAGGAATGGAATCGTATATTTGGCGGTGGCGGGGAAGACCGGGGGTTTTCCGTCAGGCAGACCAATGACGGCGGCTATATATTGACCGGCGTGACCCATTCTTACGGTGGTGGCGGAGAAGACGCTCTGCTTATCAAAACTGACTCTGATGGATACAAAGACGACGATAGAACGAATTTTAAGACACTGGAAATGAGCCGTTTAAAGAATAGTGTTTCCTTTTTATTCTTTGCAATTATTGTAACAATTCTCGGTCTACTAAAATTATTTGCGTTACCGTTTATATTAATTCTTACTGTCTTAATCCTGGTCTATATGTGGAGAGAGCGCAGATAAGTGAATAATCCGGCTTGCTTATTTGCTAGTTTTTTTTGTATAATCTTTTTATAGCTGTTGTATTTGTAATGAAATGCCGATGGCTATCATTATTGAAGGAACTGCATTTCCACTCGGCAAAATAAACAAAAACGGCTGGGGAGTTCCTACCTCAGAAGCAGCCAGTGCAATAGCCTCGCTCAAAAAAGCCGTTGTCCGCATCTGTCCCCGTGACAACGGACATGGCTGTGACCTTTCTGAAGACCCCAACCATGAGATAGGCAGGGTTATCGATGCCTGGAGTACACCAACATCCGCAATGGTAAGGGTTGAGATCTCAAGACAAAGTGGCTGAACAGAAGATCCTGGATGGTGTCTGGGAGAGGACCTGGTCAGTATACGGAAAAGCCAGTTCCATATCAGAGGGATGGGCAGAGGGTTTCCAGGCAAGGTCACTGACATTGGTAAGGGACCCTGCATGGGATGAAGCCTCTTTTAATGTTGTAGCATCCACCGATACAGCCGGACTATCTAAAAGGTTCAAACGCAAGATAAACTTGAATTTTGATGATATTGAACTTCTGTCTCTCCTTCTAAACTGTATATTGTGAACTAGCACCCATGAATATGGCTGCTTTCTGTTTCATTATGCAATCTAACGATTCACTTCTACAAGCTTGAACTGCATCCCTGCAGCACGGTTTAGAATATTAATAACATTATTAGGGTCACGGTAAAAAATTAATCCCATCTCTTACAAGGATAATTATAATAGGTTTTGTGGCCTTTCCATTTTCACCTCCCTGTATGGCCAGAGCTAACATCTCTCTGTAATTGGCTGTGAGCGCACGTTTAAACTCAACCATATATTTCCCGGGCATACTTCACAAAATCGTGCTGAGCATATTTTTAATCTATTTTTATCGGCGTGTCTACATCAAGTTCCTGTCCATTCCTGGAGACATATGAATTCCAATTTTATGAAGATATACAGAATTAAAGACATGGTTCACTAAAAATAAAAATCTATAAATGAGGTTTGAAATAATCTCAATCGAAGGTTTTCCTGGTACTTATTGTCAGGCGTAGTTGTGCCTTCGGCACGGTTACGGGACGAATGAGCATAAAGCATGGAGGTGAGGGTACATTGATGTATGATTGATAGCTGTATGAATAAGTGTTCAACAAAACAAGCATGAAAAAAGTGCCATGATAAATGGGTACATTGAGCATCCTATCTGGTTATACAGTTGTTGTAACACACTCTACCGGAGGTTGCATACTAAGGATTATTGATGACCTGCATTTTAAATGAGCATCTATTAGTATGAAAGAAGTTGAAATATTAATTGCCTAACAACTATGCTTTGCATTCGGGATAACCCTGCTGTTGAATGCACCGTCGGCAACATTGATGTGTAAAATCAACAGGACAAATTGGAAAGCAAGGAATTCCAAACGAAACCAACTGCCAGGATAAGGAAACGATGAAGAGTGTAATACAAAAATCGTAATGGATGCTATTAACTCAAAAGATGAAACGTTTCTACCTTCCAGTAAACCCTTGAAAATTTACAATTATGGAGAAATTATCCTACTACAGAAGATTGTAGAGTAGCTAAGGATGGGGCAGTTTCCCGGAGATCTGTTCAACAAAAAAGACAGGAGCATGATCCTTGCAATGGCACTGAACCGCATTATTTGACCTACTCCCATGTATAATGTAAAATCATGGTATGAGATTTCAGCTCTATTCCTCAATGATTCTGGATTGTCTTTGAAAAGTCAAAACATCAGCAAAGTCCTTATTAAAATCGGGGATAACGCTGTATCCCAGAGGATTTAACAGAATGGGGAAGTTCTTCCTGTTCTACAATGGAGAGATTGATTGGCTGGATTGCCTGACTGTGTACAGAGAAAGAGATGTTGTGGAAAAAGGGTTCAAGGCGATGAAGAAGGATATTCCGTCACTCCCACTCAACACAAATTAGGATTCTTTTTGATGTGCTTTATCAGACTGATCATCAGACTGAGATTACTGAAGATGATGAAGGAAACAGGGGTCTTCAAGGAGTATACAGTCGAAAGCTTACATTTAGAACTGGAAAAGATAAAGGAGATAGAAATGCAAAATGATGAAATGATAGTTACAGAAATCACCAGGAAGATCAGTAATGTCTATAGAAGACGGTTTGCTATTGAATCATCTTACAGGATGAGAAATATTGTCAAACCAAGAACATCAACAAGAGATGTAATCTTCAGATACTTCTTCACCATAATATCATTCCTGCTGAGAAACGCATTGCTCTATCTCCAGAAAAAACATTTCACAATAGCAATACCAGGTCCAATAACCATTGATGAGGAAATGTTCAGGTTTGGTAGATTCATTCTGTTTGTTGAAGAATGGCTTAGAAGAAAGATAAGAATTCAATTGGTAGTTCAGTGTTTGAGGTAGAATGATTGCGATAAAAGCAAAAGGGAGGGAAAACTAGCGAACTATTGGTGTGACGACAATTTGACGTTCTCCATATGTCGAAGGGTATATATGGCTATAGGTTATATGACAAACTCGACTATATATCGTCAAGTATGCCAATTAGAGGTGATTGTTTTGTCAATAACTATAGAAGAAGTATTAAATCGAGGCTTTACAGCCTGGACTAAGAATTTGAAGATATCTGTGCCTTTTATTCTTGCCGCTCTTGTGGCGGGGATAATATGGATTGCATACATGATCTTGTTTGCGATAGCTGTCATGCCATCTATGTTAACATCTCCTAATGCAGAGAATATTATGGCATCAATCGACCCATATCTTCTGCCTTTTGGTGTCGGTGTTATAGTGCTTATACTTATTAGTATGCTAATTGAAGCATTTTTTACAGCTGGTGCAATTGGAATGTCAAAAGATGTAGCATTAAATGGCAGTACTAGCTATGAAGAAATGATCAATTCCGGGAAAACACACTTTTTCAACTATTTCCTGTTAAAAATCTTGTACGCTCTGATTATGTTTGCAGGTGCTATATTTGTGATACCTGCAATTTTACAGATAGGAGATATTACTAACTTTGATGTAATTATACAAAACCTGCTATTAATAGGTGCTGGATTTGCACTCTGGATTATTTATGGCATTGTTATAAGTGTTATCCTAGCAGTACCATACTACGCACTTGTTGTTGATAAGCTTGGACCTGTTCAGGCAATAAAGACCAGTTACATGTTCTTCATGAACAACAAGGCTGCTGTGCTAATACTTTGGCTACTGACAGTTGTAGTTGTGATAGCAATCAATTTTATAGGTATGCTTTTTGCACCATTCGAATATCTTGCAATCCTGTGGAATTTTATAAGTACAGTAGTGAGTATTGTTATAATTCCTGCAGTATTTACTCTATGGTGGACTTTCCTTTACATGGGTAAAACCGGTCACAATGTACACCCAGAGATTATTAATACTCCACACAGAAGCGAATTGCAGTCCAACAAATGAAATTTTAACTTGCAGGCTTTGTTCAAAAATCCAAAGCCTTGCTATTTTTCAAACATGGAGTAACTTATAAAAGAATCGAGAGGAGCATATGAAAATTCAACGAGATTTATTGATATCTTCCGTAACAATTACAATATCCACTGTATTCTTATTACCTTACTCATCAAGTGATGGCTTTATATTCAATTTTGGTTATCCATTTCCTTATTTTACTACATATGATTGGTCAAGTCCAATAGCTGCTAATGAAATTCTATTAATGAGAATTAGTATTGATCTATTGCCTTTTTTGATAAATGTTATAATAATATATTTGGTACTGTATTTGATCTTGGCTGGAGTAAATAAACTCAAAACTTTTTCAGACAATGCAAAAAACCAATGAAACTTAATCATTCACTTTAGAATCTCTTTTATAGATCATTAAGACATTTTAGAATATGCATTTGTAATCAATTTGCTTTTAAATGTTCTCACATATTCTTGCTATATGTTTGTCTAATCAAAAATTTTCACATAACCTTTTATATCGTTCGTATATGTCCTAACCTTCATTAGTGAAGCTTGTTCCTCATGCACTTTTTTTAGAACCGCTAGGAAAGAAGTATATTTTGCAGGTAATTGCCAATTATGGGGACATTCACTGCCAGATATTCATCTTGAGCTTTCAATAAACAAACGTTGGTCCAGCGAAAATGAACCTATCAACACTTTTCAGAACAAAAATGAGATAATCTATGAAACCAAAACTATATGCAACGGTGAGCAAGAACAAGACAGTAATGCTTAACAGAGCGATGAAGGAACAGGATTGTAACAAGATCGTGGTGGCGGACTTTATTGCAGAGTATTATTCGAAGATGTAGAATAGTCTCAGGGAGAGGCAGGTGGAAGAAACCGCAGAGCTGGTTATTAAGAAACTGAAGATGAATAATATACTGAGGATTCAGATTAACCCATGTTTTTAATTTTCAGTTACATTTTATGCTTTCATTAGCTTAAAATTAAACTTTAATCTGCTTATTTTTCTTCATTTTGTATCACATTTTCATTTTTTATAGATAGCTTACGCTATCCTAGATTGTCCCCTTCCTTTTCAGTGTCCTCAATTGATGAA
>JARVGJ010000028.1 GCA_029762595.1 Methanolobus sp. | reverse complement strand
TATCTTTGATACAATACTGGCTATTTCTGTATCCGGAAAAGCAATATGATTTTTGCCTAGCAACTTACTTACATGAGCAGCATAGGGTGACCCGGGACTAACGAAAAGATCTGGTTTGAACTTTTGGGATATCTTGTATAACAAGATGTCATTTGCAATAATCCCAAATGCCTTACCTGCCATGCTGGAATAATAATTGCCTAGCTCATAATCAAAACCATACTCATTCAATAGTTTTTCTGTATTTTCTTTTACACGGGCATATATTTTGACAGTATGTCCTTTTTTGTGCAATAAAGGAATTACTTCACTAAAAATATTCACATCCTTCGGATGGCCGATATCCAACATTATCCTCACTATTTGCACCTTCTAGTGTAAAATTATATTTTTATTTTATTTTATTATATAGTTTAAATCCTGCCATCGCAATCCCTTTTCTCATCCCGCTATGCACCTTCTCATATCTGCCGAACTCCACCATCTCGCCGCCAAATCTTCGCTTGAACTCCCTGACACCGTATGGTTTATCGGGGTGGCCGGCGCCACCGAAATCAAATACCTTGTACTTGCCGGCATTCTCTTTAAGGATGTGCCATGCAAGGGCTTCGTCAACGTAATCCACGCCCTGCTTTGATCCGGCGTACCAGTCGTATACCATCTCCCTGTAGTTCAGGGTTATTCTTGTGCCCACAGGGGAATCATCCTTTAAGGCGATGAAGAAATCTGCATGGCCTTTTGGTGCCAGGTCCTCCCACGCTGCTTCAAAGAGGGAGATGTCGGCTGTCGGGACCTTGAAACGTTTGTAGGTGTCAAGTACCAGGTCATAGCATGCCTGCAGTTCACCCCTGTTTTCAACCTTCTTTATTATGATACCGCTTTTCTCTGCACGGTTTATGCCTTTCCTGCGGGATTTCTGGATGTCGCTCCATATCTCTTCTCCAGCCCGGTCAAGATCTATAAGGAAATCAAGGTGCTGGTCATACTCATATCCAATTGACCGCAACATCTCACGGCAGTTGTCTGTGTCCCACATATTCCTTATCTGGGTGTACACTATCCTGTTGCCGACCAGCTTATTGTAATGCTGCATCAGGGCCCTGGCAGCTTCCTTTCCTTTATAGGAATCCACAAAAAGAGGACCTCCCTGCAGGACAGCCCGGGATGAGAAAGAAGAAAGTATGCCGTTCATCTCAGATATCACCACACTTTGGAGCACTGCCAGCAGCTCTGCTGAGCTTTCATCCCTTGCTGCAAGGCTTACAGGCTGGTAATTTTTGGTCCTGCCAAAGATATCTGCTATCATGGAGCTCTGGAAGATGTTACCTTTGGGATGTGAGAGGACAAAATCGTCCCACTCCTCTCTGTTAGAATCATCGCTTAGATCATCGATTATTATTACCATACAGGTCTCACTGCCCCTTACTCCTCATTCCCCTGTATTTTATTATCCCGGCCTTGCCCACATTCTTGAGATTCTGCATGACGAGCTCCCGGGTCCATCGGGCCATGCCATCACACCATCTGTTGGGATGGGCAAGAATGCATATACGGTTAACTTCTTCTTTTTTGATCAGGGCTATAACATCATCTGTGGTCCTTATATCTTTGCAAATACCTGCATTTGCATTGAGACAGTCCTCCGGGGTTTCCAGGACGTCCTTTACACGTATATTGCGATCGGCCCATGTCCTGCCTGTGTCGGTCAGGTAAAGCACTTTGGAATAATCGATGGAGAAGTATGGCTCTCCTATTAGCCCGAAATCCCTGAAATCGTGGTCCTTCCACAGGTCCCTGTTTGACCAGGAAGCAAAGGGATTTCCATGCATACACGCGGTTGTCACCTCTGCATACCGGCGCAGGTCATCAAGTTCTTCCCTGAAGATCTCAAGGGCCTTTTGAACATCGCCTTTTGCCTTGTCCATGACCTCATAGTGAAAACCCACCTCATGTCCCAGTCCGGCGATCTCCTGTATGGCATCGGGGATGAAAACATCCTTCACATGCCTGAAATAATATGTGGACCTTATATCATAACTTGCCTCAAGCCTTGCCATGGCAAGGTTGCAGTCCACGGCCCGGTCCACATCATGGCGCAGGATTATGCAATGGTCCTGTGGGGAGACCAGATAGTCATGCACAGTGCTGGTTACATAGTCTGTTGACCTTATGGCTTCAAGCAGTTCCCTGTATTTGGACAATGTGAAATCTCTCAAACTAGGACCTCGTTTCTGTAATTGGCATATAAATGCCGATCATTCTATTTAACAGCCTTCATGAACTCCCTTTCAGACAGTTCAGACTGTACTAACCCGATTGGATGATTAAAATATAATTATAATACAATTATATATAAATATAGCACTTGTATAGTACTTGAGTATCTTAAAGCAGAAATGATGATTATGATAAGGTTAGCTGATTCCAGTCAACTATATATACTATTTTAATGATTAAAAGTAAAGGTTAAAAAATGCAGGGCGAAAATAAAAACATAATACTTATCCTGGTAGTACTTGCACTTTTCACAGGAGCCACCATAGAGCTCAGTGAAGGGTCCACTATTATCGGTATCGTGCTATTGCTGGTCGCTGCGGGGGTCCTCTCAAGGATCAGACTCACCGGGGACCATTCCGCATTCAAGAGCTCAAAGACCTTCCTCTTTGCCGGACTGTTCATAATGGCAGCTGTTGCCACATACAACATAGTCACCAGGGACAGCATAGGCACACTGGACTCCATGACATTTATCATAGGAGCTTCTCTCTTTGCCATGGGTACATCAAGGAAAGATCTCAGGCAAATGGGTGAATTCGGCCTGTACATATCCGTGGTTTTCACAGCCTTTTACTTCATATTCTACACATTCTTCGGCATGATGGGGATTAAATTCCTTCACTTTTTCGATCACTACTTCGTGCTCATGCCAACCGTGGCACTGCTAAAGCTTACCAGCATACCTGTGGAGATCGTTGCCATTGAGACCATCACCATACAAGGCCTGACAGAAACAATGACAATAATCATAGGCGGACCCTGCTCCGGACTATACTCAATGTTCCTGCTGATAGGTATAGTGGTGGCTTACTCCAGGATGGAGAAGATCAAGCTCAAGAAATCACTCATGATACTGGCGTTTGCCGTGTGTGTCGCCTATATTGCAAATCTTGTAAGGGTGTTCACGCTGTATGTGATTGCCTACTACTATGGCATAGAAACAATGATGGTTTTCCACACCCATCTGGGATGGATGCTTTTCGCAGGCACAGCCGGGCTTATCATGTATATCATGAACCGCAAGGAATTGCTCGCTAAATAAACCTGCTTTTGCTCTTTATCCGCGTCTTCAGGCAATGGAGATCGCGGATAAATTACCTTTTATAGGCATGCACATACTGTTTTATTCTTCCTCTATCAGCCTCTTCCTGAACAGATGCCTGGCAACGACCATTGTTGAGAACAGCAGGAACATATAACCAGCTGTTATACCCATCAACACAGGCAGGTTGCGGGAAAAGCCCTTCATGATGAAAACGACAGCTACGATGATAAAGAAAAGCACTACCATGTAGGAGACAAAGCTGAACAGCAAGGCTTTCTGCCAGTCCTTCATGAGTTTGAATATATTCATTAGCATAGCGAACATGATATCACCTTTGACCATCCCTTCCATATTTTTCTTTGATCAGGCTCACACGCTGCCCAATGTCTGGCTTGATAATGAACATTGAGGAATACAGGTCAAAAATATCATTCAACCTCAGAGGATTGACAAGGAAAAGATTCACATGTCCAGGGTTGAAATCCTCCGTACAGTGCAGCCTGATGTAATTGTTCGCCCTGTACAGAGCGCGGCAAAGCAGACTTCCATCTGTTATTGCACTTGCCGCCATATCATCAGCCTTCAAAGTGGAATTGACACCGAAGATATGCACCACAAGTGCAGCCGGCAGGGATACCAGGCCCATTGCAAGGAATCGGGCAAAGCGCGGGGCAGCATCCTTTTCCTGCCCAAAGCCTGCAAGCATGGACATCCACATAGCCACCGTTGACAATGACATAATTGACCCTGCAATGAGGCCTACAAAAGTGTTCACAGGTACTGACCCAATAGATATCTTTGCAACCTCACAGGCAAGTAGCGCCCTGAGCTCATCCTCATCCAGTATATTCAATGCGCTTTCAGAAATCACTACAGAATACGCTTTGCGGGTGCCTACACTGAATAGCATGGGTATCGAAGCATCAAACAGATAGATCTTCGGGCAGGGAATGGCGAATTCCGATGCAACTGAAGCCATCATGTCATGCATTCCTTGCTGTGTGGCAGGCTCTGCCTCATGGCATCTGTACCAGCGCAGCAATATCTTAGGAGAATAACGATAAAGAGAGGTAAGCAGCAGCAACAGGACTACAAGAGAGGCCACTGCCACATAAGCCCCACCAAAATAGAATACAATGGGAACTATTACCAGCAAAGGAATGGCTAACAGAATAAATAATCGTTTATATATGATAATACCTCTCCAATTTAGTTGTGCGATATTTGTGATATGGGACTTTATATGACTGCATTATATCAATAATTTTTATAACTTATTAGTACAATTATCTTTATAAACATATTAGTATAATTACCTTTATAATTATTGTTGCTTAAAATAGCAATCCTATACTTATATATTTTAGCAGGCTATTACAATCATCCGGCAATATAATATATATAATAAATCCTATAAATAAGATAATAATCCGGATATAATTAAAGATATATCATATATACCAAAAAACTATTCAGGACATAGTGAGCAGATGCCGATCCCTAAAAAACCCATATACACACAGGACCTTTTGATCATACTTATCCTGTCCTTTCTTTCGATCATCTTCATCCTGGTTTCCCCTTTCAGTGAAACACCCTTAAGGATGATCTTTGCTTTGCTGCTCATCTTCTTCATACCCGGATATGCCTTCATATCCGCACTTTTCCCGGGCAACAGGGAAATATCCGGCATCGAACGCTTCACCCTGAGTGTGGGATTCAGTATCGTCATAATGGTCTTTGATGGATTTATCATCAGCACCACAGAATGGAAATTCCGGCCGGATTCCATAACGATATCACTTGTTCTGCTCACATTGCTCTTCCTTGTCCTGACATATCTTACCAGAAGACGTCTTCCTGAAGAGGAACAGTTCACTTTTTCATATCATGAGTTCATCAGCTCACTGAACTCCGATGATTCAGACTGCAGCGACATTGATGAGAAAGAGGAAACTGAAGAAAAAGGAACTGATGCAGATAAGAGATTCACTGCAAGTAAACGTAAAAAAATATCAGCCATACGCAAAAAGAAACCCTGCAAAAGAGCTGATGACAAAAAGATATATGGCATCTCCCCTGAGGTTACAAGGGCCCTTATGATCGCAATGGTACTCTCCATCATCGTTGCAGGCGCCATGTTCGCCTATGCAAAGGCAACAAGGGAGAGTGAAACATTCTCAGCCCTTTACATACTCGGACCTGACGGTAAGGCCGAAAATTATCCTGAAACCATATCAAGCTCAGATCCAGCCCGGGTTATCGCAGGCATACATAACTACGAGCATGCAGAAACAAACTACATACTGCAGGTAAAACTGGACAATATCATTCTGCAAGAGATAGAAGTAAGCCTGGGACATAATGAGAAATGGGAGCAGGAACTTGTACTCACTCCTGAGAGGTTCAGGCAGGGAAGACAGAAACTGGAGTTTTTGCTTCATAGAGAAGAAGTTACTAATTTCCCATACCGCTCAGTGCATCTCTGGCTGACCCAGGTGCTTGGAAGCTCAGTTATTGAAACCCCGGGAGCATCAGTTGTTGATTTTGTAGAAATAGTGAACCCTGATATGGAATCCGATGACGGATGGACCTTCGTCTCCGGCAATGAGAGCACAGTCACAGGATCATACGTGAACGGAAGCGGTGTCTATTCATCCCGGGCCTTTGTCATCAATAGCACCTTTGAAGGCAACCGCGGCCAGCCAGGCTTTGAACTGCACTACATAGAACAGGAGATCCACAGCGACAGGAAAGAGGATGTACTGCTGTCCGTCTACCTTAAGGACAGCTATAAACAGGGCACCTCCGGCAAGGATGAGTCCCAGTTCAAGAGGGTCACACTCAACAACCAGATAGTATGGTCAGATGGTATCAACGGTGACAAGGGATGGCAACGCCTGCAGGTGCCTGTCACATTGCAGGAAGGTAAGAACACGCTCACATTCGCCCTGGCCCAGAACCGTAATATGGACACATTAGCTGTTGAACTTGCAATCGACAAGGTGAGCTTCATACCGTTGTCAGCCATGTCACCGTACCTGCGTGAGGACAACACCATAGAAGCAGTGCCACCTGTATCCTGGGTAGACCCACTGCCGGTAAACGTCGGGCAGAACAAGTTTACTGTCACCTGGAACGGGACAGATGATGATTCCGGCATATATTACTATGACATAGACTACAGCACTGACGGCATCAACTGGAATAGATGGATAAGCAGGACCACGACCACATCAGCAGAATTTGAAGGCATTGAGGGACAGACATATTACTTCAGGTCAAAGGCAGTCGATAATGCCCTGAATGAGGAAATGGTACACAGAAAAGCCGATGCCAGCACGACCATCGACAGCACAGCAGCACAACTGGAACTGGACATCACTCCAAACCCGACCAGCGACATCACATATCTCACCCTGACGTCGAGCAAACCTTTGATGGAAGTGCAATGCCTGGTTGTCCCACAGACATTTGGCAGTTCCGAATATGTAAAGCTTACAACAACAGACAACATAAAATGGACTGCAAAATACACCATAAAATTGCAGGATACATATAATGTAGAGATAACTGCAAAGGACTTTTCCAATAACACGGCATACACCTTTGGCACCATCTACACCGATACTTCCCTTGAGAAACTGACAATAGGCATATCCCCGGTGAAGACCTCCGGAGATGCTGACATTACAATAACAGCATCCACCGCCCTGCGGGATGAACCAACTGTGGTGGTAAGGGATCGCAGTGGTAACAGGCTGGATGTGAGCTTTGATAGACTGGACGGAAACAAATACATATACAGGGCAACAGTCGATGATGATATCAACGATGGTGTGGCACGTGTCACAGCAACCGCAAAGACCGTGGATTCCCAGAGCCTTTACAAGGAAGATACATTCATCATCGACAGGGTCAAGCCAAAAATAAATACATTCAACCCTGACAGTGGCGAGACGGTCAATATCAACAATCCTTCTATAAGGGCCACCTTCTCCGATGACCGGGCAGGCATAGAAAGGACCAGGGTCACACTCCATGTGAATGGCGAGGATGTGACAAATGCCGCGGATATAACGACAAGTTCCCTTTATTACAGTGCAAGCAACCTTGATGACGGAGAAGTGGAAGTACGTCTGAGCGTCAAAGACCAGGCAGGGAATACCGTTGTAAAGACATGGAGCTTTTATGTATCAACATCCTAAAACACATATCTCATCATAATTATGAGTATCATTTTAGGATACTCCTCCAAATGTTTATATAGAAAAGAAACTAACAGGAGTATCAATAGTAAGAATCTTAACTAATTAAGAGGTGGTACGAAAATGAAAAAGATATTAATTATGCTCGTCGTAGCAATTATCGCTATGGCAGGAACAGCATCAGCATATGACGCGAATATATGGAATGAAGAAGGAACTGCTGCGGTAGGTAATCCTATAATACTCCAGCCAGGACAGACACTGGTTTTCAGTTACCATGGAGCAAACTTTGCTGCAGATAACCAGACAATGCCTTACTCATATGATGTTCAGGCAATTCCTGGAACCGGTGCCGCTGAATCCGACATGACTGTATCTATCTCAAAGGCAAACTTTGAACCTGGAACAGAAGATCCATATACTGATGTAGGAGTCATCACAATATCCCTTGATGAAAATGCACCTGCTACAGGACAATGGAGAGTAACTGTTGCTGCTGGACAAGATGCAAATACCCTTGATGTGGGCTCAGCTGCAAGGAACTTTGAGATCCCTGAGTTCCCAACCATTGCACTTCCAATAGCTGCAATACTCGGTCTTGCATTCTTCATGCAGCGCCGCAAGGAAGAGTAAGCACATAAACTTACTCACATCTTTTTTTTCTTCTTTTTTCTGACTTAAACATTTATATTCTTTTAACCCATACTTCCCTGAATTACGTAAGAAGATGATATCATGGAAGAGTTGATCACAAAATTATCGAATGCTCATGGCATATCCGGCAGTGAAGGGAACATCAGGACCATTATGGAAGAAGAGCTCAAACCATATGTGGATGAGATGAGAGTTGACAGGATGGGTAACCTCATTGCTGTAAGGAAAGGCGAGGGGCCATCCATAATGCTGGCTGCACATATGGACGAGATAGGTCTCATGGTAAAGTACATTGATGACAACGGATTCTTAAGGTTTGTGAAGATAGGCGGATGGTACGACCCAACGCTGCACAGCCAGAGGGTCATCGTCCACACAAACAACGGTCCCATCCCCGGTGTTATCGGTTCAAAACCACCTCATGTGATGAAGGATGAGGAAAAGAAACAACCTCCAAAAGCAGATGACATGTTCATCGACGTGGGTGCCAAGGACAAGGAAGATGCCACGAAGATGGGAATAATGATCGGTACACCTGTTTCCATGGACTGCGAGGTTAAAAAACTTGCAAACGGCAGGATAACCGGGAAAGCCTTTGACAACAGGGCTGGCTGTGCCATCCTCATCGATGCCATGAAACAGCTTAAAGAGATGGACATAAAGGCAACCGTCTACGCTGTGGGCACAGTACAGGAAGAAGTGGGACTGAAAGGAGCACGCACCTCAGCATTCGGCCTTAACCCCGACCTTGCCATAGCCATAGACACCACGATTCCCGGAGACCACCCTGGCATGGACAAGAAGGATTCCGTACTGGACATAGGCAAAGGCGGAGCCATCACAATAGTGGACGCAGCCGGAAGGGGCATAATCTCCTCACCACAGGTTATCAAATGGCTTGTAGAGACTGCAGAAAAGAACGATATAGCATACCAGACCGACGTAGGCGATGGAGGCACAACTGATGCAACAGCCATCCACCTTACCAGGGAAGGCATACCCTCCACAGTCCTCAGTGTAGCAACAAGATACATACACTCACCCGTGGAAGTCCTGGACCTTGCAGACCTTAAGAGCTGCTCGGACCTGATCACAAAAGCAGTCCTCAGCGTCAACGACTACTTCTGAAAGGGGATCATTCCCCTTACAGTTCTTACTTTTTTATCTAAAAAACAATACAACATCCCCGCCGAAGGCGGCGCAGTCCATAAACTCTGCCCAGAGAAAATGCATATCCACCACAATTAGAAACCGGAAAGTAGACATTAATGCATTATATCCGGAATTACTGATAAAAACAGTAAGTACTAAGCAAAAATTACCGATAAATAAAATAACTATTAATTAAAAGTTACCGATGAAAAAGATAAGTATTTGTTAAAACTTACCGATACAAAAGTAAACTATATATAATCCGATCATCCATGAATAATATAATGGAGAAAAAAGAGATATTAGAACTACTCATAGACTGGAATTTCTGGACAAAAGAGCAGTTTACCGGCACGTTAAGGAGTGAACTGTTAACAGAGATCGAAAGAAAATCCAGGGCAAAAGAGATAATGATAATTACCGGTGCAAGAAGGACAGGTAAATCTACGATCATCCTTCAATATCTTAAAAATAAGATCGATGCCGGAATAGCAAAAGAGAATATCCTCATAATAAACTTTGAAGATCCTCGTTTCAGGGATCTGAACCTTGAATTGTTAAATCGGATATATGAACTATATCTGACCGAGATCCAAACAAATTCCGGTGAGCAGTACGTGGTCCTTGACGAAGTCCAGGTCATAGACGGTTGGGAAAAATTCGCACGATATCTGCATGAGAACCGCCGGGTTCATGTATTTGTCACTGGTTCGAGTTCAAAACTATTAAGCTCGGAGTATTCAACGGTCCTTGCAGGCCGCCACATGGACACACAGGTATATCCCCTGTCTTTTAAAGAACATTTAGGCTTTCGGGGCATAAGTATAAACTCGGACCTGGAGATGATGGCACAGCGCCATACAATAAAAAAGGAGCTAAAAGAGTACATAACGATGGGTGGGTTCCCAAAGGTCACACTTGAAGAAGAGGAAAGGAACAAGAAAGAACTGCTGTACACATATTACAGGGACATTCTGATAAAGGATGTCACGGTCAGGTACAACATAAAAGACATTCAGAAACTTGAAGAACTTGCAAAATATTACATGACAAACATATCCTCCCAAAACTCGTACAACAGGATCAAAAATATCTTCGGCATGAGCCTTGACACGGTAGAACGTTATTCCTCATATCTTGAAAGCACTTACATGCTGTTTTTCATAAAAAAGTATTCATATTCCCTAAAAGAACAGGTGCTCAATCCAAGAAAGGTATATGCATTGGACACCGGCCTGAGAAATACGGTTTCGTTCTCATTCTCACAAGATTATGGCAGGCTGGTTGAAAACTTAGTGTTCATCCATCTTAGAAGAGAATACTCTGACATATATTACTGGAAAAATGAAACTCAGAAAGAAGTTGATTTCATTATCTGCGAAAAGAACAAAGTAACCCGTGCAATACAGGTCTGCTGGGATATGGACAACGAAAATACCAGAAAAAGAGAGATCGACGGTCTTATAGCCGCCATGGAAGCGCACAACATAAAAGAAGGTCTCATACTCACCGATGAAATGGAAGAGGAAATAGAAGCGCATGGAAAAATAATTAGTGTAAGACCCATCTGGAAATGGTTGCTCACCAGATGATCTGCACTTTAAGTGATGAATCGTGATAAATTAATCGTTATACATATATAGCACTTCAGTGTATCCCTGTAGGCTGCTACCCGCTAGCATGCACTATAAAAGAAAAATATCGTGAGGGATTATATTATTCGAAAATGTCCGGTTTTTAGACACAACCCTTAGGGACGGCGAACAGACACCAGGTGTGGCACTTACCAGCAGTGATAAGGTTGCTATTGCAAGCAAGCTTGATGAGCTTGGGGTCAACGTTATCGAGGCAGGTTCGGCCATCACCTCAGAAGGTGAACGCGAGTCCATAAGAGCGGTTGTAGCCCAGGGTCTGAATGCAGAGATATGCAGCTACTGCAGGATAATGAAGCCAGATGTGGATTTTGCACTGGCATGTGATGTGGATTCCATTCACCTTGTAGCTCCTGTTTCTGACCTTCATATCAATGTAAAGCTTAAAAAAGACAGGGAAGCCGTAAGGCAGATGGCCGTGGAGACAACGGAATACGCAAAGGAGCACGGCCTTATCGTAGAGCTTAGCGGAGAGGACGCCTCAAGGGCTGACATCGATTACCTCAAGTCCATATACAACGACGGCATCGATGCAGGAGCGGACCGTTTATGTTTCTGCGATACCGTGGGACTGCTTGTCCCTGAAAGGACAGAGCTTATATTCAAGGACCTGTGCTCTGCTGTAAAGGTACCCTTAAGCATTCACTGCCATAACGATTTCGGCCTTGGCACAGCCAACACCATTGCAGCCTTAAGAGGAGGGGCACAGCAGGCACATGTGACCATCAACGGCATTGGTGAAAGGTCAGGAAACACCGCCCTGGAAGAAGTCGTGATGGCCATAGAATGGTTATACAAATGTAAGACCGGCATTGATACAAAAGAGATCTTCAAGACCTCAAGACTTGTAAGCAGGCTCACAGGAATACCTGTGGCACCTAACAAATCACTCATCGGCGGCAACGCATTCACACATGAGGCAGGCATCCATGTACACGGACTGCTGGCAGACACCAGCACGTACGAGCCCATAAGACCGGAAGTACTTGGCAGGGAAAGGAAGATCGTGCTGGGCAAACATGCAGGCAAGAGCTCGGTAACCCTGGCTGTCAAGGAAATGGGATTTGAAGTGGATGGCACACAGCTCCATGAGATACTCAACCGTGTCAAGGAACTCGGAGACCATGGCAAGAAGGTCACCGATGCAGACCTGCAGACCATCACAGAAACCGTGCTCAGTATCCAGAGAGAAGCAAAGGTCATCCTTGAGGAGTACACAGTGGTGTCAGGTAACAGGGTCACCCCCACAGCCTCTGTCAAACTCCGGGTGGATGGAAGGGAAGTAGTGGAAGCCGGTACCGGGGACGGACCTGTGGATGCAGCCTTTGCAAGCATCAGAAAAGCCATATCCGGTATCGCTGATGTGCAGCTTGAGGAATACCATGTTGATGCCATCAGCGGAGGAACCGATGCCCTTGTGGAGGTACTGGTAAAACTCTCAAAGGACGGAAAGATGGTAACTGCAAGGGGATCGCGCACGGACATAGTAATGGCATCTGTGGAAGCGGTCCTGAACGGAATAAACCGTCTCATATGAAAAGGACAGAGCAGATCCAGCTGCCCGGGCTTGTTTAAAAAGATCACGGACCAATGGAAAAATACAGGTTCAGATGCGCACGAGTGAACGCAGGCAGAGAGTATAATGCCTGCGACATCCCATCATGTCTGTCGGATACCAGCTATTAATGAGCACAGGAACCTTATCTGCCTGATCCGGCTTCAAAGAACAGCTAAAGATCAGAGGGTTACCTGCAGACAATGCTGCTGACCATCGGGTATTCCTGAAAGCAGGAATATCAGAAACCTATAAGAAAGATACTGGCAATTTACACGCATATCGAAATTACATTTAGAGGATTTTATATGACCGAAGCGACGGAAAAAATGACAGGTGCAAGAGCCTTTGTCGAGTGCCTGTACAGGGAAGGTGTTGACACTATATTCGGATATCCGGGAGGTGTACTGCTACCTATATATGACGAGCTCTATGATGCACACATCCGCCATGTCCTTGTACGGCATGAGCAGGCTGCAGCCCATGCAGCAGAAGGATACGCACGGGCCACAGGAAAGACCGGGGTATGTATCGCCACTTCCGGACCCGGGGCTACAAACCTTGTTACCGGGATCGCAAATGCATACATGGACTCCGTACCCATGGTAGTGTTCACAGGCCAGGTGCCAAGCAATCTCCTGGGCAATGACGCCTTCCAGGAAGCAAATATCACCGGCATCACAATGCCCATAACCAAGCATAATTACCTTGTACAGGACGCCAACGATCTTCCGCGCATCGTCAAGGAAGCATTCCATATAGCCTCCACAGGCAGACCCGGACCGGTGCTCATCGACCTGCCCAAGGACATCACCCTTCAGGAGATAGATTTCTACTACCCTGATGAGGTTAACCTGCGGGGATACAAACCCACATTCCAGGGTAACCTCCAGCAGATAAAAAAGGCAGCTTCACTGATAGAAGGGGCAAAGAACCCGGTGATCTATGCAGGTGGAGGGATAATCAGTTCCAATGCAAGCAAGGAACTCATCCAATTCGCAGAACAGATAAAAGCACCTGTGACAACAACGCTTACCGGCATGGGAGGGTTTCCTGTCCAGCATCCGCTCTTCCTTGGAATGCTAGGCATGCACGGGACAAAATATGCCAACTACGCCATACAGGAGTCTGACCTCCTCATAGCAGTGGGAGCAAGGTTTGATGACAGGGTCACAGGCAAGCTCAAGGCATTTGCATCCAACGCAAAGATAATACACATAGATATCGACCCTGCAGAGATCTCAAAGAACATAAAGGTCGACATACCCATTGTAGGGGATGCGAAATGGATACTGCAGAAGCTCCTGAAATATTCACCTGCATCAGCATCGGATGCATGGATCGACAGGATCGATCACTGGAAGAAGGATAACCCGCTCTACTATGTAGAACCTGCAACCGGAGACGGCATCAAACCCCAGTATATCGTCGAGCAGATCAGTGAGGCATGCCCGGACGCCATCATTGTTACCGAAGTAGGCCAGCACCAGATGTGGGCGGCCCAGTATTTCAGGTTCAAAGAGCCCAGGACCTTCATCACATCCGGAGGTCTTGGCACCATGGGATACGGCTTCCCGGCAGCCATTGGCGCCAAGATAGCAAGACCTGATAAGGTCGTTTTTGACATTGCAGGGGATGGCTCTTTCCAGATGAACTCCCAGGAACTTGCAACAGCGGTCCAGGAGAACGTACCTGTAATAGTGGCTATCTTTAACAACGGCTACCTTGGAATGGTCAGGCAGTGGCAGGAACTGTTCCACAACAGGCGGTATTCCGCAACCTGCATACAGAACAGTGTTGACTTCGTCAAACTTGCAGAGGCCTATGGTGCACTGGGACTTCGTGCCACAAGGCGGGAGGAAGTACGCCCTGTGATAGAGGAAGCGATCGCATCAGGCAGGCCCACTGTGATTGATTTTGTCGTGGAATGCGAGGAGAACGTATCTCCAATGGTGCCTGCAGGTGCTGCGATCAATGAAATACTTGACCTGGAGAGAAAAGCATGAGACACACACTTGCAGTTCTGGTGGAGAACAAGTACGGAGTACTCTCACGGGTCGCGGGCATGTTCTCAAGAAGAGGTTATAATATTGACAGCCTGGCAGTAGGGGTCACCGACGATCCCACGATATCCCGCATGACCATTGTTGTCAGGGGAGATGACCAGGTTTTGGAACAGGTCACAAAGCAGCTCAACAAGCTTATAGATGTCATCCGGGTCACAGACCTGCGTTCAGAGGAATCCGTTGAAAGGGAAATGGCATTGATAAAGGTCAACTCCGATGTGAATAGCCGCTCTGAGATAATGCAGATAGCTGACATCTTCCGGGCCCGCATCATTGATGTGGCTTCAAAGTCCATGATCATCGAGGTCACCGGGGATGAGGGCAAGATAACTGCCATAGAACAGCTGCTCAGGCCCTTTGGCATCAAGGAAATGGTACGTACAGGAAAGGTAGCCCTCAGGAGAGGACAGAAGAGTTCTTAATTATTCAGACACTTATAGGTATTCCACTTAAAAGAGGTACATACAATGGCACAGATGTTTTATGATAACGATGCGGATCTTAACCTGCTCAAAGGCAAAAAGATCGCAGTAATGGGTTACGGAAGCCAGGGACATGCACAGGCACAGAACCTGCATGACTCCGGACTGGACGTTACAGTAGGCCTGCGCAAAGGCAGCAGACGCTGGAAGCAGGCAGAGGAGGATGGCCTGAAGGTCATGACCGTTGCAGAGGCTGCCAGAATGGCAGACATCATCCAGATACTCCTGCCCGATGAGACCCAGTCACAGGTATACCACAATGAGATCGAGCCAGGACTTGAAGCAGGCAATGCGATAGTGTTCTCACACGGGTTCAATATCCACTACAACCAGATAGTCCCGCAGAACGATATCGATGTCTACATGGTAGCCCCGAAAAGCCCCGGACACCTTGTCAGGAGAACATACAGGGAAGGCGCAGGGGTACCCGGGCTTATCGCAGTCTACCAGGATGCCACCGGCAATGCCAAGAACCTGGCCCTGGCACATGCAAAGGGTGTAGGATGTACACGTGCAGGCGTTTATGAGACCAGTTTCCGTGAAGAGACCGAGACCGACCTCTTCGGAGAGCAGGTGGACCTCTGTGGTGGTGTGGCCTCCCTTATCAAGACATCCTTTGAGGTGCTTGTGGAAGCAGGTTACCAGCCTGAGATGGCATACTTTGAAACCTGCCATGAGCTCAAGCTCATAGTTGACCTCATACACGAGGGCGGCCTTGACAAGATGTGGTACTCGGTATCCAACACCGCAGAATATGGCGGGATGACCGTGGGACCGAAGGTCATCAACGAACTTTCCAGGGAAGCCATGTACGATGCCCTTGAGAGGATACAGAACGGTGAATTCGCCCGTGAGTTCGTACTCGAAGGCAAGGCCAACCGCCCTGTTTTGACCGCAATGGAAAGACAGGACAGGGAACATCCACTGGAAGTCATCGGAAAAGAGATCCGGGCAAAGATGCCCTGGCTGAACAGCGAACTAAACGAAAAGTAGGTCTGCTGACCTACATAACCTTTTTTTACCTTCTCTTTAAAACTATCCAGTTAACCGGAGGTTTAGAACATGCCAGAAACCATTGAAACCATCCTTTCAAGAAGAAGCATAAGGAAATTCACAGAAGAGCCAGTTGACGATGATGACATAAGAACGATACTTGAAACCGGCAGATGGGCCCCATCGGGCCTTAACAACCAGCCCTGGAAGTTCATTGTGATCAAAGACAGTAAAACCATAGAAGAACTGGCCGCATGCACACACTACGGCGACATAATCCAGAGCTCACCCATGCTTATAGCTGTCTACCTGGATAACGCAACAATGTACAACAGAACAAAGGACATCCAGGCCATTGGTGCATCTGTCCAGAACATGCTCCTTGCATGCTGCGACCTTGGGCTTGGGGCTGTCTGGCTGGGGGAAATACTGAATAATGGAAATAAAGTAAACTTGATTCTCAACTGTCCTGATACTCTGGAACTTATGGCTGTTCTTGCCATAGGCAGGCCAGCAGAAAAAGGCAAAGAAACTACCAGAAAGGACCTGGAAGATATCACATACTACGAAAGCTATGGAAAAGAAGCATAATAGAAAAAGCATCAATAGAAGGAGGCAGGGACGAATTGCATGAATTGGAGGTGTATTGGAGGTAGTATTAGCGGATGACCCATTTTATTTTTTGATGATCAGGAAATAGGCCTACAATTCGTCCCTAGCTCTAAAATAGATTTCATCGTATATAAAAGTTTCTTGCTTTTTAACTCAAATCAAGCAAAACTGATTTAGTATTAAATCAAGTTCTGTTTACATCACCTACATTTCGCTTTCTACCGGCACATTTTAAATTAACACAGGATTCCAGGGCATCCTTTCCTTGTTCTTTTACCCTCAGAAGCTGCCATCCGCAATGTTCGCACCGGGTCTTAAGAACTGTGAGACGCCCTGCCTTTGGAACAGACTGTGTATAACCACATCTATTGGTACAACCCAGGAAACGTGAGTCCTTTACAGATATCACGAACATCGATCCATCGCATTTAGGACAGGGACCTACTATCTCAGGAGGGAAACACTTCTTTTGCTCATCACATGCAAAACAGGGCCCAACACCCACAGCCCAGTAATACTTGTTGCCAACCTTAAGTACCGCAACACCGTCTTTGCTGCACTGCTGGGAACGCACCACCGTAAGTGCACCGGTCTTTGGCAGAGGATAGGTATTCCTGCATTCCGGATAACCTGTGCAGCCCACAAATCTTCCCTTATCGGTCTTGATCATGTGCAGCATCCTTTTGCATTCAGGACATGTGCCCACGAAGTTCTTCTTGTCAGCAGCCACCTGTTCATCGTTTATCGTACCTGCCATCCTTGCAGCAATGGCACCCTTACTTGAGGTCAGCTGGGAATACATACCCTTTATCAGCAAGGTCCCCTCGGCAAGAGCAGCTTCCAGGCTTTTCTTTCCATCCTCAACATCCTGGATAAGTGCTTCTATACGGGCCCGTATCTCAGGCTGCACCAGTATGGGGACCGTGGTATCCAGAGCATCCATCAAAGTAAAACCAGTATCCAGTATGGAAATGGTCTTACCCTTTGTTTCAAAATAACCTCTTTTCTTATTTGTCTCTATATGACTTGGAGCTGTTGCCTTGGTACCGATACCGTTCTTGTCCATAAGGGTCAGCAACTCCGCCTCAGTGAGTCTTTTAGGAGGCGTTGTTTCAGATCTTACGTTCTTAAGCTCCTTTATAGCAACCTCTTCCTTCTCCCCTATATCAGGCAGTAACTTGTCCTTGCTGGTCTCAAAGGGATAGACATCAAGCCATCCGGCATCCCTGAGTATCGACCCCGTAACATCGAATATCTCCCCACCGACCAGGATCTCAAGCCTTGTCTTCTCAAACACAGCCGCTCCCATAAGGTTTGCAAGGAAATGCCTCACAATAAGATCATAGACCTTCCATGCATCCGGCATCCTCACACTTTTCTCCACATCATCCTTTGATGCAGCTTTTATGGGATGGATGGGGGGATGGTCATGCCCGTCCTTTGTGCCGCTGCGGCAGGCAATTTTCCCTGCAGAGAGTA
This sequence comes from Methanolobus sp., assembly GCA_029762595.1. Taxonomy (GTDB): domain Archaea; phylum Halobacteriota; class Methanosarcinia; order Methanosarcinales; family Methanosarcinaceae; genus Methanolobus. The sequence continues at coordinate 7,892 of JARVGJ010000028.1, read as the reverse complement.
TAGAAAGTGCATAACTGCGGTATATGCCTGAGGAGAATGCGACCAGTTTGGATCTGAAATCAAAATCCTCAGCATACTTATTGGTCTCTGTCCTGGGATAGCTGGTAAAACCTGAAAGATAGAGCTGTTCAGCTATCTCAAGAGCGTTTTCCGGGCTTATACCCAGGAATTTGGAAGCACGTTTGAGGAACTCGGTAGTGTTCAGAGGATAAGGAGGCTGTGTAAGTGCCTCTTTCACATTTTTCCTGTCCACAAGACCAGTCCGGCAATCCCTGATCCTGGCAAAGATCTCATCTGCCTTTGCTTTATCATAGATGTGCCCTCCCCTGTGAGAGCCAGTGAACTCCATGCCCTTTGCACTGAAAAGTGCCTCGATCTTCCAGAAATCCTTTGGCTGGAACTTGCGTATAAGCTTCTCCCTCTCATACACAAAACCACATGTCGGCGTCTGGCACGGGCCAATGGATATAACACCCTTGGTGCGGGCCTTCTCCCTGACTGCAAGTGTCATGAAACGTGTAAAGGCCGCACCCATCTTCAGGTCAAGTATCTGCCGGGCTTCTGCGGACATCGCCATATTATAGTCCGGTTCAACAAGGTTTGCAAAAGCTTTTTTGATCTCACCGGGTGAAAGTGAGGAGAAACGGGCCCTCTTTACAGGAAATGAGGCCACCCTTTCAGCAATTTCCTTTGCCTCAAAACCTATGTTCTCCCCTTCCCGGTCATAGTCACAGGCAAGTATGACCTCCCTGGCACCGCTGGCAAGAAGTGATATAGCAGCTGCATAGGGCTTTTTAGTTACGTTCTTCACAGGGCTGGTATCCAGCAGCACAGACGGATCACATTCACGCCAGTTATTGAACTGTTCGGGAAAATCATAGCCCATGATATGGCCTGCAAGACCCATGATACGCCACTCCTTCCCTGCGATCTTAAAGTCGTACACAGGAACACCTTCCACAGAGGCCCGGTTATACTGCCCTCCGCTTAATATCCCTGCTATCTGGGAAGCTGCCTTGTTCTTTTCCGTGAATACGACTATGGACATGCTGCACCACTATGCACTGATATTAGATAAGAATTGACCCCGCAGGGTGAAAGTAATACCTGCCTGAAATACATACCCGGAATACATGTCCAAAACACATACCAAAGAAGGAGAAACTACCGGATAGCAGGGATAGGATCCTTTTTGAACGTAAGGGTTCGGATCTGTTTGAACTTTACGTAACATTTATGGACAAGCTTTCCCATATCAGTTACACTGAAATTTTTAGGAGGCATAGACTGAATAACATCACACGCTTCGTTATCATATCACTCATTGCACTGGTCGTGGTCGTACTTGCAGCCTTCCTGCTTGCTAACCTGTATTTCTCAGTGGGTACTGTTGAAAAGGGCAGTGAACAGGTTGCCGGTATAAGCGGAGAATACCATGATGATGACCTTTTAATTGCAAGAAGCCACAGTTATAAGGATCTTCTGGTCTTCACATACGTCCCTCGCAGTCCGCAGGAGCAAATAGATCTCTATGCTGATTATGAACTAAAGGAGGACGGTAATGTAATAACAGCCGGAAACAACAGGCCATATGAGAACATTTCTGTTGATAATCCGATCATCATCGAGATCCCAAGGAATAATTCATCTGCATATGAACTTGACATATCCATAAAAGATACAGAAGGGAAACGAGTTCACAAAAGTAGTATCACTATATGGCCACAAGAAAACGACAACTAAAAACCGGGAATCAGGACGTAAATCAGGAAAAACACCCGGGATAACCGGAAAGTATTAATCAGTAAATGCTTGTCAACGGGTCCCATATTAACTGATCTTGTTGAATTGAAAGAATAATTCAAAAGAGAGGAATAAAGAATGAACCAAACTATAAAGCTGATCAATTTGCTCTTGTTAATAACTGCGATCACCTTAACGGGAATCCCTACGGCTAATGCGGATTATTCCGGTAATGTGTGTGTGAACGCCGAGTTACGGGAAATACGTCCCGTGTCAATAGGTATCGATGAAGAATTCATCCTGGGAGTAAATCTTGAAAGTTGTGGTTCTAAAGCTCCCAAAGACATTACGTTTGAGATCATCAGTCTCCCCCCTGATATCATGGTTACAGAAAGTATGGTTACCAGGATCCCGGAATTAACTTACAGTAGCAGCCAAAGGTACCTTACATACCATATGAGAACTACGCCTGATGCTAAACCCGGCCCACACCTTATCAAAATGAAACTGACATATGCAAACACACCCATCCCAACAACGAAATATTATGAAGCTAAAGTATGGGTTATAGGTGAAAATGCAGAACCAAGGATATCTTCTGTAAAAACGGATCCTGAATATATCTACCAGGGAGATACGGTAGACTTAAGACTGGGCATAGAGAACTTTGGAAAAACAAAAGCTAAATCCGTATCCGTTAACTTGGACCATAACTTTAAGGGAATCAAAGCTTCCACAATTGGAACTATTGGCGTAAATGCCAGTCAGACTGCACTATTCAAGTTCAAGGCAGACAGATCAGGAGAGTTTCAAATTCCTGTGATCATAGAGTATGAAGACGATTATGGTAAGCAGGTTGATGAATATGACATCAGGATAACCGTACTTGATAAAAAGGGAAATTTGAATCTTGCATCTGTAAAGGTCAATCCTGTCCTTCCATACGAAGGTGACACTGTTGAGCTGACCATGAGGATCGAGAACTCTGGTGACAGAACAATAAACTCAATACGCGTCTATACTGACCATCCATTCAAAGGACTAAAAGAATCTTTCATAGGAACTCTTAGTTCAAACGAAGACGGACCTGCAGTAATTACCTTTATAGCCGACAGGTCAGGGGAATATGAGATCCCTGTAACTATAACGTATAGTGATGATTTTGGCGAAGAACAGATTGAAAGGAAGATCAATCTTATTGTACTGGAAAGTAGCAGTAACACAGGAACGGTCATCACCATATTGCTCATACTTATGATCATTGGAGGACTTGTTTACAATAATTACAGGACAAAAAAGTCAAAAGATGAGGTAATCAAACAGTTAATGGAAGGCAGCGGTAACTCTGTGAACAACAGGAAACAATGAAGGGTCCAATATGATCAATGATATCCGTGTGGGAGCCCTCATTGCATACAGCAGTGTAAAAAGAGGGAATAAGAAAACACTGGTCTTCATCGTTTTTGTCCTCTCCCTCATTTTCCTGAACCTTGTATTCCTTCCATCCATGATCGGAGGACTTTCAGGTCTGTTCACCGGATTCATGCAGGATTATCCATACGGGGATATTGTCATAGAACCCATGGGAGATAACAGCTACATTAACAATGCTGATAACGTTTTAAAGAAGGTCCGGGCTGTAGAGGGTGTGAGAGCTGCAACAAAAAGACTTGATGTGGGAGCATCTATCAACCATAAACAAAAGGTTGTAGGCGTAACGATAACCGGAATGCTTCCTATAGAAGAATATGACATATCGCGATATCCACATATCATCACTGAAGGTGATTTTCTAACAGATCTTTCCAGAGACGAGATAATAATCGGTGCTATGATCGCAGGTACAGGTTTTGGATCAGAGATCTATGACAACCTGGGACAAGTTAGACCTGGAGCACTTGTTGAGGTAACATATAGCAACGGGGTAAAAAGGACCTATAAGGTCAAAGGCATTATGGAAGGTACCTTTGAAGTGGTGGATCTTAATGCCCTGGTCCATTATAAGGAAATCGAAGATGTATACGGCCTGCAAGGAAGGGAAGCTACCACTGTTGTAGTAAGGGTTGACAAACAGGGAACAGAAGCGCATATACAGGAAAAGATAAGAGATGCCGGAGTTAACGAACCGATCTATACATGGGCAGATAAATCCGAATCCCTCATCAGGCAGGCAATGCAAAGCATGGGAGCTATAGATATCATGTCCAAGATCGTGAGCCTGATAGTCGGTGCAGCACTGGTCCTTATCATAATCTATATCAATGTACTGAACAGGAAAAAAGAGATAGGGATCCTGAAAGCGGTCGGTATTACCCCAAGGTCCATTGTACTGTCCTATGCATTTCTCAGCACATTCTATGTTTCCCTGGGAATATTTGCGGGATTGATACTATACTTTTCACTTATGTTCTATTTCCAGGCAAATCCGGTAACCTTCTATGAAACCATGGAAATAAGCCCTGTTATTGATCCTGTGCTGCTTATTCAAAGTATAGTTACAATGCTTACACTGTCAGTGATAGCCGGGATCCTGCCTGCCTGGAGCGTATCAAGAGAGAGCATCCTTAAAGCCATCTGGGGACGATAAAATGATCGTTGCAAAGAATATAAAAAGATGCTATGGGACCGGGGAGACTGCTGTCAAGGCCCTGAAGGGAGTTTCTTTTAAGATCGATAAAGGGGAATTCGTAGCCATAATGGGAGCCTCAGGCAGTGGAAAAACTACCCTGCTAAGGATACTGGCATTACTGGACGATGCAACGGATGGGGAATATACCATCCGGGGACTGGAGGTTTCAAGTCTTCCTGAAGCAGAAAGGAGTTATTACCGGCTTACCCAGGTAGGGTATGTCTTTCAGGATTATGCGCTTATCAACGAAATGAGCGCTGCGGAGAATGTATATGTGCTCTCCATGATGGAAGGGAAGTCTAAGAAGGAATCCTACAAAACCGCCCTTGAAGCATTGGATAAGGTTGGCCTTAAAGGAAAACATGACAGGGTCCCTGATGAATTATCGGGTGGAGAAAAGCAAAGGGTGGCAATTGCAAGGGCCATAGCAAAAAAACCTGACATCATGTTTGCAGATGAGCCATGTGCAAACCTGGACACCAACAACTCAAAACAAGTCCTGGACGTATTTAAAGAGCTGAATGAAAAATATGGTCAGACAATTGTCATGGTAACGCATGAACCCTGGCATGTTGAATATGTTAACAGGGTAATAACGCTGGAGGATGGGAATATCATTAGCGATGACAGGAAACTGAAAGAAAAAGGAAGCACTGAATTATCATCGCAAAATAGCAACCATTAAAAGAGTGGCTTTTTGAATGTCAGGATCGCAATTCACCCTCTGTAAAAAAGGCAGTCTCCTTCCCCATAATGAAAAATATAGAAAGAAACCAGGCTCTGTAGAGATCCTTTACTTATTAATAAAGCACATATGAAAAATATCTGCGTGCATCAGCGTGACCTGCTAAACGAATGTTTAGCAGGCACTCAACTCTGTAGAGGCGAGTGTATCTGCGGTTGATAAATTATTGATAATAGGTTTTCTACAGAGCACGAAACTACCGTATTGAAACTACCGTATATATAGGTGGCATCCTTCCGGCCAGATGGAACCTGTAGATGAAAAAGATGCCAGATGAAACCTATATATGTCCCGAGAATGTATCTGACCTAAAAAAGACACTGCATAGCGGAGTAAAAAATGACATTGATGGAAGATGCTAAAAAAGGCAGGATAACGCCACAGATTGAAGCCGTTGCAAGGGATGAGGGCATCGATGCTAAGACCGTCTGCTCCTGTGTTGCCAGGGGACTTATAAGTATCCCAAACAACCTTGTAAGGGAATGCAGGGTCGTAGGTATAGGAAAATACCTCAGTACAAAGATAAATGCTAACATAGGCACATCCCGTGACTACATCAATATCGATGAGGAAGTGGAGAAGGCAAAGACAGCACAGGCCTTTGGTGCCGATGCCCTTATGGACCTGTCCACAGGCGGGGACCTGGACCTTATCAGGAAAAGGATAATGGATGCAGTGAACCTTCCCCTGGGTTCTGTCCCCATATACCAGGCCGCAGCCTCACAGAAGACAGTGGTGGATATGAGCTCCGATGACATGTTCAATGCAGTACGCAAACATGCCAGGGATGGGATTGATTTTGTAACCATACATGCAGGTGTCAACCAGGATTCCCTGAAACGCATAAAACAAGGCAACAGGATCACTGACATCGTCAGCCGGGGTGGTTCATTCACCCTTGCCTGGATGCTGCACAACGGAGAGGACAACCCCTTCTATGCAGAATATGACTACCTTCTAGAAATAGCCCGTGAATATGACATGGCCATAAGCCTGGGTGACGGGATGAGACCGGGGTGCATCCATGATGCCTCAGACGGACCTTCTTTCATGGAATTCATAACCCTGGGTGAGCTGGTAAAGCGTACCTGGGAAGCGAACATCCAGTGCTTTGTGGAAGGACCGGGACATGTTCCCATCGATGAGATCGAGCTCAGTGTCAGGGGAATGAAAAGCCTGTGTCACAATGCTCCCCTGTACCTGCTGGGTCCTCTGGTCACAGATATTGCTCCAGGATACGATCACATCACAGGAGCCATCGGCGGGACCTTTGCCGGTATGTGCGGAGCTGATTTCCTGTGCATGACCACACCTGCAGAACATCTGGCACTGCCTACGGCAGACGACATCCGGGAAGGTACCATTGTCACCAGGATAGCAGCCCATGCGGCGGACCTTGCAAAGGAAGGGCAGAAAGAACGAGCAAGAGCCATTGATGACAGGATGGCACATGCCCGCAAGAACCTTGACTGGGACACCCAGTTTGACCTTGCCATAGACGGGAAAAAAGCAAAGAGCATACGGGACAGCCGAAACACCGGAAGCGGAGCATGTTCCATGTGCGGGGACCTGTGTGCCATGAAGATAGTGAGCAAAGCACTGGAAGATGAGAAAAAAGACTGATCGTGGCCAGCTTTCACATTTTCCTGGTGTAAGTTTTTTAAACTACTGCATCTATCCTATATTATGAGATTAACGGTCCTCCTGGATAACAACACCCTTATTGACAGGTATTTTCTGGGTGAGCCCGGAGTTTCTTATCTTATAGAAGAAAGCGGGAAAAGGATACTTTTTGATACCGGATATTCCGATGCGTTCATAAAAAACGCATACAAGATGAAGACAGACCTGCTTGATCTTGACCATATTGTCCTGTCACATGCCCATCTGGACCACACATGGGGACTGGACGCCATTTCAAGGTTATTCACTGAAGCAAAGATAGAAGGCAACGCTCACAGGGATCCAACAGTAGTCGCCCACCCACTTGTCTTCAATACCAGGACCTATGAAGGCCTTGGAGAGGCAGGGACACTTGTGTGCGCCCAAAAGCTATCAAGGATATTCAGACTGCAACTCAGCAGTGAACCGCTGTGGCTTACAGAAAATGTTGTATTCCTGGGAGAGATCCCCCGGGTCTTTGACTTTGAACATGAACCCCTGGCAAGCAAAGTTATCATTGACGGCAAGGAAGAAGATGACAAGCTTATTGATGATTCAGCCCTTGCTGTAAAGACAGACGTGGGACTCGTTATAGTTACCGGTTGCTCACATTCGGGCATTTGTAACATCATAGAGTATGCAAAGGACATCTGCGGTGAAGAAAGGGTCCGGGATGTGATCGGGGGTTTACACCTGCTAAGACCGACCGACTCCAGGATCAGGGGAACGATTGAGTATTTCCGCAAACTCAGACCAGAGGAAGTTCATGCATGTCATTGTACTGACCTTGATTCAAAGATTGCACTGTCAAAGATCTGTAATGTCAAAGAAGTGGGATCGGGCCTCAGGCTTGAATATACGTGTTGATCCACTGACCATTGGATGCATTACCATTGGTTACATGGATCCTAAGTCATAAGACCTATAGTGAATATTTTTATGAAAATAATCTATTTTTATCAGATATAGTGGAAAACTTCTGATGTTACCTTAAAGGAAGCTGTTTGCAATTTATTCACATTCCCTGCATATAGCATAGATCATAATTTAAAAAAGCTGATCATATATTCCTCTCAAAGAACATATGATTTATCCGTAACACTTATGTGCTAC